>JAJISI010000006.1 GCA_022848805.1 Thermoplasmatota archaeon
CCCATACGGTTCCGGGCTCAGAGACAGGCTCTCCCTCAAGATTCGTTTGAATTGTGCTTATAGGCTTTTTCAAGTCGATGGGGTGACCATCCGTCTGCACCAGGTTGCGACTGACCGAATATGACCGCTTCCCGTAGTACCATAGAATCGACTCCGTTAGAAGCCTCTTTATCGGCCAGGACTCCACATGCCTGTAATCCAGATCAGAGGCGCCTTTGCCGACATACTTGCTGACATACCATACAACGCGCTCAATGTTCTTCTCGACTGTCCCTGGCGTCAATGCGCCAACGTCTATCCATCCGAAACTCCAAGCATCCTCGAAGACCTGCTTGTCTCTGAGACGCCATCGGGACTTATTGTCTTGGAAGATTGGCCATGAGAAGCCCTCAAAACACAGAATGGCGTGGAAATGCGGCCAACCGTTCCCATGAGCCTCCCAAGAGCGATACACGCGAATTTTGACCTTTCTCGCCCTTTCCTTGCCGTCCTGGTGCATGACCGCCCTAACGCAACGCTTCCGCAAACTCGCAAGGAACATGTTGAACCAGTATCCCAGATACTGCCAAGCGTACTCCAGATCATATTCAACCAAGCGTGGGTCTATCGTTCCCGTCACGTAGACAGCACCCGTTGACCGTAATCGCTCACCAGTCTGAGCGTACTCGAGAATCCCGTCCTTTATCGCACGAAGCTGTCGATTGATGCGAAAAGCGTCTACGTCATTCCCACGCTTACGCGCTTTGCAGGCCTGATACTCAACGGTCCCGCTTGGGTCAGTCTTCTTAAGAACGATGTAATTATCGTCTTTGACCCACTTCTGATATAGCCTGATGCACTTCCTGCGGTCCTTAAGCTGGTTAAGGTCTAGCTTGCCACGAACCAGCTTCACTCGCACCTCGTCGAAGTCATTGACGAACTCAGATAGCGAGTCGTCAAACGACAGACGACGCTCAGAAGGTAAAGAAAGGGAAGAGGTTTGTTGGGACAGGGGAGAAACCAATTCCGGCTGATTGAAATTTGGCCAGTTGTGCGAAGAATGGACCCTGTGGGATTTGAACCCACGACCTCTTCCTTGCGAAGGAAGCGATCTTCCACTGATCTAAGGGCCCTTGAACAGCTTGGGAGCTTTCGCTCCGTATTTCTAGCTTTCCCTATCCGACAATGTCAAGGATGTTGTCCACAGTCGCCAGAGTGCTTCCGAGATATGATTTCGGATCGAGGGCCGCATCGAGCTCCCCCTCGCTCATGAGGGCAGTCACGCCCTCGTTTGCCATCAGGTGACTCTTGAAGTTCTCACCGGCATTCTGAGCATCCATGCTGCATTTCCTTATCAGCTCGTGAGCGTCCTGCCTCCCCATCCCCTTCGAGACGAGGGCCATCATGACCGACTCGGCCATGATGACGCTGCCAGCTCGCTGAAGGTTCGACCACATCCTATCCTTGTTGACTACGAGATTCCTATACATCTTCTCGGTTTTTCCGAGTATGTCATCCAGTAGAATGAAAGAATGTGGGACGAAGAACCTCTCAGCCGAGGAGTTTGTGAGATCTCTCTCATGCCAAAGGATTGCACTCTCCATGGCCGGGGTCATGAACCCTCTCACTATCCGTGCCAGGCCGCAGACATTCTCTGCGGTGACCGGGTTCCTCTTGTGCGCCATCGTCGAGCTACCGACCTGGACCGCATCATCGAACGGCTCGGATACCTCTCCTATCTCCCCTCGTTGGAGATTCCTAACCTCTGTGGCGAATTTCTCCACCGAGGTGGCGATGTTGGCGAGTATAGCCATCAGTTCAACGTATCTGTCCCTTGCGACGATCTGGGTAGGGCCCTCCTCAATGCCGAGCCCCAGCTGCTCCATCATCACTTGCTGGATCTCCCTCGCCTTGGGACCGAAACCAGCACCAGTGCCCACTGCACCGCTCATCTTCCCGACTAGTATCCTCTTCTTCGCCTCAGCAATCCGCTGTTGATGCCTATTGACCTCGAGCGCATAGTTCGCGACCTTGAGCCCGAATGTTATGGGGAGTGCATACTGTCCGTGCGTCCTGCCGATCATGATAGTGTCCCTGTGTTCCCTACTCCTCGCTGCTAGGGTCTTCTTGAAGACGTCGAGGATCTTCTCGAGGGCGTCTATGGCGTCCTTGATCTGCAGCGCAGCCGCAGTGTCTAGGATGTCATTGGATGTAGCGCCAAGATGGATGAACTTCCCGCTCTCCCCACACTGCTCGCTTAAAGCCCTCACGATGGCCGTGATCTCATGGTTGATCTCCGAGTCGATCTCTTGCACTCGTTCTAGCTTGACATACCGCAGTGCGGCGGTCTTCTTGATGACTGCTGCGTGGTCGTCTTTGATGTTGCCTACTCTGGACTGAGCAAGCGCCAAGGCGGCTTCGACATCTAGGATCCTCTCAAGGCGTCTCTCCTCGTCGAATATCGCCTTCATCTCCGGCCGGCCATATCTGAAATCCAGCGGACATACAGGCATTGCACCACTCTCAAGAGGAGATATGTCGACGGGAGATAATGCTTTCGCGATTCGGGAGTTTAAGCGCTTGCCCTGTCCTCAAGCTGGGTTATCAAGCATGATAATCTGATGGGAACTGCCTTAAGTACTGGCATGCCTCAATCTTAATGAGCTCCATGGACGCTGAACAGAGGAAGAGGGCCGTGTCCAGACTTCTTGCCGACGATTACTCTCAGAAGATCCTCGTTAGGACCTATAACATCCCGATGTCTGCGCAGAAGCTGAGCCGAGTTTGCAGGATACCGATCGCGGCATGTTACAGGCGTATACACGAGCTCGAGACGGTAGGCCTGATAGGGATAGAGGATGAGATGGAGGTCTACAAGGGCAGGAGGGTCCGCATGTACAAGTGCAGACTACGCTCGGCCGTCATCAAGTTCACGAAAGGGCGATTCGCCGTCAGGTACGATACAGAAGAGAACGGTGGCGGGAACAGTCCCGACCCAGGGGATGCCGTCGTTCAAGTGGAAGCCGGCTAGATCGGCCGCCTCGTCTTAAGCTACCGCCTATCGAGTTCGTTGTTGACCACCGTGAGGCAGTGGTCCGCGTGATAGCTTATCGGACCCAGAGAGATCTTCTTCGGCTCGTATGACATGAGTATCTTCTCTTCTTCTTCGTTGAGGTCCTGGTCGTCCCCAAGCACGAACGTGTTGTCTTCTCCGAACGAACAGTCCCTGATGTCCACTCCCTCCTCCTTAAGGTAGTGCATCTGCGACTCCTTCGATATGTTCGACAGCACCTCGGAGTAACTCCTCTCAGAGACGTAGATGCCAGGGGAGGTCTTTTTCTCTCCGCCCGGCTTCTGTAGGAGGGCGTTCCTTATCAGGGCGGCCGTGCTCCTCTCGTCAGGGTTGAGGTACTTCACCTCGGACCCTACTATCCTGACGGTTTTAGGGGGATTCGGGTCGCCCAGAAGAAGAAGTGTGATCTCCACATCCCTCCGGATGTTATGCGATATGAAGAATGCGGAATTGATGCACCTCAGCAGTATGTCGAGCCTGCCAGTTGACCCGCAGAGGTCATCCAGCTTGAAGTCCGCAGATGTGATCGCCCTGTGGCCCAGTACGACGAAACGCCTCACGCTCTCATCCTCCCTTTGCTATGTCGAAGTCCTTGAACTGTTTCATGAGTTGCCGCCTCATCTTCCTGTTGCCCATGAACCCCTTCATCGCCTTGAGAGATGCATCGTACTGCTTGAGCAACTCGCGCACCTGTTTTGTAGTGGTCCCACTGCCACGCGCGATCCTTGTCACCCTCGATGACTTGATCAGCTTCGGGTTTCCGAGCTCCTCTTCGTTCATTGAATCCATTATAATTTTGAACCTGGCAAGTCGTTCTTGGGTCATCTCCACATCCTGATCGGTCATCTTATCAGCTAGACCTGGGAGCATCGATGCCAGCTTCTTGAAGGGGCCCATCCCCTGGAGCATCTCCATCTGATCGTACATGTCCCTGAGGGTGAACTTCCCAGACATGAGCTTCCTGGCAGTCTCCTCCGCCTTCCTCTCATCGATGACCTCGCTTGCAGCTTCGATCAGCGACTTTATGTCACCCATGCCTAGGAGGCGGCTGATGAACCGGTCAGGGTCGAACTTCTCTAGGTCCTCCAGGTGTTCTCCAACCCCGATGTAACAGATCGACGCGCCTGTCTCCGCGACTGCGCTCAGGGCGCCTCCCCCTTTCGCAGTTCCATCCATCTTCGTCAGAATCACACCCGTGAGGCCGACAGCCTCGTGGAATGCCTTTGCTTGGGGACCTGCCTGCTGTCCCGTCTGTGCGTCAAGGACCAGGAGTTTGTGCTCCGCATCGACAGCCTTAGCGATACTCTTGATCTCCTTGGTTAAGTCCTCCTCGAGGGCATGCCTGCCAGATGTGTCGAATATTATCACATCGTATCCCTTGAATTCCTTCATTGCCGCTTTTGCTATCGATGTCGCATTCTTCGCGTCGGGATCTCCGAATACGGGGACGTTGACCTTCATCCCTATCTGTTTCAACTGGTCGTACGCCGCTGGCCGATGGACATCCCCTGCAACCAAACCGACCTTCATGCCTCTCTTGTGGAGATCCTTAGCTAGCTTTCCAGCGGTCGTGGTCTTCCCCTGGCCGTACAGACCAACCATGAGTATGCGCTGGGGCTTAGCAGGTATATCTTTAGATTTCCCGAGAATGCCCACGAGCTCCTCGTAGATGATTTTG
This sequence comes from Thermoplasmatota archaeon, assembly GCA_022848805.1. Classification (GTDB taxonomy): domain Archaea; phylum Thermoplasmatota; class Thermoplasmata; order UBA10834; family UBA10834; genus UBA10834. Next base: position 4,731 of record JAJISI010000006.1, read on the forward strand.
ATGACATGCTCCCTCGAACTCATCCCAGGTGGTGGCTTATCCGTGAGAGCCCTCTGTTCCAGCTTCTGCGTCATGGAAAGGACGAGCTTCACGTTGACGTCCGCCTGAAGGAGGGCTCGTTGCACATCCTTGACGACATCTTTTATGAGAACCTGGTCCACGTGCGACGCGTTCGCTATCTTCTTCATCGCGTCCTTAAGTGACTTACCTAGGCTCTCCAGTACCATGAATCCAGTCTCGGACCGCCTAAGCAGAGGCGTTGGATAAATAGATTACGTACCCAGATGCACCGACAAAAAAAGGGAAGGGAAGGGCTAGCCTTGTCAGAAGGGATGGGATGCACTCTAACAACTAGCCCAAAATTTCCCGAATGTTATATTGGTGGTGCACTATTTAAAGCTGCCGAAATCCCATTATAAATAACTTCCACAGGAAGCCAACCTTATGAGGGGCTACCCAGTGTCCCACAATAAGCGTAGTCAGTGACGATCTTCCATACCTGTGTTTCATCTGTTGCAGCTGCAACTCACAAATAGCCAGATTTCTGGAGAACCATCAAGTCCTCGGTGCTGAGCTTCTCGCCGTTCTTGAAACGATCGAAAATATCCTCGGCCTCCTTCTTCACGAAGCTGTCGTCCTTCTCACGCTTGGCGCGCCTGGACTTATCCCGGATGCCAGAGATCAGCTTATCGAAATCGTGAACCTGTCTTATGTGTTCAATGTGCTCGCGGTGCTCTTCGTCCGCCGCAAGCTTAGCCTCGATGAAGTTCTCCTGGGCCTGGTCCGCCTCCTTCCTGAGAGCATCCGCCTCGTCGTACAGCTTCAGCATCGCGTCATGCTCAGCCTGTGCTTTCTCAGCCAGCTCAGCGACCAGTCCGTGGAAGTGCTCGGCCTGGTCTTTCGCCTCGCGTGCCTCCTGCTCAGCCACGCGAACCTCAGTGAACTGCTCGATCTCCTTCTCCATCGCCTGCAGTTGACCAGATAGATGCGACATCTGCTCCACGAGACCCCGTTCCTTGTCTGGGGTTAGAACAGAGGTCATGTGCGTCTTCTCGAGGGTTCTTAGCTCGGCCCTTATACGCCTGACAGGAACGCCATCCTTCGGCATTTTCTCTCTTCTTAGCCCCTGTACTTTGTCGCTGAAATCGTTGAACTTCTCGTTCCACTCGTCCCTCTTGGCTTTAACCTCGCGGACCTCAGTGTTGAGTTTGTCGCGACTCTCGCGTCTTGCGTTGGCCACGTCTATGAGCTTCCTAACTTGAGAGTTTAACTCATCCCTCTTGTCCGCCCACTCACGGGTCTTCTCGTTGAGATCGTCCCTCTGGCGCCTATGCCTCTCGGCCTCAGCATTTTGGCGAGAACGCTTCTCTTCGAGCTCATCAACCATCTCAGTCATGGCACCAACGCCCTCAGAACAGAAAGTCTGGACGCGACAGGGACAATACTGGGTCCCATTTATATCACTTTCTGTGGTTCACGCGTTAGCAGGGTGCGTGAAGTGTGTCAACAGTGTGATGTATCGCACCGATGACCTGAGGATACCTGGTCAATCGATTTGCCTGAGAACCAACTATGATAATATCAGCAACGCGTTTATATCACCAAACCTATATGAATGTAGTAACTGGATAGTGGGTCTTCGTATGAACGAGAGGGATTTGAAACTCGCCGAGGAGGTCGGCTCCCATATTCAAGCGAACGGTTCGTCGGCAATCTACATCCTGACGACGAAGTACACTAATCTGGTACGAACCAATTTGGTACTCCTGAAGGCCTTCCTCGACATGAAGACGAAGCGGGGTATGATGATTACCATCGACAGACCTCATCAGTACATATCCCACCTCCTTCAGCTGCACGGGATAGACCAGGCCAAACTACAGTTCATCGACGCGATATCCAATCACGCGTCCGATACCAAGGTCTCGCCAAACGCGGAGGCGTTCGAGAGCGGCCCGTTCTATATCGAGACGCTCCCCGATTTCATTATGAGCTGCGACGGGCGCGACCCGGAGAGCAAGGTAGACATGTCGAGTACAGAATTCATATTGATGGACAACGTGTCCACGCTCCTCACTTACAACACTATGGAGAACGTGAAGATATTCTTCTCACGGTACGTGGGAGTTCTCAAGGAACGGTCTTCAGCGTCACTCGCCACGCTGATCGTCATGGACAGAGACCTTCATGCGGATTTGTATTCATTCATATCGCCTTTCGCCAAGAAGATCATCGAGATCTCGACCGACATGAAGGTCGGTAATGTCGTGGAGTCGAGGTCTCCTACGAGCGTAGAAAGCACACCCTCTGCGAACGGGCCTGCGGCTTCAGACCGCTCCGGATCCGGCCCGCAAACGAGGGAAAGGACAGGAGAGATGTGACCAACATGACACAAAACGCGTTTCCAAGGCTAGAGAGCGGCATCCCCGGCCTCGACGAGATGATTCAGGGAGGATTTCCGTTCCCGTCAGTTGTACTCGTCGCAGGCAGTGCGGGTGCAGGAAAGACGACATTCGCCCAGAAATTTCTCTTCGAGGGTGCGGAGAAGGGAGAACAGGGTCTGTATATAAGCACGCTGAGCGAGCCAGCTCAGTGGATGCTCAGATATGTGCAGCAGTTCGAGTTCGCCAAACAGGAGTTCTATGGGAAGGAGGTTGTCTACTACGACATGGGGACTGCCCTCAGAAACTCCACCGGCGAACAGCTCCTTCAGATGATAGACGATAAGGTTGCGGAGATCATGCCCCAGCGTATCGTAATCGACCCGATAACGGTCGTCGGCACGATGATGAAGGACGATTACAGAGTCTTTGCGTTCGACCTCGTGACCCGCCTCAAGAACTGGCAAGCAGTCACTCTCCTGACCGGTGAGGTTAGACCGGGCGAACTGTACCCCGCGGAGATCTCTTACGCGGTGGACGGTGTGGTCCTGCTGATGCTGTCTGACGAAGGCGATGCGAGGCGTAAGTACATCGAGGTGCTCAAGATGAGGGGCACGAACCACATCACGGGCAAGCAATCCGTGGACATCACCACGAAGGATGGTGTAGTGGTTCTGAAAGCTAGGTTCTGAGCTCAGGCTAACGAGGCGGACGAGCACATCCGCATTTATCGGTATTATCATGGGTGATTACCGAATCGACACGGCCTTTAACTACTCAAGTCAATAGTTTATCGAGTAGCGCTAACTAGCAGGATTATGGTGAGTGCAGAGGCCCCCTAGCAATGAACGAGAAGAAGGTCAATAAGATGTCGTCGGTATTCGACATGCTCCGGTCGAAGTCTAAGGCCGCGCCTGAGATGGTCACCATCCATGAGGAGAAGAAGTCGTTGGTGAGGATTCTAAAGGCGAAGCCGAAGGCGATCAGTCACATGTCTGAGGTCCTCGGGAACGATTCGGTCAGCAAGGATGACCTGAAGATAACCAAGGCCGTGGTCGAGAGTGTTATCTCTGGCCCAGAGCGCCCCAAAACGCCTCAGACCCTCAAGACTGACCGCGCTCCAAGGCCAGTAGGATCATTCTCATGCCTTGCATGTGGAGCGCGTATGCCCATGGACAGCGATGCGTGCCCAAGGTGCCATGCGAAGTACATCCGCGACTTGCTCCCGGAGGCAATTGCAGAGCTCGATAGGGCAGAGTCGACCGCCACCACGGACAGTGGCTACGGAGACGACGATGGAGATGACCTCGGCTTCGACGAGTTCCCGATAATCCATTTCGACGCAGTGGACGGAATCATAAACTACCTGGAGCACTCAGAAGGTGAATCCGATTTCGTCCTCGAATGCAGCAATTGCGGCACGTTGATACAACTGGACATCGGCCGTTGTCCTTTGTGCGGCAATCCGCTCAAGGTTTCCGATGCTGGTCTTCTTAGCCTGATACGGGGTAGCGACTTCGACGAACAGTGCGTCTCAGAACTCCAGTGTCCTCAGTGTGGAGAGCACGTCACCCTGGGCGACGGTTGTTGCCCTGCATGTGATTCCACCATAGTCGATCTTGCGCCTGGAAACCATGACAGGAAGGTAATACCACTGATAAACACGGAGAACGTGGTTTTCATACACATAGACCTTGAGACGGGGGATTTGAACTACCTCCAGAGACACCTCAACAAGGTGGCGATCGAGCATATGTCCATTCAATTGGATGGGATTGGGGGCGATGGATTCAATAAGGAGTGGCAGAGCCTGTCAAGAATCTGAGAGGTGCCGGAGATGGACCCTTTCGACATGTTCAACCTGGTGCTCGACAAGCATACGTCCAGGATACTCGACCTTACAAGTGACAGGCCGTTCAACGCTGGTGAACTGAGCGAGCTCGTCGGGATTCCGCTTGCGGCATGCTACAGGCGGATCCGCATCCTGAAGGGGGCGGGCCTCCTCAAAGAGGATTCGAAGGTCCAATCCGAAGGGGGAAAGTCCGTATCAGCCTACAAATCCACGATGGACAGCGCTGAGGTCGTCCTTGAGGATGGCCGTCTGAGGATTCAGATGAGCGTGGAAGGGAAGAACGCCCAGGACGAAATAGACTTCTCGACCGAGGCGTCCATGCTCTGGTGGCAGCCGTCCAGAAAGAAGACCGAATGAATATTTGGGCGGATCTATCAGCCAGCCTTCTCTAGGTTGTCCGCTCGCTTAGCGAACATCCGTGCCTCACTATCGTCAAGGCGGCTCTTCTCGAGGAACCTGGCGGCCCGGGACCTGAACTTGGCAGCCTTCTCGGTCTGAAGAGACGCTCCGCGCTCTTTCTTCCTAGCGAGTTCCTCTTGTTTCGCTGCCTTGCGCTCGTAAGCCGCGATCTTGTTCTGAAGAGCCTCTGGACTGAGGTCAGATTTCTCTTCTGAAGCGCCCGCCAGTTCGCTCTCGTATTCCTTTATGCTAGCCCTGTGTTCCTTGGCCTTAGCCCGCCTCTCTTCTGATTTCTCTCTGAGTGTCACGGCTCTCGAGAAGTGCTTCTGTGCCTTTGCCTGGTTAGCTTTGTACTTGTGATAGAGCTTCGCTGCTTTGTGGCTATGTTCGTGAGCTTTCTTCCTGAGGATGGCGACATCATGATACGCCTCGGCCTGGGCTCTGCTTGTTCTCGCAGCCCTGATCTGGCCCTCCTTCTCCTCGTCCGTCTTCTCTTTCGGAGCCTCCTTTTCAGTCTTCGCTGGCTTCCTGGCTTCAGGTTCCGTGGCCTTCGGCAGCGTCGCTTCATCGCTCTTGGGCTTCTGCACAGGTTCCGACCTCTTTGTCAGGAAGTCGTCTATATCGTCACTACTTTTCTGGAAGTCCTTCTTCATGAGAGACCATTCCTCCTTCGAGATGGAACGAACACGCCGTCCGATTCTAGGGCTGAAGTCTAGACGTCAAATCAATATGGTCCGTCATAAGGCTTTTCATCAAAGGAACGAGAATGAGACAAAGATGATCACAGGGAATATCATGGTTTTTGCTGAGGCTTAGTCGTATGGTTGGATGGGATAAGATATATATCGGCTCATGTGATGGGCGTGTACCAGGAGGCATTTCCACGGTTAAGGCATGCATATTAGTCAACTGCAAGTTGCTGAAGATGAGAAAGGTGTTGGACGTCGCCAAGCGAGAGCCAGGAGTGAAGGTTGCGTTCTCAGTTCACGGAAGATGGGACATTGCGGTCGAAACAGAGAATCTCAAGTTGAGCGACATCGCCGATATCGGCATGCACATCTACAAGACTGAAGGTGTTGAGATCGTCGAGACCCTGATAGAGTTCCCAGACGTCGAGTGGGGTGGTTAGGAATGGTCAAAGCAGTGATTCTAATCATGCTTGAGCCGAAGACGTTCGAGGATGCGAACAAGATAATCCGCATACCAGGGGTCAAGGATGGTTTCCTGGTGTTTGGACACTACGACTATGCCGCGTTTGTGGATGTGCCAAGTCTTGACAAGGTCACTCAGATTTCTGAGAAGATCCAGAGACTCAAGTTCGTCCGGTTCGTGGAGACGCTGATCGAGAGATGAACTGGCTAGTCGCCCTCGAAACCCCTTACATTTTTCATAGCCTCCAGACAGTATCTGGGGAAACCAGGCCTACTGCCTCCGTTCCCTAGCCTGCTTTCGACACGAGTTCTTCGCAGCAGGGCGCTCCTCTTCTCATGTCATTCATAAGCCTCGTTGGTTAATCATTTATATGTGAAGCATAATCCAGACCGGAGTTGAGTCGGGGAGAGCATCATGGTAGACATAACATTGGTTATCCCGATAGCCGGAATAGTCGGATTGGCATTCGCAGGGTATCTGACCTGGTACGTTTTCAAAAAGGATCTCGGAAGTCCCGAGATGCAGGAGATAGGAGACGCCATCAGAGAGGGCGCGACGGCGTACCTGAGGAGACAATACAAGACTATCAGCGTCATCAGCATACTGCTAGGCATAGTTCTCGGAGTCCTGATCGAGCCTAAGCCTTATGTGGGTCTCGCATTTCTAGTCGGGGCAGGATCATCAGCTCTTTCGGGATACATCGGGATGTACGTCAGCGTCAGATCGAACATTCGCACAGCAGCAGCCGCGAAACGCAGCCTGAACGAGGCACTCGTGGTATCTTTCAGGGGCGGCGCGGTCTCGGGCATGGCTGTGGTGTCTCTGAGCCTCATTGGCGTCGCAGGCGTGTTCTACATACTGAACACTGGCGTCGGCCTCTCGATAGCACATTCCTTGGATGCTGCCATAGGTTTCGCCTTTGGCGCTAGCTTCGCGGCGCTCTTCGCCCAACTAGGTGGCGGAATATACACTAAGGCGGCTGATGTGGGCGCAGACCTCGTAGGCAAGTTGGAGGCTGGCATTCCAGAGGATGACCCGAGAAACCCCGCGGTCATCGCGGACCTTGTGGGGGACAATGTCGGAGATTGCGCCGGGAGAGGCGCTGACCTGTTCGAATCCACAGCTGCTGAGAACATCGGCGCGATGTTGCTGGGTCTGGCTCTTTACCTGTTCTGGACAGACGGTGTGCCTGAGGCATACAGATGGGACGAGGGTGAGGCACTGGTATGGATCTTCTTCCCGCTCGTCGCAAGGGCGTTCGGAATATTCGCGTCCATGGTCGGCGTGTTGGTGGTCAAGCTGAAGCGCGAGGACAAGGACCCGATGGCCGGCATCAACATCGGTTATTATGTCACCTGCATACTGGCGGCCTTCTTCTTCTACGTGGCGACCAAGGTCATGTTCGGTGACACGTACATCTATTTCTTCGGCGCGGGGCTGGTCGGCATCGCCCTGAGCATAGTGATCGTGTACATAACGCAGTACTACACATCCGGCAGCTGGAGGCCCGTGAAGGAGATAGCCAAATCGTCTACTACGGGCCCGGCGACGAACATCATTACCGGGCTATCGATTGCTCTTGAGTCGACGGCATTACCCGTGATTGCGATAATCGTGGCGCTTCTCGCATCGTTCGGGCTCGGTCAGATGGCCGCCCCGACAGACCTTCCTGATGGCGCCCTCTCTGACACTGACAAGCTCGTGTATGGCTTCTACGGGACAGCCGTGGCCACGATGGGCATGCTTGCCACCTGCGCGTTCATACTCGCAACGGATACGTTCGGGCCAATAACTGATAACGCGGGTGGTATAGTTGAAATGTCGAACCAGCCCGAGGAGATCAGACGTAGGACCGATAGGCTCGATGCGTGTGGAAACACCACCAAGGCCCTAACGAAGGGTTATGCGATGGGTAGTGCCGCTCTGGCCGCATTCCTTCTGTTCGGAGCGTATTTCGAGAGGGTCGCACTCGCGAGGGACGTCGATTTGAGCGAGGCATTCAAGGTAGACATCGCCCAGCCGGATGTGTTCGTCGGAGCCCTGGTAGGAGCGATGTTGGTGTTCCTGTTCGCATCGTTGGCAATCAGGGCGGTCGGAAAGGCTGCGCACAAGATGATAAACGAGGTCAGGAGACAGTTCAAGGAGATTCCTGGCATAATGGATAGGACTGCGAAGCCCGACTACGCGAGATGCGTGGATATCGCCACCAAGGGCGCCCTCAGGGCGATGGTGTTGCCGGGCCTACTGCCAGTGCTAGTGCCGGTTACGTTCGGCGTACTGATGCGCCTCGCGGGCTATGACGCGCCTCAAGCCGTCGGAGCACTGTTGATTGTGGGCACGATAACCGGGATAATGATGGCGAACATGTTCAACAACGGCGGAGGTGCTTGGGACAACGGTAAGAAGTACGTCGAATCAGGCAACTACGGCGGGAAGGGCTCGATAGCCCATGCAGCCGCAGTCGTGGGCGATACGGTGGGCGACCCACTGAAAGACACCGCCGGACCGTCGATCCATGTCCTAGTGAAGCTGGTAGCGACCGCCACTCTGGTGTTCGTCGGACTGTTCGTAGTTGGAGGCTGATGGGGAGAGGCAGCCATCGGCAAACAATATATACGACCACAAGCATCGAGTGGACCGCGGACTATTTGACCAGAGGACTGTCTGAATGTACGTGATCGCATCGAAAGAGGATTTGATCAGGATACCTCCTGACCTTCTCGGAGAGGATTTCGACAAGCTAGCTGACAGGCTGACGCAGGAATGCTTTCAGAACAAGGTCGACGAAGACGGCAGCTATGCCGTTCTAGTCAAGGACATAGAGCCTGTCGGGGAAGGACGGATAATCCACGGCGACGGGGCGGTTTATCAGAAGGTCAAGTTCGACGCTTTGATGTTCCGACCCATACTTCATGAGGTCGTTGAGGGCACCGTCTGCGAGATACTCAAATTCGGGGCGTTCGTACGCTTCGGACCATTGGACGGTCTGCTCCACATAAGCCAGATAATGGACGACAGGATCGACGTCGACGTTGACGGTCGCAGGCTCTTGGGGAAGGACACTAAGAGGGAGCTCAGGGTCGGCGATGGCGTCCGTGCAAGAGTGGTCTCCCTGAGCATCAACGAGCGTAGCCCGAGGGAGAGCAAGATCGGTCTGACGATGAGACAGCCAGGACTAGGCAAGCTGGAGTGGCTTGAAGAGGACCGGAAAAAGAAGAGTGAGAAGAAATGAAGGTTGAGAAGGCCTGCAAAACCTGCAACTCCATGACAGAGGAGGATAAGTGTCCCCTCTGTGGAGCCGACACCTCCAAGGAGTGGCAGGGCTACGTGGTGATCCTGGACCACACCAAGTCCGAGATAGCCAGGAGGCTGGGCATCAATGTCAACGGAAAGTTCGCCCTCCGAGTTCGATGACAACTTCCCAGAGCACGACCTTCGCCTTCCTGAGGAACTCCGAGAGGAACTCTCAAGGCAGATAGGCGAGATGGTGCCGGACGAGACTCTCAAGGACCGGCTCAAGAGCTGTCCGAGGGTCGTGTCCGTGGGCGATGTCGTCACGATGACACTCCTTCAGAGGAACATCGAGCCCGATGTGGCGGTGTTCGATTACAGGACACGGCGATCCGAAGACCAGAGCGCGAAGGAGATGATCGCCGAGATGAGAGGCGACCTCATCAAAGTACAGAACCCGCAGGGTATGATCACCAGGGAACTGTGGCGGGTGATGAGGGACGCAGTGCAAGGCAAGAGCAGGGTGAAGGTCGAGGTGGCGGGCGAGGAAGACCTCGCTGCGCTCGTCGCGATCGCCTGTTCGAAGGACGGAACGTGCGTGATATACGGCCTTCCGGGGCGCGGGCTTATGCTCGTCCCCGTGAACGACGCCACGCGAGCGTTCGCAACAAACGCCATAAGGCGCATGAAACGGTGAGACGATGGAAATTGAGATAGTCTCTAAGAACGAAAATCCGCTGCTTGAAAGGACAGAGGTCATGTTCAAGGCGACCCACTCGAAGGAAGGAACGCCTCAGAGGGAGGCAGTCCGGGACAAGATCGCGTCTCTGCTCAAGGTACCCAAGGACAGGATCGTCGTCGACTCGATGAAGAGCGAGTTCGGCAGAATGGAAACGGTCGGCTATGCCAAGGCGTATAAGTCTAAGGAGGCCGCGATGAAATATGAGCGGAAACACATCCTCATCAGGAACAAGCTCAAGGAGAAGACCGCTCCAGTGAAAAAGGGTGCTGCCCCAGTTCCGGAGGCGGCCAAGGCTACGACTGCTGAGAAGGAGTAGATGGCTATCGGATATGGATGGTGACGATTCATGGCAGCTGACAAAGGCAAACAAGCAAAGCCGAAGGCTCTGAGGAAGGCGAAGAAGGACTATTACAAGCTTGAGGGTGACAAGCTCACAAGGACGAAGAAGCATTGTCCGAAGTGTGGCCCTGGAGTGTTCATGGCCGAGCACAAGGACAGGTCAAGCTGCGGAAAGTGTGGCTACACAGAGTTCGTAAAGGGCAAGTGAACCTGCGCATCATTTGAAGAACTTCTTCACACGCTTCCGGCTGAGATACGCCAGTATGAATATGTTGAACAGTATCGGCAAGATTGGGGCTGCTGAATCGTCCCTCGCCGGGGTTATAATAATAATTAGGGTCGCGAAAAGAATTGCCAACATCGCGACTTTTCGACCTCTCCTTCGGGCCCACTCATGCCCGTTGACATACCCTCTCGCCAGTTGGAACGATAATATCGCGATGGCCAATAATATGATGCCGATGATGCTGAAAATTGATGCGGAGACGAAAAGGATGATTGCCAGGAGGATAAACAGAGTCCCCGACACCGTCTGCATAATCGCGAGGACGGTCACACCGAAGGGTCTCTTTCGCGTCTTGGAACGTTTCGCGACCATCTCGGATACCTCTTTCAGCTCGAGAGGCGTCATTCTATTTGTGTTCTGCGTAGGGATTATTCACCTGCCCGAAAGGTTAATAATGGCCGCGAACTACGGGCGAAGCAGGTTGCTTACCTCCCAGGGTTAGGAGTTGGTTAACATCGAATCATGGTTTCTGCTCTCGTCCTCTGTAGTTCTGCTATGGGGTGTGAGCGGCATATTCGCCAAGTACAGTACGGGCAGACTCGGCGTTGCGCGAGTCGTTCTTCTCATCGCCGCGGTCGAAGGCCCTATGTACATCGCAGCCTTCATACTCCTTGGAGAACCACATGACTTCACACTCTACGAAGTCCTCCTAGCTACCGGATCGTGTATGATAGGCATTTTCGGGTACATCTGCTTCTTTGAGTCGATCTTGCAGGGGCAGGTGGCGATTGCCGGAACGATTTCCGCGGGATATCCTGCGCTTACGGTGATAGGTGCTATGCTGTTCCTCTCTGAGTCGCTGACGACGATCCAGGGCTTCGGTGTTCTGATGATCATCGTCGGGGTGCTTGCACTCTCGTACGAACCGAGCCCCGATGGAGCCAATGCAATAAGCCGACGGTCACTGACATTCGCCGGGCTCGCATTCTTCGCTTGGGGCATATGGAGCTTCTCGTCGAAGGTTGCGATCGACATGATTGGCCCCGGTAACATCTTCGGATTCTACATCATATCAGCATTCACAGCACCATTGATGTATGCACTGTTCAGGAGCAGGTGGCGCGGGGAAGACGCGCCCACAAATCCCTCAAGAACCGCGTGGTCTTTTGGCGTGATCTTCTTGGCGGTGAATGTCTTCGGCGCTTTCGCTTACTCGTACGCGTTGGACAGTGGTCATGCCTCTTTAGTCGTCCCGATATCAAGCGCATATCCAATAGTGACTGTGGTTCTCGCCATGGCGATACTCAAGGAGCATGTGAATGTCGGCCAGGCGATTGCGTTGATGGGGGTCGTCGCAGGCCTCGTCATGATAGGTATCACAGTGTGACGAAGTACCGCTCGGGCGCGGTCCGCGGAATGAGTCGCGTAAGAGGCCATGAGAGAAGGTAGATATACAGACAGCGCTTTCCGACAACCTGGGCCCGTAGTGTAGCTTGGACATCACAGGGGCCTCCGGACCGCCGAGAACGCGGAGGGAAAGCCCCGAACTCGGGTTCGAAAGGCGAACGGTCCTCCGTTCCCCGAACATCCCGACGGGCCCGCCTCTCACCTCCATTATCATATTATATCCGGGCCAGCATTTCTGACTCGATGCATCTGACCAGGGACGAGGAGAAGGTGCTGGCCGGCGAAGAGGGTGGAGGCCGACAGAAAGCAATGGAATTGCTCGTTGCGCTGGGCGACATTTTCGGCGCGGAACGTCTGATTCCCGTGAAATCCGCCCAGGTATCGGGGGCATCGTTCAAGACGATAGGTGATGCAGGGATTCAATGGCTCGAGGCCATGTCCGAAGGAACGCGCGCTTCCGTACCGTCGATGGTGAATCCTCTCGGGCTAGACATGCGACGGTGGAGATCGATGGGCGTTTCTCGCGATTTTCATGACAAACAAGCAAGAATCGTCGCAGCATACAAATCCATGGGGCTCCGACCAGTTTATTCGTGCACGCCGTATCTTGCGGGGTACCGACCACGACGAGGTCAGCATCTAGCGTGGGCGGAATCTTCGGCGACCGTATTCGCGAATTCATACATAGGAGCACGCACAAATCGAGAGGGGGGGCCCTCGGCACTGGCATCAGCGATAATCGGGAAATCTCCGGAGTACGGCCTCCATCTTGACGAGAACCGGCTTCCGAAGGTCGAGGTGAACCTTCCTTCAATACCTGAAGGTCTTGTCCCCCTCGCAGGGTACCTCGTAGGAAAGACAGCGGGGAACAGGATACCGCTCATAACTGGCCAGGCCCTTGTGGAGGATGAGCACAAATCATTCGGTGCAGCTGTTGCAGCGACGGGAGCAGTGTCGATGTACGTGTCGGCCGGCACTGTCGGACACCGAAAGGCCAGTGACATCGACCACTCCATGATAGAGGAGAGGGTGACGATATCATCTCGTGATCTGAGGCGATGTGCCGAAGAGCTGTCAGGAGGCGATGAATGGGACCTGGTCGCAATCGGCTGCCCGCACAGCTCGACTCGCGAATTAGGACACATGGCGAAGAGGCTGAAAAACCGCAGACCGAGGAAGGATTGCGATGTGTGGTTCTGCACCTCAAGGATGGTTCATTCGAGCTGTCCGCAGCACGTTGCGACCCTCAGGAGGTTCGGAAAGGTCCTATGCGACACATGCATGGTGGTCGCCCCGATCGAGGAGATGTACGAGCGGACTGCGACGAACTCCGGCAAAGCAATGGTCTATCTTCCGACTCTTGGAAGGCAGAAAGCATCCTTCCGGACAACGGATCAGCTGCTGGAGGCGATATCACGATAATCCATGGGAGAAGGATATGTCCTGGCAGAGCGACGGGGACGACGCTAGCATGCGAGACACCATTGTCGTTCCTAGGAGGAGTCGACAGCTCGAACGGCGTCATCTTAGATCCGGAGTGCGCGCTCATCGGTGAATCAGTGCGAGGAAGAATCCTCTCCTTTCCGTTCGGAATAGGTAGTACCGTAGGGTCGTACGTGATGTATCAGCTCAAGCTGAACAAAGTTGCTCCGAAAGCGATTATAAACAGATCGGCAGAGCCCATAGTCGCCACGGGCGCCATAATGTCGGAGATCCCGATGGTGGACGATATCGACATATCCCTTATCTCTACTGACGACAGGGTTGCGGTCAATGCGGCTGATGGGGCCATCGAATTGCTCGACGTGACAGAACGGCATGTCGTGACTAGCATACTCCGGAACAGGGGGAAAATACTGATACTCAAGCGAAGCAACAAGGTGGGATCATATAGGGGGTCCTGGGCGGGTGTGTCCGGCTTCGTTGAGAAGAACGAGACCTACGAAGAAGCGGCAAGGAGAGAGATCGCCGAGGAGACTGGGCTTGGAGACGTTCACCTTTCGGGAAGGAGTTCCGCAAGGAGTTTCAGGGATGACGATAACGTATGGACGGTCCATCCTTACCTGTTCGACGTCAGCTCCCGAACCGTGACCATCGACTGGGAGCACGACGACTGTGCCTGGATCGCCCCGGGCGAATTGAAGAAGTATTCCACGGTGCCTGGATTTCACGCGGTTATCAAGAATCTACTGGAACAGACTAACTCGTGAAGGTGTGGTCGACCTCCCTCTCGAGTAGGTTTAACTGGTGACTTTCGAGGGTAGATCGGTTCACTGCTATCAGTAGGATGGACTGGTTGATCGCCACCTGGTCCCTGAGCGACTGTATCAGCCTCAGCACGGTGATGAAGTTGTTGTTGGTTATGAGATATTCAAGTCCGTCCAACAGCACGATACCGCCATCTGGCTGGGATAGGAACTGCTCCAACGACAGGCTCAACTTCTCGAGGTCCTTAGGACGTATCGCGTTGTCTCTACCCACGTTCGAGAGCCACACGATTGGGACATCCTTGAGATCGAACTTGGAGCGTATCTTGGCAGGGTAGTTCCTCGTTATGCAGTAACCCTTAACGCCCTTCTCCAGAGCGCTCATGAAGAGATTGTACGAGGTCTCCGGCTTGTCTTCCTCGACGAGATAGGAGAACGACCGCTCGAGCTCTCTCGCGGGCGTCGCTGGAGCTTCAGGGGCTGCGTCCTCCGGCGGTTCCTGCGGGGATTCGTCCTTGAAGGCTTCCTCGGGTTGACCGTGCGCGGACCCTGACCGCGCAGCCGCCTCCTGGGTGGCAGATCGTGCAGCCTGTGGCCCTTCTGGCGCCGACTCCCCCTTGTGGAAATTGTCGTAAACACGCTTCGCATCAAGCTTCGTCACTCCCTCCACGAGGGCAAAATCCTCCTGACCGGCGGCCTCGAGCGACTCGATCGAACTGTAGCCCGCGTCGAACAACCTGATAGCCTTGTCCATCGTGATTCCCGGAACAGTCGTCAGGACGTCGAGGCTCTCCTTCATCTTCAACGAGGTGATACCTACCAGGAAACTCTCACCAGCAACGTTCCATTCGACAATGTACTCCCCTCTCGGGCTCTCGGCGACCTCAAAGCGTCTCGCCCGGGTCTCTCTCGATATGTGTTCCCGCCACGTCTCGATCGCGCTCCCGAGCTTCCTCGAGCATTCGACCTCTACGCGTATGAATTCCTCGACCTGGAGTTTCATGTCCTTGCGCATCTGCTGGATGCGCCGTATGACTTCGCGGGCGAAGCCCTCGGCCTCCAGGGCTGGAGTCTCCTCCAGGTCCAGGTACACGATGCCTTCGCTGAACTCAGCGCTGATGACATCAGGCGGGAGGGTCGAGGTGAACGAGACCATGTTCGGGAGGATCTTAACCAACTGCCCCTCGATTCCGAGCGAATACTCACCTTTGTCGATCCCCGCCTTGATGGCTTTGGCAGGCCGGTTCCTGAGAAGGACCGCTATCTTGCTCGACCACTGACGATAGACCTTACCGATAGCATTTGGATTAGGCACCACGCTCAGGATCATCTCGTCCCATTCCTCGCCAGCTTGCACCATCTGGATGCTTTTTATGTTGTTCTGGGAGAGCAGGGGCTCCTTCAACTGAACGAGGGCGTCGCCCACTTCGTCCGAACGAGGCCTCACGATAATCCTTCTGAGGGGCCATCTGAGGTTGATGTTCGATTCCTGTCTGATTCTCGCCACGACCTCGGATATCTCCCGAACGACGTCCATCCCCTTATCCAGGTCTTCGTCGATCCATTTCGGGTTAGAGGTCGGCCACTCGACCATGTGGACGCTTTCCTCGCGTCTGTCCAGGTTGAGATGCATGGCCTCCGACATATGCGGCGTGATAGGCGCAAGCAGGGAGGAGCAGGTCGATAAGGCCTCGTGCAGAACCTTGAAGGCGACATTCTTGTCGACATCGTCCCCCTCCTTCCACAGTCTGTCCCTCACGAGTTTCACATACCACCGCGAAAGGTCCTCCACAACGAGAGAGTCTATCGCCCTGATGGCCTTATGGAGCTCATAGACCTCCATCGCCTCTGTGACGTCTCTCTTCAGCACCTCGAGCTTCGAGATCATCCAGAGGTCCTCGGCCTTCATGGAATCCCTTATCTGCTCGAGCTTCTTGGTCATCGGGTTGAACTTGTCTATCGACATGTACAGGGCTGCGAACTTGTAGACGTTCCACAGGATGTTCAGAGTCCTGTTGGCGGCCTTGACCCCTTCTTCCTGGAACTGGACATCCTCCCAGGGAGCGTTGGCCTTCAGGATATAGAACCTCACAGAGTCCGCCCCAAGTGTGTTGATGACGCCTACGGGATCGACTACCTTGCCATCGCTCTTGGACATAGCCTCTCCCTCGGGCGTCAGAGCCCATCCGTGCATCAGGACCGAGTTGTAGGGGGATTTTCCAAAGGCGAGCGTTCCTGTCACCAACTGGGAATAGAACCACCCCCGGGTCTGGTCATGGCCCTCGGTGATCCACTCGCTCGGCCACCATTTGTCGAAATCGTCCTTAACAGCAGGATAACCAAGGGACGCCCACGAACATACGCCAGCGTCGAACCAGACATCGAGGACATCAGGAACCCGCGTCATGGTCTGCTGACACTTCTCGCACGTGAATGTGAGTTTGTCTATCCATGGTCTGTGGATATCCATCCCCTCGGTGTATCCGTTCGCCTCGCGGAGCTCGTCTATTGAGGATATGACTCGCACGTTGCCGCATGCACATGTCCAGATGGGGATAGGCGTTCCCCAGAACCTCTGCCTGCTTATACACCAGTCCCGCGCGTTCACTATCCAATCGTTCTGACGGCCAGAACCTGCCCAATCCGGGTACCACTTCACCTTATTGTTAGCGCTCACCAGGTCATCTTTGAAGTCAGTGACCTTAAGGAACCACTGGTCCGTTATCCGGTAGATGATCGGTTTCTTGCATCGCCAACAATGACCGTATCTGTGTGTGATCATTCCCTGGTGGAACATCGCACCCTTCTCAACGAGGTCGCTCATGACGAGATCGTTCGCTTCCTTGACGTTCCTTCCTGCAAGATGCTCGCCCACCTCATCGGTGTAACTGCCATCTTCGCCCACAGGGGAGAATGGTTCAAGACCGAACTCGACTCCTAGCTCGAAGTCCTCAGGACCGTGTCCAGGTGCGATGTGCACAACCCCTGTGCTCTCCGCTGTCACGCTCTCCAGAGGAAGTACTGTGTGAACCCACTCACCGGCTACACTCTGCTGGTAAGGAACCAGATCGCTCAATGGATGGCTATAATGCTGTCCCACCAGCTCGGCACCCTTCACGGTCTCAAGCACCTTCAAGTCATCGATCTGGGCAAGGTCCTTCAACTCATCGACCTTCTCCTCGAGGAGGATAAGCGTCTCCTCGGTGGTGCCCCTCCTGACACGGATGCGTGCGTATGTGAAGTCCGGGTGAACCGCCGAGGCGAGGTTGCCAGGGATCGTCCAGGGCGTGGTCGTCCAGACCAGGAGATACTCCCCAGGTTGCTCGACGATCGGAAACTTGACGTATATGGATGGGTCCGTTTCGTCCCAGTACTCTATCTC
>JAJISI010000060.1 GCA_022848805.1 Thermoplasmatota archaeon
CTCGAGCGCCTTGAGAACCGCCTGAGCCTTCACATCCGACCGCGAGCCGGAGAAGACGCTGCGAGAGGAGAACGACCGCTCTGACGAGCTGACCGCGATGCAGACGAGTCCGACCGGCTTGTCAGGGGTGGAACCCGTCGGACCGGAGATCCCAGTTATGCCCACTCCGATGCTGGCTCCAAGCCGCTTCCTGACGCCATCGGCCATCATAAGGGCGACCTTCTCGCTGACCGCACCCATCGATTCGAGCGTGCTCCTGTCTACTCCGAGCAGCGAGAACTTGGCCTCGTTGCTGTACGATATCACACCTCCGAGGAAGTAGGCGCTGCTACCCGGCACATCGGTGATCGCATCCCCGAGTCTGCCTCCGGTGCATGATTCGGCGACCGCCAGGGTCAGAGACCGCTGTTCCAGGATCTTTCCGACATCACTTGCGAGCACAACTCTTCCTCCGAGAAGCCTTCTTCACCGAAGCGTCCGCAAGTCTCGCTCGCACCCCAAGCTCCTTGGCGAACGAGGCGACCGCTGGGGGTACGAGATGGCGCCAGCGCTCGCCCGACAGGATCCTCCTCCGTATCTCGGTGCCCGAGTACAACTTGTCGTTGTATTCCTCGGTCTTCCTCACTTCGTAACCTACCTGGGCGAAAAGCGAGCGGGTGAGCGCGTTGTTGGAGTAAACCACGTCGAACGGCGGGACATACGACTCGATGTGGCCGACCCATATGGCGTATCTGTTCACATCACGGATCGGAACTATGTGAATCTTCGGAAGAGCGTCCTCCGGAAGAGACGACATGATCATCTGGTACCTCTCACTGGCGGTGAACGGGTTCAACAGGGTATGGGATTCCTCAGCGCTCCCTATCACGATCACGAGATCGTCGCACTCCGACAAAACCTCCAGGATGACCTTGAGATGGCCTCTATGGAACGGTTGAAACCTGCCGACGACCAGGGCGCGCACTCAAACCACCGGACCTCTGAGCTCAGTTGATGACTGCCCTCTCAGCTGCGGATGCGGATGTCGAAGGCTTAGATGAAGGAGGCGAGAAACTCTTCCCTGCCACGACCAAAGCTGCCAACTTCTTCAGGAGTCCATCCTTCTTCGAGCCGACAAGCGCATGGGAGAGGACGTCGCTGAGCATCCTGACGGGTATCACCTGGACCTTTCCGATGTACTTGTCCTCAAGGACCACGTCCCTCATGTTCTGCTCGGGTATCAACACCGTCTTTATACCCATCTCCGCGGCGGCCTCTATCTTCGCAGTGACTCCGCCCACCGGCAACACTTGGCCGCGCACGCTAAGGCTCCCGGTCATCGCGACGCTCTGGTCGACCTCGATGTCCTCGAAGGCGGACATGACGGCCGTTGCGACGGCTATCGACGCGCTGTCACCCTCGATCCCTTCGTAAGTTCCAATGAACTGAACGTGTATATCGTGATTGGCAATATCCTGGCCGGTGTACTTCTTGATGAGGGCGGAGACATTCTGCACCGATTCCTTTGCGATCTCCCCGAGCTTCCCCGTCGCGATGATCTTCCCGCTCTCCTTCTCCTGGGCGGGCGTGACCTCGGCGACGATCGGAGTGACTATGCCGGAGAACTCCGCCATGGACGAATCGGCATTGAGCACCGCCAGCCCGTTGACTATCCCCGTCACTGCACCCTCGGTCAGGCACATCTCGTAGTCCTTCCTGTGCTCCACGGCCCGGTCGGTCACCTGCTGCTCAAGGGAGCGTGCGGTCAACTTGGCCTCCACCACGTGCTTGGCCTCGACTGGGCTCACGTCGCGCTCGCGCGCGACGTCGCCGGCCACACGTACCAGACCTCCGAGCTCGCGGAGCCTGAGGGTGAGCATGCCTCTGCGTCCGGACCGCCTCTGGGCCTCGCGGATGACTTCCGCCACCGCCGCCTTCGAGAAGTGCGGTATCTTCTTGTCCTTGGAGACCTCCTGGGCGACGAACCTGATGAGTTTCTCCCGGTTGCTGTCGTTGTCTAGCATCGTGCTCCTCATGTATATCTCGTATCCGTAGCCGCGGATCCTTGACCTGAGCGCCGGATGCATGCCACCGACCGCATCCAGGTTTCCGGCTGCCACGAGGATGAAATCGCACGGGACGGGTTCACTCTTCACCATGGCGCCTGAGCTCCTCTCGCTCTGGCCGAGTATGCCGAACTCGCCCTCCTGGAGAGCTGTAAGGAGGCTATGCTGGCTCTCTATCCTGAGCACGTTTATCTCGTCTATGAAGAGTACTCCATTACTAGCCTTGTGGATCGCGCCTGGCTCCAGCCGCTCGTGGGCAGGCGTTTCGAGCCCTCCGCTCTGGAACGGGTCGTGCTTGACGTCCCCGAGCAGGGCACCCGCATGCGCTCCCGTGGCGTCGATGAACGGAGGTGGATCGTCAGGGGTGTGCGTTACCACCAGCTTGGGGACCATGATGGCCTCGCGTCGTTGGCCCGTTATGTACCTGAATATCATGAATATGAACAGGGCACCTATGACACCGATCAGGAGTATAGTCGAATCTCGGGACAGGTAGTACATGTAGACTGTTAGGAGTATGAACATGAGCAGCAGACCGATCGCCCATGAGTTTCTCTGGTTGCGCTTCTGTTCGGCCTCTGCCTTCTGTGCCTTGACGATCTCCTTGCCCTTGCCGACCGGGACAATCCTGATCTTGGGCTCGTTCGAGTCGTCAGGGTTGTGATACGCGATGACATCCTGGAGGTCGCCCTTAGGGAGGAAGTCGATCATAGATCTGGCCAGCATGGACTTGCCAGTACCCGGGTCGCCGATCAGAATGACGTGCCTCTTCTGCTCGGCCGCCTTCCTGATGACCTTCACTGCATCTTCCTGACCTACGACTTGGTCCACGAGGTTAGACGGAATCGTAATCTCGTCGGTCGCCTCGAACTTCTGGCTCTTGATCCAATCCTCGACATCAGGCAAGCCCAGCTCGGCCTTAGAATCAACAACGCCCATCGGACTACACCAGTAACTGGTGTTCCTATTATGCTTGTGCTAAATAAGCATTGCGCCTTGAAGCATTACGCAGTGGACAGGGCCAGTGTCTGCTGTCCGGCCCGGGCGAAGCATTTCTTCTAGCACGAACAAATATTAGCTGTGTCGGCATGTCAAATCGGTCCCGGCAGGGAAAGAATGAAACTTGACGACCTTGGCATCGACGGCCGGATTATAGACAAACTGCGAGCCGACGGCATCGAGGAGCTATATCCTCCGCAGGCTCAGGCTGTGACTCCAGCGCTTGCAGGCCGGAATCTTGTCCTGGCGATACCGACTGCCTCCGGGAAGAGCCTGGTCGCGTACCTGGCAATCCTTCACAGCGTTCTCAAAGGAGGGAAGGCACTCTATATCGTCCCCTTGAAGGCCCTCGCCTCGGAGAAGTACGAGGACCTCGCGAAGTTTGCGGACCTGGGCATCAAAGTCGGGGAGTCGACCGGAGACTACGACGACATCGACCCGAAGCTGAGCACATACGACGTCGTGATCGCGACATCCGAGAAGGTCGATTCGCTCCTGCGCCACCGCACCAAGTGGCTCAAGCAGATCACGGTGGTCGTCGCTGACGAAGTCCATCTGATGAACGACCCTGACAGAGGCCCGACCTTGGAGGTTATACTTGTCAAGTTCAGGACGTTCAGCCCAGACTCCCAGCTCATTGCCCTATCTGCGACGATACGCAACTGCTCGGAGCTCGCGGAGTGGCTGGAGGCAGAGCTGGTCGTCAGTGACTGGAGACCGGTACCCCTTCGGGAGGGCGTGTGCTCAGACGGCCAGATATTCTTCACAGACAACTCGAGAAGAGATATTCCAGAAGGGGAGAACCCCATCCACAGCATCGTCTCCTCCACGATCCGGGCTGGGGGCCAATGTCTGGTGTTCGTCAACACGCGCAGGTCGACCGAGTCGCTCGCTGTCGAGCTGGGGGCAAAGGTGAAGAGGCTCATGCCTGAAAAGAAGGATGCGCTGGGCCGGGTGTCGAAGAGGCTCGTCGGGGAGCAGGAGGAGGCGACCATGCTCGGGACGAAGCTCGCGCGATGCATCAAGAACGGCTGCGCGTTCCACCACGCCGGCCTGGCCAGCTCGCAGAGGAAGCTCGTGGAGTCCAGCTTCAGAAACGGCGATATCGGAGCCATCACCGCCACGCCCACCCTCGCCGCCGGCATCAACCTGCCGGCGAGAACTGTCATCGTCAGGGATGTGAAGAGGTTCGATTCGAACTTCGGCTACACAGCTGTGCCAGTGCTCGAGGTGAAGCAGATGTGCGGCCGGGCGGGGCGACCGAGGTACGACAAGTACGGAGAGGCGATCCTCATCGCGAGGAACGAGGAGGAGAGGATGTTCATGCTCGACACGTACTTACTCGGGGAGAACGAGAACCTCTATTCCAAGCTCGGAACGGAGCCAGCGATACGGTCGCATGTGCTGGGGCTCGTAGCGACGGGTGATGCGCGGTCCTACGAGGACCTCCTCGATTTCTTCGGAAGGACTTTCTTGGCACACCAGACGGACATCCATCATCTCGAGGACAACATCGAGAAGGTGACGAAGTTCCTCAAGGAGGAGGGGATGGTCGAGGGCGACGACGAACTTGCGGTGACCAGCTTCGGGAAGAGGGTCAGCGACGTCTACATCGACCCGCTCTCAGCCACCATGATCAGAGACGCGTTGAAGAATCACAGGGAAACCTGTGAATTCGGACTCATCCACGCGGTCTGCTCCGTCCCGGACATGAAGCTCATGTACCTGAGACGCTCGGACTATGAGTGGATAGAGGAGTTCCTCGACGAGGTCAGGGAGAACCTCCTGGTCGAGCCTCCATCGGACATAGGCAAGTACGAGCTATTCCTATCTGAGATCAAGACGGCCAAGGTGGTTTTCGATTGGATCTCCGAAACCAGCGAGACGTCCATGGAGAAGACCTATGGCATCGGCCCCGGCGACATCCGGAACAAGGTGGAGCTGGCCGAGTGGCTCACGCACGCGGCATTACGCATCGCCGGGCTCGTGAACCGGGACGCCGTCGGGGATATCGAGGACATACACAGGCGAATCCAATACGGTGTCAAGGCCGAGCTGCTCGAGCTAGTGAAGCTGAAGGGTATAGGGCGCGTCAGGGCAAGAGCTCTGTTCCATCGTAACATCCGCACGCTCGAAGACCTTCGTAACACGAGCTATGACATTCTGAAGCAGATACCCAATGTGGGCGAGGCTGTCGCGAGGTCGATCAAGTCGCAGCTCGGACAATCGGAACCTGGCATCCCAGAAGAGCCGGAATCCGGACAGAGTTCCCTCGGCGATTTCTGACCAAGTTATATTACCGTGCTGAGTGATTCTAGCAGCTGACTCCCATGCCCGACACGGACTCTGGACCACCAGAGGGCAGCATCGTCGCCTGGAAACGGCAGACCGCGCCTGGAGAGGGGGCAAGACTGATGGATGCCCTGCTCGATGACGCGTCGGCAGCGGGAGCGAGCATTCTCGTTCTTGACGGAAGCATGGTATTCGGCTCAGACCACCTCGCGAGCGCCCTACACCACGCGCGCAAGGCCATCGACGGAGGGTGGAACGCCTCAGACTCGCTTCAAATGGAGACGCTCCTATACTCGTCCGGGGAGAGGCAGCTCAGCAGCGCGATAAAGAAGATGTCGGTAAACGACACCACGACTGTCGTCGTTGTCGCGAGACTGTCCGCCGATGGGTTCGACCCCGGCGAAGGATGGGACATTCTACCCAGGAAGCCAGGATCCGTCGAGATGGATCTGCTCATCAAATTCGGGATCGACCAGACGTCGGCAGGAACCATCCAGGTTGATCTCCTGAGCGATCTCGTCCTCGAGCGTGTGGCGAATGTCGACCTCATAAAGAAGTGAGTCGCCCACAGATACTGACTGGCTTTCAAACGCCCCTTCGGTGCTATTATAATAAGACCTCACGACAATTACGGGGGACCACCATGGCGGAAGTAGTGGAGTGTGTCCCCAACTTCAGCGAGGGGCGGAGGAAGGACGTAGTAGACAGTATCGCGGATTCCATCAGCTCTGCCCCTGGAATAAAGATACTCGATGTCGAGATGGATCATGACCACAACAGGTCCGTTGTGACTTTTGTGGGTAACAAGCAGAACATTCAGGAGGGCGCGTTCCGAGGCGCACAAGCGGCCGCCGAGCTGATAGACCTGACCAAGCACCATGGGGAGCATCCCAGGATGGGGGCGCTCGATGTGCTCCCGTTCGTGCCGATACAGGATGTAACGATGGATGACTGCGTTGAGGTGGCTCACAGCGTGGGCGCGCGGATAGCCAAGCACCTCGAGATCCCGATATATCTGTACGAATCCGCTGCGAAGAGACCAGACAGGAAGAACCTGGAGAACGTCGGGAAAGGACAGTTCGAAGGGTTGAGGGAGTCGATCGGGACCGACGACTCCAAGCATCCTGATTTCGGCCCACTGGAGGTGCATCCGACCGCAGGTGCGATCGCGGTCGGAGCTAGGATGCCTCTGATAGCATTCAACATCAACCTCAGGTCGCGCGATCTCGCGGCCGCGAAGGACATCGCGAAGAAAGTGAGGACCAGTGGCGGTGGGCTCCCCCACCTGAAGGCACTTGGATTCGACCTGAAGGACAAAGGGATGGTCCAGGTTTCGATGAACCTGACGGATTACACCGTCACTCCCCTCTCTAAAGTGTTCGAAGAGGTCGGCAAAGAGGCGGAAGCGAGGGGCATCGAGGTCGCGGAGGGCGAGATCATCGGCCTGATACCTCTGGATGCGGTATGCGACATAACGGGTAGGTTCCTGAAGCTCGAGCAGTTCACAAGCGGTCAAATCCTGGAGAGGAGGATCTGGTGCTGAATGGTGTAGAGAGTCTGAGGGATTTCTGTGCTGAGCTGTCGTCCAGCTCGCCGTCTCCAGGTGGAGGGACAGCCTCTGCAGCTGCGGGAGCGATGTCTGCATCTCTTCTCGCGATGGTATGCTCCGTCACCGGAAAGAAAAAGAAGAGCGAGGAGCTGAGACCGGAGCTCGACATGCTCACAGACTCACTCCTCACACTCAGGGACGAGCTCGTGGACCTGGCACAGGAGGACGCAAGGGCCTACGACGGGCTTGTCGAAGCCATGAGAAGGAGGCGGACGGAGGGAACGGATGACGCCGTCGAGGCGGTCAAGGCGGCCCTGGGAGAGGCGACGGAAGTCCCTCAGAAGACCGCCAGGGCGTGCGCGCGCATCCTGGAGATGGCGACCAGGGTCGGAGAGATAGGTACAAGGAACGCGTATTCGGACGTGGCGGTGGCGGTATATCTCGCCGAGGCGGGCGTCACCGGAGCATTGATGAACGTCCTGATCAACATCGAGGGCTCGACCGATAGCGAGCATGCCGATAGCACGAGGATGGATGTGCAGGACCAGTACGAGAGGGCTGGACGAGCCGCGAAACAGGCTCTTGACCGCTTAAGCGGTGCCCTGAGATAGATGAGGAGGCACAGCCGCAGCCTATCAAAGTTGATAGCAGATGACGATA
>JAJISI010000061.1:0-2011 GCA_022848805.1 Thermoplasmatota archaeon
GTAAGTTCGGCGAGATTGATGTCGTCACGAGAAACGTGCCATCCCCGCGGAACCCGAAGACTAGCTACTTGGCGGCCCTATCAGCCATATCGGCGATCGAGAAGATCGTCGGGGTGAAGTGGATAGGAGCATAGCCGCATCATAGAACCGCCTCCGAGGATATCCCGTTCTTTAGAGCGGGGAGGAATTGGAGCGTCAAATATATTGCCAGGCACCGGCATACGCCTATTGGAGAAAACGGTTTCGTACTAGGCACTCCGAATCGCCTCCGGTGGCAAGCGTTCCGCAAGGAACGGGGACACGACGGCGTCAATCCCTCTGCCAGAGGTAGGCTGACACCCGTACAATAGTGAAATCGCGGTTAGGGTTCGCCACCCGATGTCAACCAGCCAATCGTAGCGGGCTCTGTTTCCGAACATTCGGTTACACCTCAGTTACAAGCCCCGTCCTTAAGGGCGGGGTAGTTGACAACAGATCAGCCTAGTCGCCCGAGAGGCCCCTGCGTGAGCTTTCGCCGCTGACATCTACGGTAGCCTCGGTTCCCGACACACGCGCTTCAATCATTGCTCTCGATCCTTGGAGCAAGTAGGTACCTCACTTCACCCTTCCCATCAGCGATCTTGAACTCCATCCTGACGGGATAATCGCTGCCTAGATGCATCGTGACCTCGCTGCCCGATGAGACGGACTTGAGCATGTTGGAGAAGTATTCCAGCGGGAACAGGCTCCTGACGCTCCCCTGTGCCTTCAGAGCGGGGAGGTCCTTCTTGGCTTTCTTCCAGTGGACCTGGTCCATGTCACCTTCGCAGCTCATCTCAAACGCCTCAGGGCTGGCGACCAAGGCAATGTGATCAGAGATCGTCTCGCTCGCCTTAATCCCCTGCATGAGGTCCTCGGACCTGACGGTCACGGAGGCTGGTAGGTCCAGGTTCGGCACCTTCGGGTCGCTCATCCCTGTCGTGTCGATGAGGCTCATGTGCCTCGTGATGTCGCCGACTACGATCTTGAGCCTCCGCTTGTCCTCGTCGTGCTTCATATCGACAATGTTGTCGCCTCTCGAAAGTTTGAGGAACTGGCTGAGCTTGTCGATGTCGATGCCGATCTCGCTCTCATCCGCCTTGAACTCATCGAAGGCGTCCTTGCCGAGCGTCAGGTCTACCATTGCGATGTGCGCGGGATCGACCGCCCTGAGCGTGAGACCGTCGGAGTTCATAGTGAACTTGGCCTCATCCACAAGGGTCGAAACGACGTTGACGACTTCCTTCAAAACTTCAGCTCTGGCTCTCGCCTGAAACATTGGTCCCCCTTCCGTTATACACCTGTAATCCTTCTTTGTTTTAAATAGCTTTGTGCAGCCATCCAGTATACTAGTATTCGCGCCACGATTTGGAGCACTTCACGCATCGGTATATCCTCGTCGCGGGCTCGTCCGCAGCCCTGGTCTGCCTCAGAACCCAGTAGGCCTTCCTGTGCCCGCACGACGGGCACTCCACATCGGCGGTCGGAAGGGTGCCCGACACCTCATCTAAGACCGCCACCTCGCGGTCCCGAGCCTTGTGGATGATCACATTGGGTTTCTGAGCGGACGACGGTTCATGCTCGGCTCCGCACTTCCTGCAGGCCAACTTCCCATCCTTCGGGAACAATAGACACTTGCATTTCGGGCAAAACATATGTTCCAGCTCCGAGCGAAACGACGACCGTTACTGGAGCGCCACGCTACACTCCATCGACTGGCGAACGGCTAGGCGAATAAATAGGTTCGCTTCACGCTCTCGCTACGGCGCAGGGCCATGCCTCAGATCGTATCCCACCGTCGCTTCTGAGTGGTTCTCGGATTCCTCGACCTGCCCTGGTTGCGGGCAACAGGCGCGTCCACGAAGTCATCGTCGTCGACGAAGTCGCCCTGCGACCTGACGGGGGCGACGAACTTCGAACGCGAGCGCCAATCCTTCTCGATGGCCTTCCTCGCCTTCCTGACGGACTTCTGGTCCGATGGAGCGAAGCTCGC
>JAJISI010000061.1:2278-7367 GCA_022848805.1 Thermoplasmatota archaeon
ACCCCCGTTCTGGAACGCCATCTGATCCGCGTATTGCCATCCCCCCGCACTTGCGGCACGAGCGGGTGGGAGCGCGTACACGTGCTGATGTGACCCTTGGTGGGCAGCATGATGCTCCCTCGACCACGGCAGATGCGATGATATCGCATGGGCGAGGCCCGGGTGAGCCGGCGCCGGATACGGGTGCGACTGGGTCTTATTGCTGTCATGCACGAGGACCGTGGTGTTCGACATGGTCGATCCGGAGGTGAACTCGATCTCACGCCTGCTCTGCTCGGCCAGTATCCCTCCGACATAGGCGAAGGCGACAGTGACGACGTACGTGTTGATGCCGTACGGACTCGAGCCGGCGAGCGCGGCGACGAACGAACCCACGTACTCTGAGGAGAACTGGATGTACGGTGAGATGAATGGAATGCTCTGGCCCAACGATGCCGACACGGCCGCTGGAGCCACCGCGACTCCGAGGATATGCGACGGGAAGAACCCGCTGTCGAACCCCGTCAAGACCACATAGAGGCAGGCGACAGGAATTATGGCAGCGGCGACGCCCTTCCAGGGTCCTCCCGCTCTGCGCCCGCCGACATACCCCGCGATCATCTGACCGAAGAGCGGGAGCCACCAAAGGACGATGGAGAGCACGAGCGTGTACTTCGCAGCGCTCCAGAAACTGTATACCACGCCGCTCGACTTGAACTTCCTGCCCTCGTAATCATGTCCGTAGGAAGCTAGCCGATACGGCGTTTTGTTCGCGTCCGATTGAGTCTGATCGTCTTGAGCAGACCGACTCTTCAGTCCGAATACCATTGCCCATCCCTTCGGTCCGACGAGTGTCGGACGATTCATACTAATGCCGTCCGTAGTATATATTTCTTCTCAGACCTGGACCAGAGTGATTAACCGTCAGACGGAATGCCGTAGGCATTCGGATTCCGAAGTCCGGAGCAACGGCCGTCAGGTAGTGCGACCTCGTCACGCTTCCTAAGTGATCGGAGCAACCGCAACACGCGGGTATCAATCACGATAACCGAAGTGGCCAACTTATATATGCACGGAATCTTTTCACTAGATTGTGTCTAAGAGCGGAGGAGATGACGAATATCCGCTTGTGGACAGGCAGGGCTCAGGATGGCGAAAGTTCTAATTGTCGAGGATGCACCGTTCATCAGAGAGATGATCCGTGACATCCTTGAATCCCACGACCACGAGATTGTTGGAGAGGCGGCCAACGGTCTAGAGGCGATAGAGAAGTACAAGGCGCTCAAACCGGACATCGTGCTCATGGACATACTCATGCCGGGAATGGACGGGCTGTCGGCGATTACCAAGATAATCGAGCAGGACACTAGTGCTAAGATAATTGTAGTCAGCGCACTGGTGAAAGAAGCTCTCAGGAAGGAGGCCATGCGTGCTGGTGCGATGGACTTCGTCGCGAAACCCTTCCAGGTTGAGAGACTGTTAGAGGCCGTCAGAGCGGCCACCACAGCGTGATCACGGCATCCCCGGCTTGACCTGCTGCAACCAGCCAGGACGTGACCTGGAAGCCGGCGTGCCTTCGAGAGGAACAGGGCGATGGTGGCTGTACTCTGGCTCGCATCTTTGATTGCAGGCGCAATCTGTTTTGGTGCAGGATTGCTCGGATTCCTATCCAATCCCAAATCGAAAGCCGCGCTTCTGTTCCTCTTTGCGATGTCGGGCGTATTCATCGCTTTGATAACGGGATCGATGTACACCCTCGTCGACCCCGCGATGGAGGACCTCACGACGACGATAGGCATGACTTTCATATTCTCGAGTCTGCTCGCGGAGACTTTCCTCTGGCAGCTCGCCATCCTCTTCCCGGTGGAGCGGAGAATCAAGTTCATCCCGCCGAATGGATTCGGCCTGCTCATGGTGGCTGGCGTTGTCGCGGCCGTGGTACTGGTGACCTTGGCCGACATCGGGATCGCGGCGGAAGGGGCGGCGACGATTTCATCGTATGGCGTGGACCTACTCGTGCTCTACCCGGCCGTCATGATCCTCATGGCGATGGTCCTGATAGTAGCTGCAAGGGCTCATTCGAGCGATGTTCAGAGGCGTTCCGGGTTCATCTACCTCGTGGGTCTATGGGTCTTCGCGCTAGGCAGCGTACCGTATATGTTCGAGGCCACGGGAAGCGCACCATGGATGGCGGGAGGGGTATCTCTTGCCGAACTTTCGGTTGTGGTCGCGATAGCCGCCTCCGGTTTGATTTTCTCGATCGCTATCGCAAGAGGTCAGATGGTGATGATGACTCCGACAGTGGAGGCCGCAGTCTCCAGCACCAAAGCCTCGTATGAGATGCTCCACAGAAGGACTTATCTCGTTGAGGAGGAGAAGCCCGAGCTTTCGTTCGACATATTCGTGGACATCCTCAAAGGAAGGTGCTTCGACTGCGAAGACGACGAAAGCTTCCCGTGCGAGAGCATCGATTGCAGTCAATGCGTACTGCCGTGTCCGTGCAGGGAGTGCACGAAATATGCCAGCCGGGCGCAGGGATTGATTGTAACCAGACAGCACCCCGACGACGTACGATCGCAGTTCTTCATACAGACCACACCGATCGTATGGCTCTCGACCGTTGCCGGAAGAGACAACCTCGATCCCGCCAAGCTGAGCCTTCTGACGGACATGCTCTCCAACTTCATGGAGCGCTCGCAGAACGGAGTGATCCTGGTCGACGGCATCGAGTATCTCATGACTAGCAACGAGTTCTCGCGCGTCCTCAAGACAGTCGACAGATGGTCGGAGATCGCGATGACCAGCTCGAGCCGATTGATCATTTCGCTCGACCCGAGGGCGTTCGAACCCAGAGAGCTGGCATTGCTCGAGAGTAACAAGGAGATCGTCCGCACATAACATCCGAAGACCGCGTAAGGAACGGTCTGAGAACAGGAGATGTGGGAAATGGTCCCGACTCCCGGATTTGAACCGGGGGCCTGCTGATTTCGGCGACTGAGATCGGTCGTTCCGATTTCCATACTACAGTCAGCCGCTCTAGCCAGTCTGAGCTAAGTCGGGTTTCCGCACGCCAGAAAGCTGGTGTGAGGCACCCTATCATGAATTCCATATAAATCGTTTTTCGGCGGCCACGAATCGGCGTGGACGGCTATCGCTTCGACGGTCCCGCCTTGCTTGCGTGCGTCCATTGACCTAAGCTTTATATATTCACAATTTTATAAGGGGGTTGTCCGACACACGTAAGGCAAAAGAGGTACAAACGATGCCGGACGTAAGGCGTGCTATGCACGGGGCGACAGGCAATGAACCGCGAGAGCGAGAAGGTAACCATACGGATTCCTGAACGACACCTTCGCGCTTTGGACTTCCTCGTGGAGATCGACGATTTCCCGTCGAAATCCGAGGCGATCCGCGCGGCCATCAGAGACCTGATCTATTCCCGTCTGGAACTGGTCGTCGACAGGATGAAGAAGTTCGAGCACGCAGAACAGTCGCTAGCCACGATAAAAGCATACGAGGAAGAATATCTGAAGAAGTAGTCAGAAACGGGATGGGATGCACTCTAACTACTCTATTCCTCGACTCACTGAGTCAGGATTACCTCCCCCCTATTTTTTTATTTTCACAAGGATACTGGGAGGTATCCAGTCTAGTTCAGGCTGCAGGCTTAACCGATGTAGCCCAGGTCTTCCTTCCTCGGCTCGGACGGAGGCTCAGACTCCTTCAGCTTGGATGTGAGCATGTCGATCTGTTGGGCCTTGTCCTCGAGGTCCTTGTAATCGAGCTTCATCTTGAGGATCTTCGACAGCACTTCGAGCACGGCCTGTGCGGCCTTCGGGTCCACGAAGTAGCCCGAAGTCTCTCCCATGAGGCAGACGCAGCGCATGCCCATCACCTTCCCCAGGCCGAGCAGGAGTCCGCTCGCGCCGACTATGCCGCTTCCAGGTTCGCCCTTGGAGAATGTCACCCCGTGCGTCTTCATCTCCTCCACGAGGGCCTCTTCGGTCACGGCGCCTAACACCCTCGGCTTCTCGATGAGCTTGCCAAGACCGTACCCCCCGAGCGTGAAAGTCATCTTCACCCCTAGGTCCTGGGCCATCCTCATGGTCCTGTCGGAGAGTTCGTACTGTCCGTCAGAGGTCAAGCCCTGGTAGTCGCCCACCAGGATCACGAGGTCGTTCTCGGCATCTGGCCTCTTGACGTAGTACATCTCGTTGCTGACCAGCTTTATCACGCCGGAATCGCTCACGAGGACCTGTGGCGGGAAGTATTTCGAGAATATCTCCACGAACTTCACGGCCTTCAGTTGGTCGACCAGATGCTCCGCCGCCAGCTTGCCCACGTTACCGACGCCTGGCAGGCCCTCTATCATGATGGGGGCGTTGAGCTCCGGCTTCTCCTTGTAGACCAAGACCACGTCGTCCATGATTAGCTACCCCGACATCTCCTTCTTGAGCCTGCGCCTGTACTCGCCATATTTATCGCTCGGAGAATACTTAGCAGGAATAGGCATGAAGGTTGCGCCTCCGCAGACAGGGCAAGCATCCCCTAGCGTGTACTTCCGACAGGGGGAGCACCTTCTGAGGAGCGTCTTCGTCACTTCTCCTCCTTCCTCTTGAACGAGGCGGTGCCACCGCTGCCTTCGATGGATCCGACGATCCTGTCGATAGCGACCTTCAGCTCCTCCTCGGCGATCTTGTAGTCCTCGGCTGTCACGGTCACCCTGTACCGCGGTGCTCCCAGGTAGTGGATGTCGATCTCGGCCCCGTCGCCCTTGAGCCCGGACTCGAGTGACTCGCGTATCTTGTCTATACCGTCCGGAGCGGGGCTGGTTACCTCCAGAAGCCCATCAATCGTCACCGACGGAAGCTGGATGCTCTCGTCCGCGATGGACGATATCGCGCCGATCCACTTCTCGTCTACGCCAAGGTCTTTCAGAACGCTCTGATCGGATGCCGTCGCCTCGAACGCCTCGTAGAGCGTCCCGAACTCCTCGATCAGTTTTTCGCCGACCTCGGCATATGAATCTTCGAGAGACTTGCTGATCTTGTTTCCGGCCATCTCCAGGAGCTTCGCGGCCTTCTTCTCGTTCTTCCACTCCTGTATCTTC
>JAJISI010000062.1 GCA_022848805.1 Thermoplasmatota archaeon
TACCGCTGCAGCACTATCGGCGCATTCCCGCCTGTACCGCCGCTCACCTGGCTCACCCACACGGACATCGCCTTCGCAAGATCGATGACAGTAACGGTAATCTCGCTAGCGGGGGACGGGACCGTGAAATTCTTCGTCCAGTCTATGCCCATGTGCCAGGTGGTGTGGTCGAAGTCGGCATCTTCCGACAGGTCGTAGTACTGAGTGGTCGAATCGATATGCAGGAGAATCGCGGTGTCGACGGCCGCCAGGCTTACGCCGCCCGCATGTGTGACCGTCAGCGACGCTGTGGTCGTGCCTGACGTCTCAAAGGTTATGGTGGCTGCGAAATCGGCCTTCGTCGTCGTCTCGGGCACGGGAATCTGATCCACATACATCACGATCGAGCTGAAAAGTATCACCGTGATCATGAGGATGAGAATGTTACCAATTACCTCCGAAACACCGCTCTTGTCCGACCGCGACCGCATCTTCCACTGTTCGAAATTCATTGAGCAAATCCTCCGGGGAGATGGATAACTCTGCCTACTGGATTCAAACGGATACGTGCGTATTTAAACGTGTTGAGGTCATTACCAGCTACCAGCAGAGCGGCCAGCGCATGTGGAAAGCTTGGCTGACGCATGGACTTGAACGACGCGCCGGAACAGCACGATTATATAAGGACACTAACATTTCTCGAACGATGCCAGGCCAGCTGAGCGTCAACGAGCGTGTGCTTCTTCATCTGTCGAGGTTCGCCACTGACACGCCTCCGGAGGAGTATTCCCCTGAGAGCACGCAGGTCGGCATCGCTGAGGGGGTAGGGATCTCGCGCACGCATGTGCCGCGCGCGGTGAAGACCCTCATCAAGGACGGATTCGTCGAGGAGCTTAGGGGCAGGGTAGCCAGTAGAGATAGGCGCATGAGCGTGTACGCGGTGACGGCTGAGGGTTTCCGAAAGGCGGCGGAGACGTGGGAGTCTGTGCGTAAGTCCCAGCTCAGCGTCATGAAGGTGGACGGGCTCGTCGAGATGGAGGGGATGGCACTTGAGAAACTACTCGGGCGTAAACATGCCATCGGCCTCGTCTCCCGGATGAAGGACGGCGTTGTCGAACTACTCGAAAGACGGCGGGTCCCGGTCCGGGACCTACTCAGAGCGCCGCCCCTTGGCACGTTCCACGGGCGTGAGCAGGAGCTCGGCGCCCTTGACGGGTTTCTCAAGTCCGACACTTCCGTCGTCGTCGTGTCGGGGAACAGAGGCTACGGGACCACCACCCTCGTCCGCAAGTTCGTGGAGGACCACGAGGAGGCGGACGTCCTATGGATTCCGGTAAGAGAGCATATCACCCCGCAAGAGATAGAGTCATCAATCGTGGATTTCGGAAAGAGGGTCAGACCGGCCGTTGCAGACCTTGACTCGGCGCTGTCGATACCCGAGATGATCGTCGTGCTCGACGGATACCACACCGTCAGCGAGGAGGTGGTGGAATTATTCGCGGCGCTGGTGAACGCTTCGACCGAGTCGAAGCTGGTCGTCACCGCTAGAGAGGACAACCCCGCTTACAACTGGTTCTACCAGAAGAAGCATGTCGAATCCGGCGTTGTGCGGGAGATGAGGGTCCGCGGACTCGACGAAGCGAGCGCTAAGCAACTCCTGGGCAACGCCGACATCGAGGCCGAGGCGTTCCGTAGAGTGTACCTCATGACTAGGGGGCAGCCGCTGCTGCTTAGGATGCTCAGGGACGACGATGCAGAAGGTCTGAAGAAGAGCTCCGTGTTCACTGCAGAGGAGATCCGGTACCTCCTCTTCCTTAAGGACAAAACGGGTTGAGGGATTACCACTCGATTCCCTTTCTCGCGGGGGCGCCTTCGTCGTATGGATGCTTGATCGTGTCGATGTACGAGACATAGTCGGCGTACTGGATGAACTCCTCGGGAGCGTTCCTACCTGTCAGGACGACCTCCATGCCATCCGTACGCTCCTCCAAGAGGTCGATGATGTCCTTCGCCGTGACCAGGCCGAAGAACACGGCCACGTTGGCCTCATCGAGGACGAGCAGGTCGCACTTCCCGCTCGCAGCCTGCTTGCGGGCGTACTCGACGGCCTTTGTGGCGCTCTTTCGATCCTTTTCGGAGACCGCGCCTGCGCCGACGAACTGGCCCGAACCGAACTGCGCCACACGCACCTTCTTCAACTGCTCCGCAGCTATGACCTCACCGGTCGTCTCACCCGTCTTCATGAACTGGACAACGGATACTCTGAGTCCGTGGCCGGCGGCCCGCATGGCCAGGCCGAACGCTGCCGTCGTCTTTCCCTTTCCGGGGCCGGTTATCACATGGACCCGCCCGAGGCCTGCGCCGGTTGCCATAACGTCAACCTAAGCGGCTAGCTACTAGAAAAACCAAAGCACTCTGCATATCGAATATCACCCGAGTCGGACACGCCTCGAATCCTCGTCCGGGAGGGTGAACTCGCGTTCGAGGTACCCCAGCTGCTGCGTCTCCAGAGTACGCGAATCCACTGGCACGAGAAGGAAGGCGTCGTTCATGGCGACCTCCTCGTTCGTTAGTTGGATTGCCTTCATGACGGGGGAGAAACCGTTCTCCGTGATCAGGTACTCCAGCCCATCCAGGAGTACAACCGCCCCCTTGTTGGCCTTGATGAAGTCGGAAATCGTCCCATGCATTTTCATCAGACGCGTGGGTTCCAGGCTCAGCACCCCACTGGACGCTTTGGTGCTCTTCGCGATCCACATCACCGGACAGTCCAACGCGTGTTCCTGCTGTACTCGGGTCGGGTGCGCCCGCGTGATGACGAGCCCCCTCCGGCCCTCTGCCAAGAGCATCTTGAACGCCTCGAATGCCCTTGGAACCCCCTTGTCCGTGAAGAGGTACGAGCTGCCCTCGTTCAGGATGGGGGCCTTGTCAGCGTTCATGCACAGTCTTACCTCAGACCCGCCTGTACCGCCAGTCCCTCGTCGGTTATGTCAATGAGCTGGCGGCCAGTCGTGTGCTTCGTCCCCCTCATCTTGAGGACCTCCAGGAACTTCCTCCTGACCTTCTCCTCTTCCGGATAGGATAGCACTATCACGCCGTCGACCATATAGGACTCCTGGCTGTGGGAGATGTCGTCGTACGACATCTCGGATGTGATCAACACTAGGCTGTTGAACGCCTTGAGATACGCAAAGAGTTCGTGCATGAATTCCCGAGTCTCGCCCCGCCATTGCAGAAGATCTATCATGGGAGTGATGGGATCGATCACTATCCGATCGGGCTGGCACTGCTCGATCTTCTTCTTTATTATGTCCAGCATGTCGCTCGGATTCTTGACGATGGTCGGGCCGAGGTCGATGAAGTCGATCATGCCCTTCTCCACCACTTCCTGATTGTAGAACGAGAATGACGACAGAAACTTCTGCACGAGCCACTGTGGCTCGGAGATCGCCGTTATGTACAACCCTTTCTCACCCTCCTTCGCGCCGTGGAACAGGCTCTGGACGGCCAATGTGGTTTTCCCAGTACCAGGCTCGCCAGCTATGAGGACGGCTGATGGGAACGGGAATCCGTTCTGCAGCATACTGTCGAGACCGGGTATGCCCGTGGTTTTTCGAGCCATCGTCAAAGCACCTCCGTGTCGATTACGAAGACGCAGTGTTCGTCTCCCTTGGACACGCACTTGCGTTCATGGCAGTAAACATCCTTTCCAGTTCTCTCTTCGAACACCTTCGCCAGTATGCCTCGCAACACGTGGCATGTGGGAGCGTCGGAACTCGAAGCCTCTATGGACCCGGTCACAGTCACGACGTCGCCGTCGAAGTCTACATCTGTGGCCCAGCCCTCCTTTATGATCGCATCCCTAACTCTACCTAGCTCCGTTCCAGCCGTCTTGACGATCTTGTCCGCCATGACCCTGCCACTCCTGTAGAACATACCGTGAGAGGCGAATGTCATGACTGTTTCGAACAGGTTCTTGACCTCAACAATCTCGTCCTTCCGGAGCCTAACTGCACGTTCTGGTTGCTCCATGTCGTCCACCTACCAACCGGGGTGTCGCCTATCTCCAAGTCGGAACTTATAACTTTTGGTTTGGCGGCTAGCGGCTCGGAGGCCAGACAGGTTAATCTATCTGGACTAGCCATCGACGCACCATGCTCGAGGCCGATGAAGTGGATGGGGTGGACCGGTTCGTTGAGCTCGCGCTCGTCACAGAAAACCCATCCCGGGATGCTCCTCGCGAAACGGGACAGTCTGCGACGAGCAAAGATACCCGGTTCAGGCTCACTACGGCAGCAGGTCCCAGGGGACCCGTGACCGATTCAGAGCTTCCCGATTCTCTCGATAACGAAGTCCTTAATGCTGGGATCGTCGGGAATCGTGATCGATTTCTTGTACTTCTCGCTCCCATCCGGGAGAAAGTAACCCCGAGACACGGAGATGAACTCGCTGACGCCCTCGTCCGTGATGGCCTTCTTTCTAGCGACCTCAAGGAAGTTGTTCTTCCCGAAAGGAATCTTCTCGGCGCTCAGTGTCTCGAAACGTACTTTTGTGTCGTGTTCACCATCCATTCTCTGACCCCCGACTGCCGGACATGTCAATAATCCTTGTGCGATATAAATGTTCGTGGAATGTCGAGATTTTCGGTGTCCAGTGGTTCACAGTGTTTAATGGCGAATCGAGGTTCCGTGACCCACGTGGAGAGGGGCGATTCTCCGGCGATCCTACTCGGGACATGTGACGCACCTGGGGGCGGTAGATATCGTAATATACACTGTAGCCTGTAGTCTCTGGCTGTGCCAGCTGGTCCCGATGCGACGACGCATCGCATCACTTATGACGAAGTCTGTGCGAACTGTGGTACGTCGATTCCCGGGCAGGGGTCATACTGCCCCAACTGCGGCAGTCCGAAACCGTCGCTCATGAAAACTATCGAGCTCGGCCAATCTTACATCGCGCCTCCGCCTGGACCTCCGACTTTCGATTATTACAGGCGGGGGAGACGTGGAGTACGACCGTGGCGAGACATCGCCCGGTCGATCTCCGCGATTATCATGATATCCTTCGGTGTGTATCTGATTGTATGCTTGACCACGCTCCTGTACGGGATGGATCTGGTGTTTCCCGAGCTGGAGACGCGGTCTTTCACTCTTCACGTCGTACTCTTTGAGGTCCTGCCCTTCATCACGATGAGCGGGTCGTTGCTATACGGATGGTATCTCTTCCTCGTGTCCGCAATCGTCGTGTCCGCGATATGGGTGTTCCTCAGAAGCGCGCGCGGATTCGCCGGAGAGCTTACGATGAAGAGCGCGGCCAGGGACCACAGCGCGTTCTTCGACATGTGCGGCCTCATGTTCGCGGTGTTCTTCATCAACACGGCCATCGTGCTCGCGATGATGGCCATCGGCAGCGAGGTGGCTGACCCCATCGAGGAAATGGAGACCTGGGAGTTATTGTTCGTACTGGCGAACGCATCGGTGTGGGAGGAACTCATCATCAGAGTGTTGATGATCGGGCTTCCGTTGATCGCGGTCGACACTGCCATGCGACGGGGCTTCAAGAAGCCTCACAAGTACGTACTTGGAGGCGGTATATCGATCGGTCGAGCCGAGGTCGCACTGATTCTCATCTCCTCCATCATATTCGGGTTCGGGCATCTCGAAGGATGGGGCGTGTGGAAGGTGTTCCCATCCGGTCTGGCCGGCGTGGCCTTCGGGTACATGTATCTCAAGCACGGGCTGGCAGCTTCGGTTCTGCTTCACTTCTCGTTCGACTACTTGTCGATGCCTCTGCTCGTGTTCGACGACTCGCTCGCATTGACGCTTGCCGTTGGAATCGGCATTCTCCTATGGATCGGTCTTGGTCTCATGTTCGCCATCTACTTCACGATACGAATAGCGGAGTTCCTGAAGGGGAGAACTTTCTTAGACCCTGAGAGGAGGAGGGCGATGGCACCCGTCCCCACAGGGACTATGTATCGACATCCCCACCCTGCACGTCCGCCCAACGGTTCGATGGGAGTGGGCCGGCCGTCGGCCCGTGAAAGCCCCCGCTTCAGCGACGGAGGCGGTGCGACGTCGCCCCCCTCGGGGAGCTACTTCGTCTGTCCGGTCTGTGGTTCCACCGAAGCGAGATGGATGGATGGTAAGCTGCAGTGCTTGAGCTGTGGGAGATTATTCGAGTAGGCCGGCAAGAACACGCTTGCTCGACACCGCGCTGTCAAGGTCGCCCGACTCTATTATCATGTTTCCGTCGTAGCCTCCACGGTCTACCGATGTCAGGATCCTAGGGAGGTCCGCGCTTCCATGGTCGACCTCATTGTGCTGATCCCACGAACCGTCGTTGTTGTGCAGATGGACGTTCCGGAACATGTCGACATGTTCGAGCATGGCGTCCACCTGTTCCGCGGTGTTCGCGTGTCCCATATCGAAGCAGACTCTCAGCTCGGTGCCCTCGATCACCTCGAGGAGTTCCGCCGCGGTGGTGCATGTACCGTTGATACCTTTCGGCATGTTCTCCAACGCGATGGTGACCGAGCTCTCCACAGCCGCCATGGATATACTCTTCAGGGATTTCTTCATCTGGGACACGACCGACGACCGGTCCAGGAAGGCGATTCCCGTGATGAACGCCGGGTGGATTGTGAGAACCTGGAGGTCCTGCCTTCTGCAGAACTCCGCCGTGCGGACGATGTCGTCGACCGCGGCGAGTCTCATCCGCTCGTAGAGGCTGCCTATGTTGACATCGCTCATAGGACCGTGCACCTGGAAACGTAAGTCGTACGAGTGTGCCGCCTCAGCCATCACGGGCTCCACCTTCTCGATCGTGTGCTCGACCTCCACCAGCACCTCCCATAGCTGGAACTGCCTGGAAATCTTCTCTAGCATACTGGAAAAATCCTGGAAACAGAACGAGGTGGAGGCGACGCCGATCACGAACCGCCCTCCTCTGATGAGAGGTTTGGCGCGATGATATCGATCAGGCTGACTATGTCCTCGGCCCGGATCACTACCTCGATATCACCGAGCGGATGCTCTCCGTCCGCGAAGGATACCTTCCCGAGCGTCGCGACCTGTTTATTGAGTTTGAAGTGCGTCTCATCTCCACTCATACCTCTTCGGAGCATCTTCCTCGCCGCCGATCGGATGCGCTGCCTAGCTAGCTGCTCGGCGAAGGCCTCGATACTGCCGGCCCGCGCGGTCATCGAATCGTCGCCCTCCACCACCGCGTCTGGAAAAAGCTTCGTGACCGCCTCCGCGACGGTCGCCCTCTCCTCCGTCGGGAAGCATCTGACGACCATCCGGATGTCGGGCATTGGCCAGCCATGCCCGGAAAGATATTTAAACACGTCCGCACTAGATTGCGAGGAAATGAAGAAG
>JAJISI010000063.1 GCA_022848805.1 Thermoplasmatota archaeon
TCCTCTTGGCGGAGCGGGTGCCGTTGGCCTGGAGTCTCCGACGGGTGTGCTGGTATTCTCCTTTGACCTTTCGAATGTGAGACGACCTGTAGAATCTGTCGTTGGAGAGGACGGCATGGTTGATTATGCCTGTATCGACTCCGAGGATGGTGTCAGGTGGCCTGACGGGTGGTGTTCCCGCCTCGACCACGATGCCGAGGATGAGTCCATGGCCATCGTAGGAGAGCTTGGCGGAGACGGCCTTCCAACCATCGTATCTCCTGAAATAGTTCGGCAACGCGATCGGTACCTTGACCCTGCCCTGGACACTCGCAAGGGTCACGAACCCCCTTCCGAGTTCGGGCGTGAAGGTCCGTTGGTTGTATCGGATGGCCGACCATTTCCGTTTGAACGGCAATCTCTTGAGTCTCACGCGTTTCAGCATCTCGGAAGCGTTGTCCCGGGCGGTTGTGACGATGGACGCTGGGATCGCGGGGTATTCTTCTCTGATGGGGTAGTATGTGAGATGGTGGAGCTTGAGCCTGTTGACGACCTTGTTCTCGAACCCCACCTTGAGGATGTCATTGGTGGCGAGGTTGGCCATCTCGATGGTCTTGACCAGGCGGTCGTCTGGTTCGATGTGCAGAGTGATCGTCCGTTGCATACACAGAATACTTCAGTTCCGGTCGTATATATGCGTATAGGAGGGGTGCGCGAATCGCGCCAATCCCTCCCCACTCTGGAGAGCGGGGTATCCTTGGAGACGGTTCTATGAGGATTGAATAGATGGAAGCGGGGAACGTGATCATCCGCCTGAAGAACCTCTGCACTTCGTACGAGGGCGAGAGAATACCAGCGATCAGGGCGGTCGACCTGTCCGTCAGTTCGGGTGACTTCGTTTGCGTGGTCGGCCCGAACGGGTCGGGCAAGACGACGCTGCTCGAGACGATCAACGGAATCCTGAGATACACGTCGGGCCAAGGCGAGGTTTTCGGACTCGACATCGCGAGCAACGGCAGCGCCATAAGACGGCGGGTCGGCTATGTGATCCAGAACTTCGAGATAGACCCTCTCTCCCCTTTCCTGTGCAAGAACGTCGTGATGTCTGGGCGTACGGGGAAGATAGGGCTATTGAGGTTTCCGGATTCGCGCGATTGGGAGATGGTCAGGGGCTCTATGGGCCTCGTCGGGCTGAGCTCCTACTGGGAACGACCGGTGGGGAAGCTCTCGGGAGGCGAGTTCCAGAAGATACTCCTGGCGAGAGCAATCGCCCAGGAACCAGACATCTTCCTCCTGGACGAACCGTTCGCGAACCTAGATCTCAGAGCCAGGTCTGAGGTCGAACGGCTTCTATCTCGGATACATGCAGACGGGTCGACCCTGTTGATGGTCAGTCACGAGGTGAACTCGATACCGCGGTCTTGCACCCATATCATCGTCATGGATGGCGGCAGAATCATACGTCAGGGGCCCAGAGACGAGATAGTCCAGAGCGGGATCATAAACGAGATTCTCAGCATGGGGAGGACAAGCGGATGATATCGCTCCCGATGACGCTTCTTGTGACCGCGAGTTTGGGTGCCA
This sequence comes from Thermoplasmatota archaeon, assembly GCA_022848805.1. GTDB lineage: Archaea > Thermoplasmatota > Thermoplasmata > UBA10834 > UBA10834 > UBA10834. Next base: position 1,564 of record JAJISI010000063.1, read on the forward strand.
TCTTCGCTGGCCTATCGTGCTCCATCGCCGGTGTGTTCGTCGTACGCCTCAACATGGCGTCCATCGGATTCTGCATGTCCCATGCAGCGTTTGCAGGAGCCGCTTTCGGCGTTCTTGTCGAAATCGATCCTCTTATTACAGCAATGCTCTTCGCATCGGTCGCAGCGGTGTTTCTGGCTCCGGTGGCGAATCGCGCCAGACTGAACACCGACGTGGTCATAGGGATTATCTTCTCCCTGATGATCGCCCTCGCGTTCATCTTCCTGAACCTCTCGCCGGGTGAGGCGGCCTCCGGTGCTGCGCTCAGGATCCTCTGGGGGAGCATATTCGCAATCTCTGAATACGATGTGCTGTACCTTGCCATTCTCTCAGCGGTCATCCTCGGATTCGTAGTGTTGTTCTACAAGGAGATACTAGCCCTCATGTTCAATAAGAAGCTGGCAGAGGCCGCCGGCGTCAACACATACGTGTTCATGCTGGTGATCGTGTTCATGACCGGGTTGGCTGTCTCGCTCTCTTTGAAACTGGTCGGCGGGCTACTCGTGTACGCCCTAATCATCAATCCGACATCAACTGCTTACCAGTTCTTCTGGGATTTCAGGAAGATTATGATCTTCTCACCCGTTATCGGCGTGGTCAGCTGCATGGCCGGTTTCGTCTTCTCGCTCGAGACTGACTTCCCAATCGGTGCTTCGATCGTGATAGTCTCCGCTCTCGCCCTCGCGTTTTCGATAGCCATCTCACCCAAGAGACGCACCGCTAAAGGTAGCGCTCAGGCTGCGTGACCATCACCTGCTGAACCCCTATGCTATCCGGGTTCCCGCCGTTCAAGTCATGGGTGCGTGCTCTCCTCTGGCAGAGATTACTCCCCCATGACGGAGGAGGAACCGGGAGGATCCACATCCCGGTGACGGGGATCGCTCTCGAGTTCGAGATGAATCGACTCGAAACCATCATTTCCTTGCTCGTTATTGACGGTGGTGGAATGCTGAGGCGTGAAATCAACACGGCGATCGAACACTCGTGTGGTAGGCTCGACAAGATTGCCGCTCCACCGGTGAAGTACTGGCTTCAGGTCTATGTCCAGGGCATGGATGTGGAAGACGCTCGGGTCCAACGCACACTTGACGAGGCAAAGAGCTTTCCTCCTAGAGTCAAACTGCTCAGAGCATTGAGAGAGGACGGGACTTGGCCAATTTCGAAGCATAGGCAGACGGCGGAAGACTCGGGTCCAGGGCCGCCATTTGGATGGACGTTCATCACCATGGTTCGAAATCTCTACCTTCTCCACGATTACTGTGTCTTGTCAGACGAGGGATATGTCAACAACGCTCTGGACAAGATACTCTCTTGGCAGAATGATGAAGGCTACATAGAGGGCCCATCGACAGACATGATTCCTAGCTCCTTCTACAACGGCGTGGCGTTGTCCACATTCATGAAATTCGGCGTGTCAAGAAAAGACTCGAGAATCGCGAAGCTGATCGATTGGCTGATGCGGATGCAGCGGCATGATGGTGGCTGGAACATGCCATATGTCCAGGATGTGAAGTACCTCCCACAATACAGACATCTGAAGATGGATGAATTCATCGACCTCGTAAAGAGAGGAGATATACCCTACGACCGGCGCGCGTTCAGGAACATCCCCAGCTGCTACTGGAGCACCGTGGGCGCACTCACCGGCCTGGCGTGGATTCCGCCGACCGATCCGAGAATCAAGAACATCGTACGCGGCGGTGACTTCGTCCTTGACGGGTTCTTCAAGAAGAATAACCATTCATCGTTCTGCAGATCGGAGAAGCATTGGACGACACTCAAGTATCCGACTTACTTCGGGAGTGGATACTGGGCCCTGCATTCCTTGTTTAATCTCGGATTCGGTCCTAAAGACAGAAGGACTGAGAAGCCGGTTCGGTGGCTACTGCAGGCGCGAGCGAAGGATGGGTTCTGGTACCACAAGGAGAGGCCGCACAAACTCCAAGATCAGTGGCTGACAGTATCCATTTTGATGATTCTCCGCAAATACTCGAACCTATTATGAATCCTGTCAGGATGGAGCCGGCTGGCGGGTCAAACTGCACGGAGACTCGGAGCGGAAAGCCCGTTCAGATGGTCCCGCCCCCTCGATCATCTGAGGTAGGAGGGGCCTGTCCAATGATTCTCCCAATGGTGATTATGATGAGGTGGGCCCAACCGGGTTTGAACCGGTGATCTACGCCTTGTAAGGGCGTCGTCATAACCACTAGACCATGGGCCCGTTGTGCTTCGGCCTATGCCATCTTTCGTTTTTAAGCATTCTTCAGGCGAGAGTCTTCCTTCCTTCCTCGAAGCCAGAAGAGAACGCCTTGAGGTTCTTATCGACCTTCCGAGGTATAGTTCGCTTCAATGCCTCCTCGAAGTGGCTTCGGTCGATGTCCGTGATGCCCGCACCTGCGAGGGCGCCTACCATCACCACGTTCGACGAGATGGGCACTCCTGCCCTTTCCGCCATCCCGCGAGAGTCTACGAACACGGCCCTTTTCGATGCGCTATCGAGCCTCTTGCGCGCCTCTTCGATGGATGGATAGCGCATCTTCTGAGTCGACACGCTCAGAGGGACCCAGGTCTCTGTGGATGCGATGACGAGCGTATCCTTGGATGCCTTGCAGATTGCTCTCAGCGTCTCGAGCAGTTCGAACGACAGGATGACGTCGGCACTAGCATCGGATATGAGCGGTCCGAAGACATCACCTATCCTTGCGGTGCATACAACCGATCCGCCTCTTTGGGCCATGCCGTGAGTCTCACTTAGGACGACCTTCTGACCTGACAACATCGCCGCCTCGCCTATGATCTTCGAGGCCGTGATGATTCCCTGGCCGCCGACACCGACGAGATAGATGTCGACCATCACTCGACCCCCTTTATCGCGCCGTACGGGCATACCTGCGCGCACACACCACAGCCTGCGCACAAGTCATAGTCGATCGTCTGGACCTTGTCTATGCTCGAGATTGCGGGGCATTGGAACTTCGTCACGCAGGTCTTGCATTTCTTGCAGGCTTCCTGGTCGATGTAGTGCTTGCGGATTATCGCGCCCTTCTCGTCCCTCTTCGTGATGAGCGCACATTCTCGTCGGGCGATTATCACGCTCACGCCGTCGTATGCAAGCGCCTCGTTGACCAAATCGATCGTCGTGGAGATATCGTATGGGTCGACTGTGCGCAGCCAATTAACCCCACATCCCTTCACCACTTCCTCTAGAGGTATGGGCAGCGCATCCGGGTTTCTGGGATCGGGGCGGCTGCCAGGATGTGGTTGATGCCCTGTCATCGCCGTTGTCCTGTTGTCGAGTATCATCAGCAGAAACCGGTGTCTCTGATGTACGGCGTTTATCAGACTCGGAACACCCGCGTGGAAGAAAGTGGAGTCACCGATGAACGCTATCACAGGCAGCTCGTTGACCTTCGCCAGTCCTCCAGCGGTTCCCACGCTCGAGCCCATGCACACTAGCAAGTCTGCGGCGCTGTAAGGCGGTGCGACACCGAGTGTATAGCATCCGATGTCTGTGGCATAGAGCGCCTTCTTGCCGATCGCCTTACTAACTGCGAAGTACGTTGCGCTGTGCGGGCAACCAGCGCATAGGACCGGCGGTCTGACCGGGAGGTCCGATGGCAGGTCGCACTCTTCCTGATGCTGCGCGTCGACGGCCAATGCGGTCGAGATGCCTTTCGTCACGATCTGCTCGTTGAATTCATGCGCTCTCGGCAGCAGTCCATCCGCCTTTCCACGCACATTCGTCGTGAGGCCTTCGTGCTGTACAAGTGCGCGAATAGAGGTCTCGATAATCGGCTCGAGCTCCTCTACGATGACGACGATATCCCGATTTTTGAGAAACTCCAAGATCTTCCTGCGAGGAAGCGGGTGCGAGAATCCGAGCTTAAGTACGTCCGCTGAGACTCCGAGTTCTTTGACGGCATCCAACGCGTAGGTCGCCGCCACCGATGATGTGATTATGCCGATTTTGTTCTCGCCCGTTCCGATAACGACATTGAACTCCGACTGCTCGGCTGCTTCCTCGGCTTCTCTCAGCTTCTCGAGCAGTACGAGATGTCTCTCCCTTGCGACTGCGGGAACGGTTACGAACCTTCCGGGGTCTTTGGAGAACTCTCCCTTAGCGGCCCCCTTCCTCAGCGCGCCCACGACAACAGGTGCGCGCACATGCGCTATCCTTGTCGTCGTGCGCAGTATCACCGGCATCTCGAGCCTCTCAGATACGTCGAACGCCTCCTTGGTCATGTCGAGGCATTCCTGCGGCGTCGCCGGTTCGAACAGAGGGAACCCGCCGAACATCGCGTAGAGTCTGTTATCTTGTTCGTTCTGGCTCGAATGGCATGACGGGTCGTCCGCGGTGACAAGGACGAAACCTCCCCTCGTACCAGTGTAAGCGAAGGTCATGAGGGCGTCCGCGGCGACGTTAACGCCTACGTGCTTCATGCTCACGAGCGCTCTGACGCCAGAGGCTGCGGCGCCTATGGCTATCTCGGTGGCGACCTTCTCGTTGACTGAGTATTCGAAATATATGCCCGCGTCTTTGGCTACGCGGGCTAGCGTGTCCCCTATCTCAGATGCAGGCGTGCCGGGGTATGTCGTGGCCACGGAAACGCCAGCCTCCAGAGCACCTCTGGCAATCGCCTCATTGCCGAGTAGAAGCACTTTGGACCCGATTTGAGCGGAAAGGACCTTGTCCATGGCGGTTTCATTATCGAATACAAGTGGAAATACCTTTTCGACCGACAGCGGTTCGGGCAGTGCGGCCGAGACTGGGCCAACCTAGAATTGAAATACTCAGGCACTATTGAGAGCATATTGACAGGAAGAACGGTCGCAGAGAAGATCCTGGGTAGAGCGTCTGGCGAGCCCGAAGCTAGAGCTGGCGATGTCGTCGAAGCCGAGCCTGACATCGTCATGTCTCACGAGAACACGTTCCTCGTGAACAGAACGCTTGAAGAGCTCGAGGTCAAGAGACCATGGAACCCCGAGAAGGTCGTCGTCGTATTGGACCACCGGTCCCCTGCGAATTCCGTGCAGACCGCTTCCGCTCACGCCAAGATACGTGAGCTCGTCCGCAGGATGGAGATACGCAGGTTCTTCGACGTCGGAGAAGGCATATGCCATCAACTCCTCGTCGAGCATATACTCGCAAGACCCGGTCAGTTGGTTCTTGGATCCGATTCTCACACCACCACCGTGGGTGCGGTGGGCGCTTTTGGCGCGGGGATCGGCGCCACAGAGATGGCCGGAATCTGGGCGACGGGAAGGACTTGGTTGAAAGTTCCTGAGACAATGCGCGTGACGATGTCAGGCCATCTTCAGAGGGCGGTCTTCCCGAAGGACATCGCCCTCTATCTCGCATCCAAGCTAGGCCCTTCCGGGGCGGATTACATGTGCGTCGAATTCGACGGCATATTCCTGTTCGATATTTCCATCTCTGGCAGGATGGTGCTCTGCAACATGGCGGCCGAGATGGGCGCAAAGGCTGCGATTGCGCCTGCAGACTCCACGTTCGGAGCATGGTCCCCTGAATGCACGCCTCTTGACGGTGATGCGTGCGTGTCCGACCAGGATGCGAGGTTCCGC
>JAJISI010000064.1 GCA_022848805.1 Thermoplasmatota archaeon
GCTTTTCTCATAAAACGGAAGAGCGTGTTCAGGATAGCGACGGGGGCATCAGACGTCGAGGACAACGTGATCGTCCGTCTGGAATCGGACGGCGAGTTCGGCGTTGGGAGCGCCTCTCCCAGCGATGTGACACACGAGACGAAGGACACGATCACGGACTTCCTTCGGGCTGCTCGACGGAGTGTGACGGGCGTCGACGAGAACGACCTACCGGGATTGCACGAGGCCCTCGACTCCGTCGCCCGTGGGAACACGGCGGCCAAGGCCGCGGTGGACATGGCGGCATATGACCTCCTCGCCAAGCGCGCCGACAGACGGGTGTTCGAGCTTCTCGGAGAGGCCGGCGACGGGAGCATGCTAACGGACATCACCATCGGCATCGAGGACCGGGAGGAGACCGTAAGGAAGGCGGTCGCCCACTGCGCGGAAGGCTTCCGTGCGCTCAAGCTCAAGGTGGGACTCAGCCTCAGCGGGGATATCGAACGTATGACGGCTGTCCGGGACGCGGTAGGCTCCGGCGTGGAGATGCGGGTCGACGCGAACCAAGGGTACTCTGTCGATGAGGCGTCAAGGTTCTGCGAGGAGATGCATACGCTCGGAGTCGTGCTCGTGGAGCAACCCGTTGACGCCGACGATTACGAAGGGCTCAGGAAGGTGAGGGAGGGCAGTCCCGTGCCCATCATGGCAGACGAGTGTCTGAGGACCGTCGACGATGCTAGAAAGGTCGCTGAGATGGGGGCAGCGGACATCATCAACATCAAGCTCATGAAGAGCGGGGGCATCCACCCCGCAATAACGATAGACGAGATAGCCAAGGATGCCGGCATGACTACCATGGTCGGTTGCATGGGAGAGATACAGCTGTCGATCGCTGCGGGGCTGCACTTCGCCTTGGGCTCGGGCAACGTGCGATATGTCGACCTCGACTCGCACTTCTCGATGATAGACGACCCTTCGATGGGGCTGACTTTCAAGGATGGTGCCCTCGAGGTCGCGCGTCGGCCGGGCCTGGGCATCGCTACGACACTAGACCAGTAATGCTTATAGCCTGAATGCTCAATCCCGTGCCACCGATTGCGTACTGGCGGATTATCAAATGGCGAAGAAAATAGACGATCTCCGCAACGCCGAGGAGAAGTTCCGGGCGCTTCTGAACAAGCGCGATGAGATAAATTCCCAAGCAGCGATCATAAGATCCGAGCGGGACACGCTGAACGACCAGCGAAGGGAACTCCAGGATCAGGTGAGGGACGTACGTGACAAGCGAGACGCCCTCGTCACGGAGATGCGGGTCTACAAGGACAGGAGGAACGACCTCCAGAGGAAGGCGAAGGAACTCATCGAGTTCAAGGGCAAGCTCAAGGGCAGGCCCATGGGAGACCTCAACTCCGAGATACGCAAGTTATCTGATGAGATCAAGAACCTCAACCTGACGCAGCAGACGGTCCCGATGACCATCCCGAAAGAGAGGAAGCTGCTGGATGACCTCAAGGCGAAGAGGGAGGAACTGGAGCGCGTGAGGACGATACTCGTCGATCAGGAGAAGATCGTCAAGGAGATCCGCGACATCGACCAGAGCATAGACGAGCTCTTCCGACAGGCGGACAAGGAGCACGAGGAGGTCGTGCGTCTATCGAACGAGAGCCAGGAACACCACGACCACGTCACCTCCGTGATGAAAGAGGTTTCTTCGCTCAAAGGAGTCGCCGACAAGAAACACGCTGATTTTGTCAAGCTCAGGGAAGGCGCGGACGCGGCCCATCAAAAGGCCACGGACATGCGGGATAAGATCATCGAGATACGCAAGGAGCGACGCGCTTCGTGGCAGGAAGAGCAGGACTCGGTCAACGAGGTCAACAAGGCCGCGCGGGACACTTTCGATGACGAGAAGAGGAAGGACGCGGCAGCCGAGGAAGCCCTCCAGCTGCTCCTTAAGAAGAAAAAGGTAGAGATGCGCTGACGCGCCCCGCGCCAGCCCTTACACATCATCTCTTCTTTCTACCGAACACGAGAATCGAGGCCGTCGGCTCGATATCGTCGTCCTTGTCCTTCTTCCTCGAAAAGCGTTTCTTCTTCTCCGGTTTCTCCTCTTGTTCCCTTGGCTTCGTTATCTTCTTTCTCCGTTGCTGCGGAGTGTCGGGCTTGTCGGGCGCCTTTCCCTTGGAGACATAGATGTCCCTGTCTCCCGCCCGCTTGAAGTGCAGGCGGTCCGTCTTCATCAAGAGAGCCATTGGCAGCACGAGCTGGTCCTTGGAGAGTTCGGTGTTCTTCTCTATCTTCTCCAGGGTGGCGCCCGATGTCTCCGTCACAGTGAGTATCGCTCTGATGGCGTCGTTGACGTTCAGCTTCTCCTTGCCCGTCCCCACGGTCAGCTGCGTTCTCTGGTCGACTATGCTCGACAGGAACTCCTTGGAGCGGCCGTCGAAGTTGGCAGCGTCCTCCCTCAGGATGGCCCAGAGGGGGCGCGTGTCGAGTCCGAGCTGCTCCCAGCCGCGTATCTGGTCTATCTTCTGCCCCATGAGGAACTGCCTGTCGAGACCGTTCTGCGCGACCGCGCTGTCGGGCTTGATCTCGAGGGCGCGCTGGAAGTGCATCACCGCTTCGTCGTGCCTTCCGAGCCTGGCGCACATCTTCGCGAGGTTGACGTGGGCGTCGAAGTTCTCCGGCATGAGCAGCATGGCCTTGTTGAAGCATACCATAGCCTCCTCGGGCCACGCGAGCGAGACGAATATGACGCCTTTGTTGTTCCAGGCGTAGGCGTTGTTGGTGTCCAACTTGATCGCCTTGTCGTATGCGCTGAGCGCCAGGGCGCGCTTCGCGTCCAGAGCGTGTATGTTACCCAACTGGCACCACGAGATGCCGTCCTCGGAGTCTATCTCGAGCGCCGTCTCGTAGCAGGTCTTCGCCTTCGAGTGCTCCTTCAAGGCGTACAGGGCGTCGGCCTTCAGGCTCCAGGGGAGGGCGAAGCGCTTAGACACGCCTATCTCGAAGCACTCCTCGAGCGCGGCGTCCGCGTGCTTGAGAGCTCCGCTGAAATCACCCTTCCGTATCAGAGAGTTCGCCGTCCTCAGGCGGCTCCACAGCCCGAGATACTCTTTCTCCCGCCAGACGTACAGAGCCAGTGGGACGAAGGAGAACGTGAAGCCTATCGTGGCGACCATACGGTCGTACTGGTCCGCCGAATCGGTCGGTATGATGCCTATCTGCTCGTGGAACGCTACGAGGAACAGGCCCATGGCGCCGAGCAGCCACGCGGCGAACAAGCCGTCCCGTGTGCGGATGAACTGCAGCGCGAGAACCGCAAGAGTCATACCGCCTGCGAACAGCGGCAGGTTCACCGCGGAGAACGGATATTCTCCGGGGGCGCTCCTGCCGACGTCGAACGCTTCGTGGACGGGCACGAGCAGCATCAGTATCAAGCCGGTTCCGAATATCGCCAGTACGAGGCTGTCTCTGTCATCGATCGCTTTCGACGCCATGACAAGCATGACGAAACCCGCAACGATCAGCATGCTGAAGACGACGGCCACCGCGCCAGCGGACGGGCCGATGAGGGCGACAATGGCGAAGCTCGCGACGGTCATTATCAGGCCTATCTGTCCGATGACCGACTTCGGGAACGGTAGCAGTGTGGACTTTCCTTTGTCCGGTATGACTGGCTTGACGTTGAACAGCAGCAGTATGCCGAACATGAGGAACAGGCCGGATACGACGAACGCATATGTGTTGTAGACCTCCCAGCTGCCGTACCATATCTCCTGGCTCATGAAGAACGCTATCGCCGAGCCGATCACGACGGCGGCGTAAAGCAGCAACATGTACAATCTCGGACCGCCTATCCAAGGCACGAACGGCCGTACTGACTCCTTGTGGTCGCTCAATGGTCTGAGCAGTTTCGTGAGCGACATGCCTTCGGGCCCGGACGAACCCTCAACCTTCTCTTCACTCGTGACCGTCATCTGTTTCTCCCTCTCGATTCTCCTCAGTCGTCCGCTCTCTTCTCTTACGCCTAATGGCGAAGAACATAATTGTCACTATCGCAAGCGGCATCACGACGACATCAAACTCAGGAATAGGCACCTGACCTATGTTCCAATCCCCCGGAGTGAGGTCCATCCAAGCCCAATCCGCGTATTCGTCATCGACGGTGCCGATACGACCGTACGACTTGGCCTGCCAAAACGGAATGTTGATGCTGTCGATCACGGTTCCCGAACCGTCAAGCAGCTCGTAAAACTCGCCTTTCTCGAAGTCGAGGCCGGTGACGACGACGAATTCCCAGGGGTCGACAAATCTATCCACGTCGAAAGTATAGACAACGAGGCCGTCCACATGCACTTCCCAGTCAATGAGGTTGATGGTTTCGGTGCCAGTGTTCAGAAGCTCGATCCAGTCACGGCTGGTCCTCGGCTGTGTGCTATACAGCTCGTTGATGACGATGCCGCCGAAATCCCTTGCGCTCAAGTGGGTGCGGGTCGACAGGAACGCGAGCATGTCATCCGAGCATCCACGCCAATCCTGAGCCAGGAATGTGATGGCATACGTCCCTTCGGGCGAGATACCCAGGGACTCGAACGAGCTCCCGACCTCCAGCTGATAGCTGTCGATGGCGGCATCAACCGGACCGTTGTTCACCCATACGACGCCATCGTATCTGTAAACCGTAGACGATATCAGTCTATTGGTCTTTCCGACGATGACAATGCATGTCTCCGAACCGCCGACATAATACCCTGTGCTCTGGTTGAAGTCGGTGTCGATGAACATGAAAGCCAGGTCGGCACCCATCCTCGGAACGGCGACATCGGAGGTGATGTTGCTCACCACGGCTTCAGGCGCGACCCATCTGATCATGTCGCCGGGTATGTTGGAGCCGGCCATCATCGAACCGTTGACTGCCATGTAGAAATATGCCGCCTCGGCCTGGGAGGCTGTCTTGACCGTCGATATATCGGCGTTCGCGGTCGTCAGGTTTTCGTCGACAGAAGAGACCGAGTCGCCAAGGGCGTCCTCCCTCGGGGCCTTCATCTTCCAGTCGGCAAATGCACCGTCGATGACTATCTCCTCCGAAGAAGACATGATGTAGGCGACCATCGACCCGGTTTGGACCGACTCGTAGGTGACGGTCACGTTTTCATCGAACAGCAATCCAGCATCACGGTCCAACCTCAATCCGAACGAGCCGCCTTCAGCATCGTCTGGGAAGCTGACCAGCAGCTCGATGGTTGTCCCCAAGCCGCTCCTGAGCATGAGAGGCTTGTCGAACTCGAGCACCGTCGAATAAGTCTCCCCGAGTTCGCGTAACGACTCGACGGCCATTATGGACGTCGCGCTGACGTTCCCCATCGTCTCGAAGGCGAGGCCGAGGAGACCCGCCTCGGTCCCTTTGCCGTTCACGTGGAGCTTCAGCATCAGCTCGTCAGTCTTGCCGACGGTGACCGGCGTGGCGCTGTAGTCCTCCACGACGCGAATCGCGGGGCCGGTTGCATGGAAGTTCACCTCCGACCAGTCATCGGCAACGTCCGTATTGCGGGCGCAGACGACAGCGCGCGATTCCGGCGTAAGGATAATGTTCGTGCCGATCTCGATCCTGTCATCGTCGAAGGCGACCGCCGGGTGGCCCGCGACCTTGAACCCGGCGTAATCATTAGGGCTGGCACGGTGGTCGAAGAAGTATGTGTCGTGCAGCACGAGCGTGTGATTCCACCCGATCACCAGTGCCAGCGATTCAGCGCCAAGTCCTCTCACAGAATAACCGGTCGACGGGTCGCCGTCGACGTCGATGAATATGTAGAAGCCGTCCGCTCCGTCGTCCGCTCCTCTGAACATCTGCCCGTCCGTTTTGATGTAGAAGTACGACGCACTGGCGTCCTGCTTCATCGCGTACTCGACGATCGATGTGTCCGGATTCTCCGAGTCCGGATGGTCGACATAGACCTGAGCATCGATCCAGTCGAGGAAGTAGCCGTCTATCTCGACCTGTTCAGGAGGGAATGTGAAAACGAGAGCGTAAGGGACGAGAAGGACCACCACACACAGCGAAGCGATAATAATCAGCTTGTTCCTGAACTTCGCGGTCGCGACTCCAAGCGTCCTCTGCTGGTATGCTAATCGGATGCCGTTGACGGCACCGCGGCCGTTCACCAGTCCGTTGGTCAGACCGTTCGTGAGGCCATTGGTCAAACCGTTCGTCAAGCCGTTCGTGAGACCGTTCGTGAGGCCCCTCAGTATGCCGTTCGTCAGCCCGTTGATGCGTCCAAGGCCGCGTCCGTTCCCAGCCCTCCGAGAGCCTTGAAGACCGTTGGTGAAGCCTCTAGAATCGGCGGGAGGTATGGAGCCCTGACTAGCATTGTCTCTGTTCTTCCGCAAGGCTGATCTCTCTCAGACGGGGGGTGGAGAGCCTACTTCGAACGACACGACATCCCTCGCGATCTTGGGGGGACGGGATATCGATGTCGAGAGGTGCCTCTCCAAAGGGTGACGCTACGTGCTGCCAGTACGTTTGTAGTGAAATGGCATTATTAAACACTTTTGCCATCGTTAAGTTTGCTGGCCGGACTATACCACCGGAGCTGTTTAGTACTAGAAGTACGGCCATTCGACATCCCATCCATTCCTGCTGGTCGCGGAGAATCGGCTTGATGAGGGTGCGCCTTGGAGACCTCAGACGGTGTTCGCGACGGTCCACAGCCCGAATGACTTGATGCCGTCGGACGTTTCGTCGTCGGCAATCACGATAGTCGTCTCCAGCTCTATCACGTCACCTATGTCGTATGCAAGAGACAGATCGGTGGCGGACGACACCTGGAGGGAGAACAGTCCGTGGCTGACGATGATCCATGTCGCCAATGTCTCATCGTTGTGCGTTACCGAATTGGGAACCGAGAACCGCGTGCCATCGTCAGGGTCAGTCCATTCATCGCCGATGTAGACGAAGTACAGCGTGGTTATGTACACGTTGGTCTGCTGGACAGTGGTACTGTAGTGGTACATGTCGACTATCGTGTCGCTGACCTTCTTCACGTCGC
>JAJISI010000065.1 GCA_022848805.1 Thermoplasmatota archaeon
ACCACGCGCAGACCATCGTCGGTTTCGACGACTCTGTTGCTGATGATGGAGAGATAGGTGCCTTCAGGGTGGTCAACTCCTGGGGCGATGGATGGGGGGACGAGGGATTCTATTGGTTCACGTACGAGGCGCTTCTTGAGCTGGGGGAGATGGATATGCTGGTTCTGAACTACATCACAGACATTCCAGATTACTCACCCGAGCTGGTGGCGGTGTGGCATTTCAACACCGCGCCCTCGAGAAGCGCGGACATCGAAGTGGGATTGGGTTCAGTTACATCGCCCATCCTGTCGAAGACTCCGTTCTTCACTAGGGACAGAAGCGGCTCGCATCTCTATCCGACGTACATGTGCTTGGACATCTCTGAATTCGCCGACGACTATCTCACTTCCGACGGATCCTTCTTCCTGGATGTCGGTCTTTCGCCCTCTAAGGGCGTCGTTTCGTCTTTCAAGGTTGAGTGCTACTCCGGGGGGTTCGTTCCTGGCGCTGCAACCCGCACGACCGCCCAGTCCGAGGATGTTTCAGAGGCGACTCCCGGGAGCGTGAGCGTCACGTTGCCGCAGCACGACCCGATCTCAGCTTCGGAGGCGCTAGATAGCGATCTGCTTTCCTTCGTGGCGATGGGCGAGGTCCAATGGGTCGGCGTCAACCACGCCTCGGCCGGGGATGGTGACTCCATTCAGAGCGGCGATGTGGGCGACGGCGAGGCCACACAGATCGCCATATCAGTCTTCGGCCCAGCACAGGTGTCCTTTACGTGGAAGGCGTCCTCTCAGTCGGGAAGTGATGTCCTCAGCTTCGAGATACCAGAGGCCGGCGTGAGCGATGCCATCAGCGGCGATTGGGATTGGTCTGAGATGGCTTACAGCATCGAGGATGGCGTCCATACCCTCATCTGGAGCTATTCGAAGGATTCTGACGTCAGCGAGCTCGAGGACACCGCTTGGTTGGATTCCATCAATGTCTCCGCCCCGCTCCCAATTTTCTCGTTGGAGGCGTCATATACCGCGACCTGCGGAACGCCGATTCTGGTCACACCTCTCGAAATTCACAACCCGATGTCATCCGAGCTTGAATTCTGGTTCGACTGGGGTGATGATTCGCCCATGGACCCGGGCAACGCCGATGACGGATACTCCGCATCGCACGTCTACGAGGAGTCTGGGCAGTACATACTGTCCGTTACGATGGAAGACGAGTACTCGAACAGCGCTGAGAGGACGGCCGAAGTCGAGGTCGAGAGCGCCAACGCCAAACCCGTCATTCACTCGCTTGCGATCTCTCCAGAAGGCGATTATCACGAGCCGGGCTGTTCGGTGCATTTCGAAGTGAGCGTCTCGGACGTCGAGGGTGACTCTGTGACCGTTTCTGTGGAGCTTCCAGTTCTTGGGATGGCCAACGAAGAAACGCAGACAGTCGGCTCCGGCATCCCCACACTGTTCTCTATCGAGTTCACCTGCCCACTCGGAAGCGAGACTCCGTACGAGGTGGTTGTCACAGCTAGAGATGATGTCGAACATGTGCCGTCCGGCGATTGGGACAGCGTCTCAACATCGCTTCTCGTAAATACGCCTCCCGTAGCTGTCTTGGAGGCCGACATGGAGGCTGCGAGCACCGGAGAGGTTGTCAACTTCGACGCCACCGCCTCGTCGGACGCAGAGACGGATTCGGAGACTCTCCAGGCAAGATGGGATTGGGAGAGCGATGGCGAATGGGACACAGAGTGGTCGAACGATCTGGAACCGACTCACGCCTATACCCTTCCAGGCCTCTACGTCGTCACGGTGGAGGTGAAGGACTCCAACGATCTCACCTCGACAGTCATGGCGGAGGTGACCGTTACCGGAGAACCTATCCCGGAGTTTCCACTGGCTGTGGCTCCCGTAATCGCAATCTTAGTCGTGTTCATCATGGCAGGGCGCAGGCGACGGACTCAGGCCTGACGCACAGGCCAGTCTATGGCGGATGACTGGATTCATCGGGCAAGTGCTGAGCCGTTCTCCGGAACTGGTTACGAGGGCAATACAGAATCCGATCCTATTCAAGAAGCACGGTCGAAACTGCGTACTCGAGACGGCAGTCAGGGGTCTCGTTGTCCCCCTCTCCGCAGTATGTCCAAGTGCAGCAGCATGGTAAGTCCACCGTCAGGTCGTCCGCCATGACGCCATCGACTGGAATGTAGTCCAGTATCTCCAAATCAGTCACGCTGTTGTTGTCTGTGTCCCAAACGTCGTACGCCACAACCGAGAACCGGATCTCGTTCGTGTCGTCACATATGTCAAAATCGGCCTCGAAGAAGAATTCCAGGTGCTCGGCGGAGCAGAAGACATCGCTCCGGACCACTTCGTCGAAGACACCATCACAGTCGGTATCCAGCCTTATCTCGAAGCATGCGTCGGGATAGTAGTTGATGCGATGGTATGTGAGGGCATAGCCTTCGAAGTCGAAACTCAGGAGTGAGATCCTCAGGCCACCGTTACCCTCGTCCATGAAATCCGCGGAGTCTCCGATTCCGTCCTTGTCAGTGTCGAGGCACTCCGTCGGATCATCCGGGAACGCGTCGCTTGCATCCCCCACACCATCGCCGTCAGAGTCCTTCCACTCGCTGGGGTCTGCGGGGAACGAATCCGAATTGTCGGGGATTCCGTCTCCGTCGGAGTCGGAGACCGAGGCGATCGGAGACATAGAAGGGCTGAGGAAAGCGAACGATAGCAGCATCATGGTCGAAACCAGAAGCGCAGCTGACGCAACGATTACGGTGTTACCTCTCAGGGCTTCGAGAATGTTCAGCATTTTCCCTCTCACTTGATCGACACCCGGGAAAGATACCATTCTCAACCCCGCTAGAAGTCACTTTCTCTGTGAAATGCGAAAGAATTATATATCATTTCGCAGCGGAATGGGATTCTGCGTACATACTGACTCGGATGAATTGGTCTTCCACCGGTTTCAAGCAGGGAAGTCTGAAATATTGACCTCCTCATTCAATGGTTACGTGAATAGGAGATCACTCGAGCTCGGGCTGGAGGCAGCATCCGCGTGCGTGGCCGCGATGGCGCTGGTAATCGTGTTAGATGCGTCGATCGAAGTCAACGGAGGCGTCCACCTCGATCTCTCAAGCGGTAGAATCATCGTGCTTCTACTCTCCGTAGTCTTCGTGGCGGCTGGCTCGTATATGTTCAGCCGAAGCTGGGGATCACCGTCACCCTCCACGCCTGAACTCGTGTCAAGTGACGACGGACCCGCGGTCGAGGCCGCGACGACGGTCGCTCACGGAGACGCGGACGCAAATGCCGCCCTCAAGAGCTCCATGACGGAAGACGAGAACAAGCTCTACGACATGATTTCCGGATCGGGGGGCGAGATGCTTCAGATGCACATCGTCTCCTCAGAGGTGTTCTCCAAGGCCAAGGTGACTCGGCTTCTGGACAAGCTCGAGAAGAGGGGGCTCGTCATCAGGGAGCGTCACGGCATGACAAATCGAGTAAGGATTATCAGATAGACGGAATTCGTGAGTTTTCCGGCGATTTGGGACGATTTGACGACTTCTGAAACTAGTTTCAAGCTAGGGGTTACAACGTATTTCAGCGTACTGACTTGGTAGCAGTCAGTGCGCAACGTGGGCGCATACGAGAGGGAAGAATCGATGACTCTGGGAAGAAACGGAAGGATAGGCATGCTGCTGACGCTAGTGGCAGTCTTGTGTGTCTCCGCGCCGACAACGGCGCTCACCATGGCTGAGAACCTTGGCAGCACAGATGTGGTTGAGAAAGATTGGGCCTTATACATCTACTGCGGGGCGGACAACGACTACGAAGTATCTGCGGTGTTCGCGCTCGAACAATGCGCCAAGGCACTAGGTGAGGAATCCGTCGATCCAGGTCTCGTGAATGTGGTTGTGTACCTCGATACGCAGGGCGAAGGTACGTCCGAAGTGTATGAAGTTACACCCGATGACTGGTCCGCGGCAGCAGGCTGGGATAGCAAGGAGAGGGACTCGTCAGCCCCGGAGACGCTCAATGAGTTTCTGAACTTCGCCATGGTAGAGTTCCCTGGCACTAATTCTATGGTGGTTGTCAAGAACGGCCACGCATGGTGCGGGGTCTGTCCCGACTGGAATTCGCAGGACGAGAAGTATCTGATGCCGATAGACGGCCTCGCGACTGCCCTTGAAGGCCGGGATATTGATGTACTCGCTCTGGACGGCGACAACATGGCGTCGATAGAGGTTGCTTACGAGCTGAGGAACTCGGCGGATTACTTCGTTGGGACACAGCAGGACATGCCGCTCGACGGACTGCCGTACTATCTGATGATCAAGGACATGGGCCTCGGAGTAATGAGCGCTGAGGAGGTTGCGGTGAACATAGTGGACAATCACGTGTACTACTACAACAACACAGAAGGAAAGAAAGTGACGCTTGATCATCTATTGTCCAACTCGCAGATGGCCGTGACGGCCGCTGCTTTTAAGATGGGCGACGAAGGCCAGAACATGGTGGATATCGCCGAAGCGTTCAACGACACCATCGCGTTCATGATGAAGAATGTCACTGAGGGTGGGGGAGACCCATGGGCCGCGATCTACAGGAACGTCATAGCCTCGGCAAGGGACACGGCGTTGATCGGTAAGATGGGAGACCAGGCGGGTTATGAGTGGCTCCCGGATGTGTACACGTGGCTCGAGAAGGTCGTGGAGTACTATGAGCTCGAGTTTGACAGAGACCAGAACCTGGTTGATGTCGTGGACGCCTTCCACGGTGCCTTCGACGATGCCCTTGTCCACATCGCACAGTGCCAGATACTCGACAGGTCGGGCAACTCGTTCCCGCACGGTCTGAACATATGGTTCCCGCCATCGTGGGTGCAGTGGGAGTCTCTCGACTACACAAGAACGAGGACGTACCTCTATGACGGGGCCAATGTCGAGCTTCCAGCGGAGTACTACTGTGTCGACTGTCCGTTCGACTACAACAACATAGACCTCGACTTCGTCGAGGACACCATGTGGATGGACTTCTTCGACCTGTACTACGATGCGAGATGGACTATCTACGGTAACCCAGATGCGCCCAAAGAGACACCGCTCTGGAAGTAGACACCGAACTGCACATGCCTGGTGTTCCTCCGCAGACGGTGAATGATCCCCGATACCTGCCTGTGGAGGAGCACCCAAACTCTTTCCTGATTTTCATTTATCGTTGGAGCTACTAGTCACGAGTGATATACGCCACATTCCGGTGCGACGCCCAGCCTACTTGTGTCTGTTTGACCTAACCCAGAATCGGCGGTTCATTCGCATGGATGTACAAGGGGCGAATCCTTTTCCATTTCCTTGCGATGCGTTGCGGAAGGTATGGAATCTGTTGGCTTTTCGTCTTCGCGAGCCAGACGTCCGTTTTCAGAGCTTCGAGGCGCCTTCTTAGCAAGTCCAGATAGCTGTCCTCCTGTTGGTAGGCATTAATATCCGTATCTCCATGACGCCTCCGAAATGGGAGAAGTGCGCTCAGACACTGGAGGGAAGAGCTCAATCTGCCCTCTGGACCGAAGGGATTGACATGCACGATTCGTCTATTGTGATAGAGACCAGGAACATAACGAAGAGGTTCAAGGAAGTCCTGGCAGTGGACTCCCTCAGCATGAACGTCCGCAAGGGTGAGATATATGGGTTCCTAGGACCGAACGGCGCGGGCAAGAGCACTACGATCAAGATGATAATGGGCCTATTCCATCCCACCTCCGGAGAGGCGTTCATAAACGGAAAGCTGGTGAACGGAGGCGGAGTGGAGCTGCGCAGGGATGTGGGGTTCCTGCCCGAACGCATA
Source organism: Thermoplasmatota archaeon (assembly GCA_022848805.1). Classification (GTDB taxonomy): domain Archaea; phylum Thermoplasmatota; class Thermoplasmata; order UBA10834; family UBA10834; genus UBA10834. Next base: position 5,829 of record JAJISI010000065.1, read on the forward strand.
TCGTTCTATGACAATCTCACGCCGATCCAAACATTGAACTTCTTCTGCGAGTTGCGCGATGTCGATAAGTCCGTCGTACCCTCGCTCCTCAGGGATGTCGGCCTGGATGGCGCCGCGAATAGGAAGGTGGGCACATTCTCCAAGGGTATGACGCAGTTGCTGGGCATGGCACAGGCGATGATAGGGAACCCATCCATATACGTGATGGACGAACCCACAGGAGGACTCGACGCCAGGTGGGTCAAGGCTGTAAGGGAGAAGCTCAGGACTCTGAACGAGCAGGGTGCCACGATCATATTTTCATCGCATATCCTCTCAGAGGTCCAGGCGCTTTGCCACAGGGTTGCGATAATCAACAATGGTAGGCTTGTGGCCGAAGACACGATCGATAACATAAGCGGTGGCCTTCACATAAGGCCACGCCTGTGGGTTCAGAGCGCTGGCCTGAACGAGAAGATACTATCATGGGTCCGGGAAATCGAGGGTGTCGAGGACGTAGCCGCGAAGGGCGACGCTATGACCATAACCTGTGACGCTAGCATGCGGTTGAGAGTGATGACCGCGATGCAGGAGAGAGGCCTGGTCATCAAGGATTTCAGGACCGTAGAACCCACCTTGGAGGAGGCGTTCGTGAAGCTGCTCTCGGAGGATGGTGAGCCGTAGATGTCACTGAACACCCGGTCGGTCTACATCATCGCGAAGAAGGAATTCGCCGACAACGTGAGGAGTAGATGGATCGTTGCGCTGATCGCAATCTTTCTGATACTGACGATCGCCTCAGCTTTTATGGCTGGCGGGGGAAGCGTTGGCGAGATGGACCTGACCGTAGGCGTGCTCATGACCATCTCTAGCATGCTCGTCCCCATCATAGCGATAATGCTCGGCTACGCGACCATATCAGGTGAGTCGGAGAGCGGGGCGCTCTCGGTCGTCCTCGCCTGTCCGGTGAGACGTATAGAGGTCCTGCTCGGCAAGTTCCTGGGACTTGGGTCGGTGATATGTTTCTCGATCCTTGGCGGCTTCGGAATCTCTGGCATGATTATCGCTGGAACAACCGAGCATACCCAATGGGGGGGATATGTTGCCTTTATGCTGTTGACCATGCTCCTTGGCCTGCTCTATCTGAGTC
>JAJISI010000066.1 GCA_022848805.1 Thermoplasmatota archaeon
GATCTGGCCACCCTCGTCCACCACATAGACGCTCACGGACTGCCTGAGACCCAGCTTGGAATGGAACTGAGCACCCTGCATGCTGAACGGAGAGGAGAAGTTCACGCCGAACTGTCGCGACCGCCAGAACCAGGCTGCCGCCTGAATGGCCTGCTCCTTGGTCGCTCCGCTCATGGGTCTGTGGTCGTGCTTGTTGAACAGATTCCGTATCATGCGTCCACGAACCTCTAGCACAGAGACATGAACGCCCTGCGATAAGACTCTTCTCAAGCAGGTTCAGCGCGGCGTATCAAGATCGCCCGTGGGACTCGCCACGGACCATCGCCGCCGACACGATGTGGGCGATCCTAACGGGCTCTGGCACGGCCCCTCTCACCGTGGACATGGCGACGAGCTCCTGGAAGCCTCGCCAATCGAGACCTACGCCGCAGGCATAGAGAGGCTTGTGGGCCGTTTCTATCCGTCGGAGGTCCAGCTTGGCCATGAGATCGTACCGTCGCTGCCAGTCGTCGAAATGCTTCCTGAGGGCGGCACCGATCTCGTCCATGTTCGGCTTATCTCGTGTAAGCGTGAGCACGGGAAGGCCTGTTTCTTCGTGCACCCTCTCGATATCGACGACATTGAACCCACCGAGGGCGATACCGTCGATCATGATGGCTTTGATCTGCTCCTTGTACCTCGATTCTGATGTCATCTGGACGATGCGGTCCGTTGAATCCGTGCCGTCCACCTCCACCGTCGTCTTCATCACGGCCTCAAGATAGTTCGGAGCCCTCACAAGCGCCCCGACCACGAGCGATTCCTTGTCTCCGAAGCGGAACGGGGAATCGTCGATGCCCAATATTCGGACCTGTGATTTCATGAAAATCTCACATCAGCGGCAAGGACCCTGTCACTGGGTCGATGCTACCTGCGGGTGCGGGACCGATGCCGAGGCATGTGGTCGTCTCCGGCGGCAGCTCCGTCAGGCCGGCGTCCGTTATCAACGCTCTGGGCAGGCCTGCCCGAGCGGCCTTCGCCTCCAGGGTCCTGAGCTCCTCCAGGTCCTCGGCCCTGAGGACCACCTTCCGCTGGCCCTCTCTGTACCACTTTGCGAACCAATCGGCCTTCTTGGACTTGGCGGCGATGGCACAGGAGACGGCCGCGTGCGCGACCTGGACTGCCATCTTGCCAGGGGTCATGCGGAGGTCGTCCCTGATAACCACCACGAGCTTGTACTCCATCGAATCCTTAGCGCGAGCCATCGTCATCCTCCCCCTCACGCAGAGTATCCAGCTCGGAGTTTATCTTGCCCACGAACTCCTTGGCCTCGGCTATCCTCTTGCGATAGTAATCCTTCCTGCCGTCGCTGGCACTCTCGATCCTATTCGAGCAACGCTCCATCTCAGTGAGCCACCGCTCCCTCTCGAGCGCCAGCCTGGAAGCCCTGTGCTCGTTCGAATGGCCAGGGAGGCGCATCCCACCGACGGTTCTCGGAGGAGGATTGCGGTAAAGGGAGGGGTGTACGAAACCCATCGAAGGATAGGCCCCTCGGAGCCAACCGCCGACGAAGAAGATGATGGTGATGGACCCCAGGGACAGCCACAGCCATGTACCGGTCACATAGCCCTGCTCCTCGGTGCTGATGGCGTCGAGGGCGAACCCGACGATGATGGCGATCACTATGCTTAGGCCCATGCCGAGGGCGATCCTGTATACGATATCGTATTCGGGGTCGAGCTCACCCTTCCTCGGGAACAGGAGAGAGACGAAAGTGTACCCTGGTACGAAGAAGACGATAGCTGTACCCGCAAGTATCTGAATCGTGCTGCTCATCCGGCTCTGGCCACAAGCAGAAGTGAGACCATATATAATTGTTTTCAGAAAGGCGGCGAGGGCGATACGGCCCGGCTACTAGCTCCAATAGGCCTAATAACCACTCGGACGTTACATCTGACTGTATGTTCGAGCTGAAGGAGCGCGACGGCCTTGCCAGGATGTGCGAGCTGAAGACGAAGCACGGAACCGTGAGAACACCAGCGTTGCTGCCGGTCGTCAACCCGAACCAGATCACGATCGAACCCGCGGAGATGCGCGATAGGTTCGGAGTCGAGATCCTCATCACGAACTCATACATCATTTGGAACGACCCTAGACTGAGGGAGCGGGTCCAGAGCTCGGACGTCCACTCGCTTCTGAACTTCGACGGGCCCATAATGACGGACAGCGGAGCTTTCCAGAACTACGTGTACGGCGACGTCGAGGCCGACCACAAAGAGATCGTTGCGTTCCAGAGCCAGATCGGCTCGGACATCGGAACCATCCTCGACGTGTTCTCGGAACCCGGTTTCAGTGAGGAGCAGGCGACGGATGCGATGAACGACACGCTTGCGAGGGGGAAGGACTCCATCGACCAGAAGGGGGAGATGCTACTCGCGGGTACCGTTCAGGGGGGCGTGTTCCCTCATGACTCAGGGAACGCTGCGCCAAGGAATTGTCGGCCATGGACTTCGACATCCACCCGATAGGCGGAGTGGTACCCATCATGGAGGGTTACAGGTACAGCACGCTCGTCGATGTCGTCATGGCCTCGAAGAGGGGGCTAGACCCGTCCCGGCCTGTGCATCTATTCGGAGCAGGACATCCGATGATGTTCCCGCTCGCAGTCCTCATGGGATGCGACATGTTCGACTCCGCAGCGTACGCGAAGTACGCCAGAGATGAGAGGATCATGTATCCCACAGGCACGAGGTTCCTTAGGGACCTCCACGACTTGGCATGCTCCTGTCCTGCCTGCGTGAAGACGTCGGTGGACGATCTCAAGGAGATGGACAAGAGCGAGCGGACGAGACGGATCGCGGAACACAACCTGCATGTGAGCCTGCTTGAACTCAAGAAGGTCAAGAACGCCATCCACGAAGGCTCGATCTGGGAGATGGTGGAGATGAGGGCTAGGGCCCACCCGGCACTCCTCGACGCACTCAAAACGCTGGTCGCCCACAAAGACCATCTCGAGAGGTTCGAACCGGCCAGCAGGAGAGGAGCGTTCTTCTACTGTGGCCCGGAGAGTCATGAGCGACCGACTGTCACGAGGTACCGCGAGAGATTCTTCTCCAGGTATCGCAGGCCGGACACGAAGGTGCTCGTCGGGTTCGAGGATGCGGAGAAGCCTTACTCGCGGACTTACTCGAAGGAGATGTCCGCCATCTCGAGGAAGGTAGACGCCAGCTTTCTCGTCGCATCCTTCTTCGGCCCTGTCCCGATAGAGCTCGACCACATGTTCCCTATCGCGCAGTCCGTCATCCCGAAGGATCTAGATCCTGAGGTTATACGCAGGATGGGTGAAGTCATGGAACGGCATGCTCACGCCCACGGCTACCCTCTTGCGGTGATGTGGGATGGCGAGGAGACGCTGAGCTTCATCGAGGACATCGCCCCTGTAAACAGAGAGCGGGACTCGGACGTGATGATGTGCAGAGCGGTCCTCGACATGCAGTTCGGCAGGGGCGCCGGCGACATCCTTGCCGACAAGAAGATCGAGTTCGTGAAATCGCGGAACACCGGGAGGATACGCAACGTCATGATAGACGGCGCGCATGCGCTCTCCCTGAGGGCGCACGACGGCAGGTTCACCCTCAAGTCGGATGGCGCGAGGCTGCTCATGAAGGCCCTTCCCCCGCCCAAGATGAGGGTCGTCGTGGAGGACGAGCCTGCAGAGTTCTCCAGGAAGGGGGCGAACGTGTTCGCGAAGTTCGTGGTCGACTGCGATGAGGACATAAGGCCTGGTGATGACTTGATGGTCGTGGACACCAAGGGAGAGCTCGCAGCGGTCGGAAGAGCGCTCATGAACAGGGAGGAGATGCTGGCGTTCAGGCGCGGCATCGCAGTCCGGGTGAAGAGCACGCCCGAGGAGTGAACCTGATTATTTCTTCGAGACTATCTTCTCGGCGACGGACACGCACGACAGAAAATCGTCCAACGTGTGCAAGAGGCTCTTGAGCGTAGATGCGTTGATAACCGCAACGATGGAGTCGTCCTCCTGCTTCGCGTCGACATACCCGCTATTGTCCTGCTCCACCGCATGGAAGACCTTGCCCGCACTGTCCGATGAGGGGAAGCGCAGCACTATCTCGCATGTCACTCTGTTCTCCTCGACTGTCATGCTGAGGCCGTATGCCCGGGTGTAATCAAAATACTTGGGAGTCGCTACACGCTATCGACGCCGGGGATATTCGAATGGATGTCAAGGAATGCATCGAAGGAAGGACGAGCATAAGGGTGTTCAAACCTGATCCTGTGACAGACGAGGTCGTAGAGGAAGGACTCAGGATGGCTAACCTTGCACCTTCCGCGGGCAATCTGCAGGCGAGAGATTTCATCATCGTTCGGAACCACGGAGTCAAGAAGAGGCTGATGGATGCCGCGTACGGGCAGGATTTCGTCGAGACGGCGCCTGTGGTGGTAGTCTTCTGCGCCAACCTCGAGAGGGTGTCTCATTACGGGGATCGGGGGCGGACGCTCTACTGTTTTCAAGATGTCGCGGCGGCCATCCAGAACATGACCCTGTACCTCCACAGCAAAGGTCTTGGCAGTGTCTGGGTGGGAGCGTTCGACGAGAAGAAGGCCGCAGATATCCTAGGCGTCCCGGCACACGTAAGGCCTGTTGCCATGCTCCCAATCGGATATCCAGCGGAGAAGGGAGTCCACAGGCGGAGGCTCCCGCTGTCCGAGCAGGTGCACAGAGAGAGATGGTAGAACATGGCCAAGTGGAAAGTCGACAAACGCATGGCCATCTGGGGCGTGGCGTTCGGAGTGGTAGCTACCCTCACAGGCACCTTTCTACTCGGGGCTGTCAGAGGCGGGTTTCTCGCGGAAGGCTTCTTCCTGATAGTGCTGTCCTGGGTGATCCTGTTCCTCTTCGTTGCGAAATTCGTCAACTGGTTGACCGGTAAAAAGGAGGAGTAGCCCCGGGAGGATTCGAACCTCCGTCACAGGCTCCAAAGGCCCGTATGATTGACCACTACACCACGGGGCTATGGCGAAGCACGCACCGGAGACATGGAGCGGCTCCGATATTAACGATTTCCTGCGAGGCGACCGATGAGGTATGTCGGTTTGGCAGAATCGACCACGACGTCGTAGAACCTCCTCAGAGGGAGGTCGTCGACGACAACGACCTGCCTGTAGTCGTCCGTACGTAGTATGGTACTGTCATTCTTCCCGCGCTCAGTCGCGAACGCGCGCCTCTCGGACCCGACGAACCGCTCGTTCCCTGCAAGGGATACCTCGAACCTCGTCTCTGTAAGTTCCCTGGAACGGTCCTTCGCCTTCCACCCGACGATTCCGCGTCCAGACTCGAACGCCTTCGTTCCAGGACGCGGCGAGTATCTCGTCACATTGACGATATCCGGCTGAACGCGCCTCACCAATGCGAGGTTCGCCTCGTGATCCTCGTCGGTCTCCCCCGGATACCCGACGATCAGATCCGTCGAAAGCGTCAGCTCAGGAACGACGGAGCGGAATGAGGAGACCATCTTCTCGAAATCTGCGAGTGTGTAGCGCCGCCCCATCTCGGAGAGCAGCCCGTCACTCGCGCTCTGCACCGGAAGATGCAGGAACTTGAACACGCGGGCGTCCGAGAACGCGCCTGGAAGACTATCCAGGAGCGGCAGGACACTGCTCGGGGTCATCATCCCGACCCTCATCCTGAAATCGCCCCCTATCTCGCCGATGGACTCCATCAGCCGTACCAGATCCGACCCGATGTCGAGCCCGTATGCAGCGGAGTCTTGCGCTGTTAGGCGGATCTCCAGAGGCCCTTCGCGGACTTCATCGGCGACCTTGGCGACAATCCCCTCCGGCTGTCTGCTTCTAAGGTCTCCCCTCGCAAGGCGCGTGATACAATACGAACACTCTCCTCTGCAGCCCGTGGCGATCGGCACGATCGAGAAGCCGGAAACACCGCCGTCCACCTCATCGACCGACGGGGAACCCACTCGTCCGACCAGCTCCGCGAAGGACTCGAGGTCCCCGGGAGGGACGAACTCAGCGGAAGGCAACACCGCCTGGGCAGCCTCCCTCCGGGCAGTCGCCATACAACCGGTCACGATGACCCTCCCGGATGAAGAGAGCGCCTTCAAACGCCTGAGCATCCTGTTCTCCGTCGCCTCAATCACAACGCATGCGACGAGGACCGAGAGATCTGCATCTCCAGGGTCGGAGGTCATGCTCCAGCCGAGGGACAGCAGGAGGTCCTTGACCTCACAGGCTTCCCCCTGATTCAAAGTGCATCCATATGACTCGATGTATGCGCGCATCCGAGCCTCCAACGCTGCAGACCGTAATACTGTTTTCCGCCACGAGAAGGTCGACGAAACAGCCTTAGGCTGCCCGATACCATGGTGGATAGGTTCATATTTGCGCACGTCGGTCAACGTGCCCGAGGAACATGTCATCCATGAAGCAGGCGAAGAGGTACTCCTCCCAGGTCAACAACTACGAGCATTCGGCCAAAAGACGCGCCAAGGCTGCGAAGCTGAGAGCGAAGGCCGCCAGGCTGCGGGAGCAGGTCGCCAAACACGACGCTAAGATCAGGAAACTGCAGCGGAAGATAGCGGAGCTTGAGAGGCGCGCTGCACAGATGGCAGGAGACACGGCCTGAGCCTGTATCGCCAGGAAACGCGAACATATATATACGTTAAACAGGATATTGTCAGACAATCGTCATACGACGGGATGGGGTACTATAATGAAGAGAAGATCGGCTGTTCCCCTCGCGATAAGCAGCATAGACCACTCGGGTCAGAACGTGATGAGAAGGACGAGGAAGCTCAAGGTTTCTGGAGCGGACGTCGAGAGCCAGAGATTCCTAGGCAAGCTTGCAGAGAACAGGATGAGGATCGAGAAGATAGA
>JAJISI010000067.1:0-3057 GCA_022848805.1 Thermoplasmatota archaeon
TCTGCGTCTCTCAGGAGGGTCGCGGCCAGCGCGACCCGCTGCAGCTCTCCCCCTGACAGCTTGGCGAGGTCTCTTGAGAGCACGCTGGTAATCGTCAACTTTTCGGATATCTCGTCGAGCTCCCCTCGGTCATCAACTTTCTCCAGTAGCTCCCTGACCTTTCCCTTGTGGACTGCGGGGAGCTTGTCCACGTACTGCGGTTTGGTCGCCGTTTTGATGCTGCCCTCGGCCAGCGGCTCGAGGTAGTCGTGCAGCTCGGTCCCGGAGTACTTGTCCAATACCTTGTCCCAGGTGGCATCGGAGCTGTAGTCACCGAGGTTGGGGACGACCTGGCCCGAGAGGATCGAGGTGACGGTGGATTTGCCTATCCCGTTCGGCCCCAGCAGGCCTATGACCTGCCCTTTCCTCGGCACGGGGAGTCTGTAGAGCCTGAAGGCGTTCTTGCCGAATTGGTGTACGGTCTCTCCCTCGAGCTCTTGTGGTAGGCCGATTATCTTGACCGCCTCGAAGGGACATTTGTGTACGCATATCCCGCATCCGACGCAGAGCTCTTCAGATATCACAGGCTTGCCGCTGTCGCCCATGACTATGGTCTCCGTGCCCGTCCTGACGGGCGGGCAGTAGTGCATGCACTCGGCGCTGCATCGTTTTGGCTGGCATCTGTCCCTCAGGAGTACGGCTATCCTCATCGATGTGGGTTAAGGTGGGCGCCGTTTAAAAATATATCATGGATGATTGGATGACGCCAGTCCTGCCTGAAGGAGGTTTTAAGTGCGGCCCTTGCGATTGAGGGCGCCGCTGAACATGTCGAGGGTGCTGGTTTGCGTCGCTTGGCCATATGCCAACGGCCCGATTCACGTGGGCCATGTCACGGGGTCTCTTCTTCCCGCCGACATATTTGCCAGGTTCAACCGGCTCGTGGGGAACGAGGTCATCATGGTCTCGGGTTCCGACATGCACGGCGCTCCCATAACTGTGAGCGCAGACAAGGAGAAGGTCTCCCCCGAGGAGATCGCGAACAGATATCACGAGATCAATCTCAAAGCGATCAACGACATGGGCATCTGCTTCGATATGTACACGCACACGCACACGGAGAACCACGGGGAGGAGGTTCGGAAGGTCTTCGTCAAGCTGATGGAAGACGGATATCTGAAGCGCATGACCACTCCTCAATATCACTGCTCCGACTGTGGGCGTTTCCTCCCCGACAGGTACGTCGAGGGCAGGTGTCCCCATTGTAGCTACGACCGCGCGAGGGGGGATCAGTGCGACTCCTGTGGTATGGACCTGAACGCAGAGGAACTGATCGACGCACGGTGTCAGCTGTGCGGCGCTAAGCCGGAGCTGCGAGATACGGAGCACTTCTTCCTGAAGCTCTCGGGATTCACCGACCAGCTGCTGAAGTATGTCGAAGGCAGCAGCCATTGGCGCCCTCATGTGCGGGCGTTCACCCTCAACGTGCTCAAGGAAGGACTCATAGACCGACCGATTACCCGGGACATATCCTGGGGCGTGCCCGTGCCCGTCCAGGGCTTCGAGAGCAAGCGCATATATGTCTGGTTCGAGGCCGTGATTGGCTATCTCTCCGCCACGAAGGAATGGGCCAAGGCGAAGGCGTCCGAGGACGACTGGAGCCGTTACTGGAAGGACGAGGACTGCCGGAGCTATTACTTCCTCGGGAAGGACAACATCGTCTTCCACACGATCATATGGCCCGCCATCCTCCTCGGGAACGGCGGACTGAACCTGCCGTACGACGTCGTCGCGAATCAATTCATGAATCTCGGCGGTCAGAAATTCTCGAAGAGCATGGGCGTCAGTATAGACATCCCGGATCTGCTCACGAAATTCAGCCCGGATGTCGTCAGGTATTATCTCATCGCGAACATGCCCGAGTTCAAGGACAGTGAGTTCTCGTGGGAGGATTTCGCCCAGAGGACGAACGGCGAGCTCGTCGCGACGTACGGCAACTTCATCCACAGAACGCTGTCCTTCACATTCAAGAACTACGGCGTCGTGCCCACGAGAGGGGCGTTGGACGAGCGCGACAGAGCGGCTCTGGAGCGGATATCACGAGCGGAGAAAGATATGCGCGAGTCATTGTCCGCGTGCCGGTTCCGGGATGCCATGAAATCTGTCATGGACCTCGCTCAGTTCGGCAACCAGTACTTCGACGCGGTCGCTCCGTGGACGCTCATACGTTCCGATAAGGAGCGCTGCGGGACGGTGCTCGGCGTCAGCTTAGAGATATGCAAAGCGCTTGCTGTGCTCGGTAGCCCGTTCATGCCTTTCTCTTCCGAGAAGATATGGCACGATGTTGGGATGGAGGGTTCGGTCGTGGAGTCTGGATGGAACGGCACGAAGACTCCGCTGAAGGAGGGGAAGAAGATGGAGAAGCCAGTACCGTTGTTCGCGAAGGTGGAAGTGCCTCTGTCGGGCGGGTTCGCCAAGTATTCAGCGCTAGACCTCAGGATCGGAAAGGTCATCGAGGTCGAGCGGCACCCGAACGCCGACAAGCTGTATGTCATGAAAGTGGACATTGGCCGACCTATCACTATCGTGACCGGGTTGAAGGACTTCTACTCGGCCGAAGAGCTGAGTTCTAAAACCCTGGTGATCGTGTCGAACCTTGAGCCGGCGAAGCTCCGAGGCGTCAAGTCGGAGGGGATGCTGCTGGCCGCTGAGGTGGGTGGAGGGCTCGCCCTGCTCACTCCCGAGTCGGACCTCCCCCCTGGAACCCCGGTTACCAGCGGGTTGGAGGTCGGGAGCAAGACCATCTCATTCAAGGAGTTCCAGGAGCTCGATATCCGCGTCGGTTCGCTAGCCGGCGGAAGCCCGCCCAAGCTGGATATTGGTCCTCGGACCGTTTCGTGCGCAACCGAGAGAGGAGAGGTAGGTAGGAAGTACGCCGCCCTGGTTCAGGATGAGAGTGCCGTCGTGATGCACGCCAAGGGCGATATCAAGATTGTGTTCGACAGAGATATCCCGGTCGGTGCGAGAGTACGATGAAACTCGATCTCCATATCCATTCGAAGTTCTCGCCCGACGGCGCGA
>JAJISI010000067.1:3155-6866 GCA_022848805.1 Thermoplasmatota archaeon
ATCCTCGGGTCTGGACGGCTGCGCGGTCACCGACCACAACTCGATCGAGGGCTCATTGAGAGCGTTCGAACTTGCGAGTTCGTTCGGACTTCTGGTGGTCAGGGGGACCGAGATATCGACCGCCGAAGGACACGTGCTCGCGTACGGGTTATCGTCGACCGTTCCTAGAGGATTGTCGATAGCTGAGACCATCGAGATCATCCATGAATCCGGAGGGATGGCAGTCGCCGCTCACCCGAGGAGGATCCCGTCAGGGATGGGTATCAGGCGAGCATCCCAGAATCGCTTTGACGCCATCGAGGTCCTGAACGGAGGTAGCTCCAGAGGGTCGAACAAGGCCGCGTCGAGGATGGCGGAGATGAGGGGCCTGCCCGTGGTGGGTGGAAGCGACGCTCACATTCTCGAGGAGATAGGCCGGGCGTTCACCGTGGTTCCGGATGTCCGCTCCGAGGAAGAAGCGATAAAGGCGATCCTTGCGAACAGGTCGACGGTTGAAGGCAGGAGTAGGAACGTCAAGGAGACAGTCGTCTACGCGATAGAAACAAATCAAGATTGGATTCGAGGCAGGTTCAGGAGGATGTGACCTCAGATCTTGTCGGCGATCCGTGTCGCGAACTCGGTCGCCCTGTCTGCCAGCTCCTCTGTCTCGCCATCACTGGATGCTGTCAGGACCAGCAGTGCTCTGTTCCCGGCTGCTGTCAGCACCATCCTGCTTCTCGACAACTCGACCGACACATACCGGAGCCTGTCCTTGAGTTCGCCAGTCGCTGTCTCCGCTGCGCCCAGGAGGATCGCTGACATGGCGACGAAAGTCTCCAGGTGTACCCCCTTCGGGGAATCGCCCGCAATGTGCATGCCGCTCCTGGATACAACGGTCGCCTCGTACACGGATGACATATCCTTGCGCAGATCGTCGAGTATCTCATCGATAGCCAAGTGCTGTGCCATGTGCGAGCCGTCCCTGTGACTTGGTTACAAATGACCTGATGAGAATATAAACCTTCGTGGCTGTGGGTGGAACTGGTCTGTCAAGTTCGGCCGCTCCGCGACGCTCGATGCCTTGATATCCAGCCACCGACATCTACGCAGGAGAGCGGGCATGAAGATACTCCATCAGGATTCGAGGACCAACAAGGTCAAGCTCCGTCCCGAGAGCATCGACGATCTGTGGCACCTCTACAACCTACTAGACGTCGATGATCAGGTGTACGCCACCGCCTACAGACGCAAGGAGGAGAAGGGGGATAAGCTGCGTCCCGAGCGGACCGATAAGGTGCGAATGCACCTCGGCATAAGGGTCGGGAAAGTCGAGTTCCATGAGTCGGAGGACCGTCTCCGTATACTGGGTTCGATCGAGTCCGGGCCGCAGGACATCGGCCAGCATCACACGCTCATGGTGGGCCCAGGAGACGCGGTGGCCATCGTCAAGCCCGAGTGGAAGGACGTTCACTTCGAACGTATCAAGCGGGCCGTGGAGGCGAGCGACCGTCCGACAGTCCTGTTCGTGGCGATCGAGGACACCGAGGCCGTGATCGCTGCTGCTAGAGACTACGGGCTCAAGGAGATCGCGACCATAACGAGGAATCCAGATGGGAAGATGTACGATTCAAAACCGAGCGAGGACGCCTTCGTCGAGGAGGTCGTCGGCAAGGTCGCGCCGTTGCTGGAGACTCAACCATTGATCGTGCTCGGACCTGGTTTCACAAAAGAGTCGCTAGCGAGGAAGGTGCGCGACAAGCATCCCGAGATCGCCGACCAAGTGGCCGTCCTCTCGACCGGCCAGGCGGGCATGGCGGGTATCCATGAGGCGATGAAACGCGGGTTGGGAGGCAAAGTCGTCGAGGAGTCGAGGATCGCGAGGGAAACCAAGGCCGTCGAGAGGCTGTTCACGGCGATCGGCGCGGACGGCCTGTTCTCGTACGGCAAGCAGCATGTGGTCTTGGCAGCCGAGTCCGGGGCGGTCGACCTCCTGCTCGTGCTCGACACCTCCGTGAGGGACATCGAGGTGGAGAAACTCCTGAAAACCGTGGAGCGCGCGCGGGGCGAGTTCATGATCGTGAGCTCTCTCCACGAAGCGGGTCGGAGGCTGGAATCACTTGGCGGCGTGGCGGCTCTGCTGAGATATAAGGTCGGATGATCCGGTCACATCTTGCGTGCTCGTACGAGGTCCATGGTCGCGTCTATGAGCATTCCCACTGGGAACGGTTTCGCCCAGAATGACACCGCACCCGCTTTGATCGCCTCGCCCCTGACTTCCTCGTCTGCGCTTGAGAATATGATCGGTATCGACGGATCCATGCCCAAGATCTCCTTCGTCGTTTGGATGCCGTCCTTTCCTGGCATCCGGTGGTCCATTATGATGGCATCAGGCTTCGCCTTCATTGTACGGAAATACTCGACGGCTTCTTCTCCGTCCTTCGCGGAGAATACGGTGTGCCCCCTCGACTCGAACATATCCCTGTAGAGGTCCCTGATGAAGTCCTGGTCGTCGACCACGAGGATACGAGCCATTGCGTTCGGCTTTCTATCGCCCTTGCTGGAAGTGCGCCCTCCTGACATGGTGGTCATCGTCCTGAGATCGATTCCATAGTGACTCATTAACGAGCCCCGTTCGAACTACAGCGAAAGAGTGGTCTATCGGTACAACCCGAGCAGAACCACTGGTGCATCCCATCTGCTTCTCGCTGGTGCCGAATCCTCTCAAGATTAATTAAGTCTTTCGTGGCTGGAGCGAGTAGCTGGTAGATGCGTGGGAATAAAAAGGGTTGATAGGTCAGGAGGGAGCAAGCTCTCCTGCCTATCTGGGATGGCACTTTCAGCACTCGACAGGAGGCTCGAGTTCTGCATCGCAGCCAAGAAGGTCGTAGACTTCCTCCCAGCTGTAGTGATTCGCATCGTTCATTCGTTCACCTTCCGCTTGTGGAACGGTCTATGGCGGAGGGGGGTCAATAGCCTTGCACTAGGAGTAGTGCGAAAATAGTCTGGTCATCCGAAAATGCTCACTTCACAGAGTGCCTTGTGTGGACCGCTTCGCCCCTGCCTGCTAGACGCATCTCGACGGTGGACATGCGGGCCACTCCGACAGCCCTCACATCCGAGCTATGCCTTACGACTACGTCGTCTCCGATCCTGATGGCGTCATGCGCGTCCTGGACTCCTACAGCGAATAGGTTGCCTTTCACGGCGAAGTCGTCTATCTCCACGCAGTATGCGTCCTTCGACGATAGCAGCGAACCCCCCGCCAATGTCAGCGAGATCATGCCTCTGCTGCCGGTGAGCATGCCCAGCTGTGTCTGTCCCTTCACGATCCTCACGTTCGGCCATCTGCCATCCACGCGCGCACCCTCTGTGAGACACACACCTTCGGCGCCGAACTGGAATCGTGCGATCGCTTTCGTATCCTCAAGAGCCCTCTCGCGCCGGTTCACCCGCCTAGCCTTCTCATCCGCGGTCTCTCTCAGGAGCTCCTCGAGCCGCGAGAGGCTGTCCCTCGATCCGGGCTCTCCACCGGAGGAGTCCACGAAATCATCGAGCATGGGGTTGACAATATCCCTCTCGTTTCCGAGGTGCGAGATGACCCTATCATAATCCTGTGTATCCGTCAACCAGCGGACCATGTCTTCGACCATCTTGCTCTCGTCCCCGTCCCAATGCCCGGTGACGGGGATGTCGTAATCCTTCGCGGGATAGAATAATTCGAGCTCCCGAGGG
>JAJISI010000068.1 GCA_022848805.1 Thermoplasmatota archaeon
TGATGAGTGTCCTCTCATGATGTCCCCACAGGGATTGCGTTCTCGAATCCCCCAACTCCGCGCCGACGTACACTTCGTCCGCAAGGAGCCATGCACCTGAGTCCTTCACGGCGTCAATCAGGGCTTTGCGCTGCTCTGAAGCCATGATAGCACCCGTTGGGTTGTTCGGGTTGCAGACGTGGACCGCCTTTGTTCTCCTCGTAATCACGGCCTTGAGATCCTCGGGATCGAACTGCCACCCGAGCTCCTCCTTGAGCGGCAGCTGCCTTACCTCCATGCCCCACGACTCTGCCAGGTTCCAGGTCTGCGGATAGTTCGGGACGATGACAACGACTTCGTCGCCCTTCTCGAATAGGCGCCATGCCGCCATGAAATTCGCCTCTGTCGCGCCGTTCGTGACGAGGATGTTATCCGCGGACGCCCGGTCATACATGGCAGCGATCGCGGACCGTAGCTCAGGAGACCCGTTCGTCGGTGGATAGCCCTGTTCGATATCGAGCAGGACCCTGACCGCATCATCGCTGCCCATGGCTTCCTTCAGGCTGACGGAAGGCACCCCACTTCCCGATAGGTCGTAGTCCACTTCGCCCTCGTAGGCACACTGCATCCGAACCATGTCAAAGGGCTGGAGCTTCATTGGTCTCGCCGACACGGCATGAACGCCCATGGATTAAAGTCTTCAGTGGCGCCAACCCCTCGTCCTCCGGGCGCTCCCGCCGACACAATCACCGGAACGCGGGGACTTCCGGCGGGTTCCACATGAAAAGTCGATGGCCCAGAAGGCCCAGAGCAACGCTTTTATACGGGTCGATACATAGCGGGAATCCCAGCCCTGCTAGACAGCAACGCCAGAACAACGTTGATTTGCTAGATTAAGGGTTGGTCATGCACCCGTGCATGCTGTGCCCGGGGAAGATGGTTGAGGGGCAGCGGGCGGGAAGGACCTGCGGGCTACCTGTGAGTGCCGATCATGTGCAATCCGGACGTGTGCTGAGTCGACATGCTAGCGGCTAAGTAAACCACTTGGGGAATGGCTCGGTTCGGGCGCTGAAGAAGGTCGTGCCAAGCTGCGATATGCGTCGGGTAAGCGCAAGGAGCTTTTGATCCGACGATTACCGAATGGGACTTCCTGCTCTTCGGAGCAATCCGTGAGGATAGGGAACCGGGGGAATTGAAGCATCTTAGTACCCTGAGGAAAAGAAATCAACCGAGATGCCGTTATTAAAGGCGATCGAACGCGGCAGAGGGCAAACTGAATCCTCCCGAGAAATCGGGCGGAGATGTGGTGTTGCAGACTCCCTTACATCTTAACCTGTTAATCCGAAATTGCCTGGAACGGCGTGCCATAGAGGGTGATAGCCCTGTAGGAGCGCGCAGGAAAGATGATTGGGGATGTTCTAGAGTATTACGCCTTGGATCTGGCGTGAGAATCCGGGAGCCATTTGCTTCCAACCCTAAATACGACCCGAGACCGATAGTGCAGTAGTAGCGTGAGCGAAAGCTGAAAAGCACCCTTAACGGGAGGTGCAAAGAGCCTGAAACCAGGTGGTGACATAACTATGCGGCGTGCAAGGGAAGATGCTCGCAAGAGCGGACCGACGTCGCATTATCCGTTTCGAATAACGGGCCAGGGAGTTCGGATCGATGGCGAGGTTAATCGGGAAACCGAGCAACCGAAGGGAAACCGACAAGTCCGCAACCCGCAAGGGCCAGGGACGAGGTGGGCTCGCCTGTAGTCATCGGTGAGAGACCCGAAGCCAGTTGATCTAGGCGTGGATAGGTTGAAGCCCAGGGAAACCTGGGTGGAGGACCGAACCCGTGTTGAGGTGCAAATCACTGGGATGATCTGCGTCTAGGGGTGAAAGGCCAATCTAAACTGGACATAGCTGGTTCCTCCCGAAACTACTCGCAGGTAGATCTCGGACGAGATGGACGATGGGGTAGAGCGACCGATTGGACATTTAGGGGGAGAAATCCCTCGGTGTCCTGCCAAACTCCGAACCTGTTGTCATCGTAGACTCCGGGAGTGAGCGTATGAGGGGTAAGCTCTGTACGCAAAAGGGGAACAACCCAAACTCAAGTTAAGGTCCCTAAATACTGACTAAGTGTTAAAGGGCAAAAGGTGTCCTCAGTCTAAGACAACTGGGATGTGGGCTTAGAAGCAGCCACCATTCAAAGATAGCGTAACAGCTCACCAGTCAAGATTGAGGGCCCTGAAAATGGACGGGGCTAAGTCAGTTACCGATACTTGGGAGTACCGAGAGGTAATCTGGTAGGGAGGCGTCGTGTGTGGGCGGAAGTTCGGCCGTGAGGTCGAATGGACCGCATTCGAATGAGGATCCTGGTGGGAGTAGCAGCAAAGAGCGGTGAGAATCCGCTCGGCCGTAGGGGCAAGGGTTCCTCGACAATGTTCGTCAGTCGAGGGTTAGTCGATCCTAAGGCGTTCCTTAACCGAGAACGTCGAAAGGGTAAGCAGGTTAATATTCCTGCACCGTCGCGATCTCTGCGCACATCCTGACGCATCGGGGTATGCTGAGCAGGAGCGCCAATCTGTTCAAGTGTATAAGCCTGGGAAGAACCGTAATGGTGAGAACCGGGCGAAAGCACGAGTAGGAGGGCGAAGGCCCTCTTCAGCCTATCCCTGGTGCCCGTGAAAAGGGGTGTGCTAAATCAATCGCGATGTTCGTACCAAGAACCGACACAGGTGCCCCTGGATGAGAAGTCCAAGGCCTGTCGGCGTTAATTGACGCGAGGGAACTCGGCAAATTAGCCACGTAACTTCGGGAGAAGTGGTGCCAGCTCAGTGATGAGCTGGTCGCAGTGACAAGGGAGCCCCGACTGTTTAACCAAAACATAGGTGGCAGCTAGTCCGAAAGGATGCGTATTGCCGCTGAATCCTGCCCAGTGACGGTATCTGAACACCCTTTCCAAGGGGAAGAAGGACCGTTAAACGGCGGGGGTAACTATGACCCTCTTAAGGTGACAAAAATCGCGTTGCCTTAGTAAAATTCGGCTATATGCTGGAATACCTGAGTATCTCACACTACTCTCGGTCGAGAGTGACAATGTGATGAGTGCAGGCAATCAGCAGGAAAGGCTTGATACGTGGTATATATCGAGACATACTATCGAGAATCCTCAGAGACTGTACGCCGGACACCCGCAAGGGTGAAGATACAGTCCGACCCCCATGGCGACATGGGGAGGTCTCGGGAAACCGTGGCCCGCCTCCGAGCGATCGGAGGTCACGAAAGTAACAGATGTGAGCGTAATACCTTGTCGCTTAATTGGCGACTTGCATGAAGGCCCAACGAGAGCTCTACTGTCCCCGCGTCGAGGCCGGTGAAACCTACTTTAACGGCGCACAGTCCGTTATCTTCCAGCTGAAAGCGAAGACCCCGTGGAGCTTTACTGCAACCTGTCGTTGTGGTATGAGCTCGAATGTGTAGTGTAGGCGGGAGACGTTACCAGGTGCCAGCCGCCAGGTTGGCACCGAGTCAACAATGAAACACCGCCCTTTCGAGCTCGTATCACTTACATCTTCGGATGGACACCGGTAGGTGGGCAGTTTGGGTGGGGCGCCACGCCCTCGAAAAGATAACAAGGGCGCCCAATGGTCGGCTCAGGTAGGTCAGAAATCTACCGAAGAGTGCAAGGGCAAAAGCCGGCTTGACGTGGATCGGCCCAATAACGATCCACGATGAGAAATCAGGGCCTAGCGAACCACTGTGCCTCACAAATGGGGGCCAGTGATTACAGAGAAGTTACCCCGGGGATAACTGAGTCGTCTCCAGCAAGAGTTCATATCGACCTGGAGGCTTGCTACTTCGCTGTCGGTTCTTCCTATCCTGGTGGTGCAGCAGCTGCCAAGGGTGGGGTTGTTCGCCCATTAAAAGGGATCGTGAACTGGGTTCAGACCGTCGTGAGACAGGTTTGTTGCTTTTTGCTGGAAGTGTTTTGATGCCTGACGGTAAGGATCCTTTAGTACGAGAGGAACGAGGATCCGTCGCCTCTAGTCTATCAGTTGTCCGGCAGGGCAATGCTGAGCAGCCACGCGATAGTGGATAAAAGCTGAAAGCATCTAAGCTTGAAGCCACCCCGAAAACGAGGCATCTCACGGTCGCCATTAGATGATGGCGTTGATAGAGCCGGGATGTAAGTGCCAAGGTTCGCCGAGGCATTCAGTCCGCGGCCACTAAGCGCCGTAGCCGCTATACACATGCCGATTTGGTAAGTGCGGCTCAGCCGTTACACGGATTGCACATGACTATCTGCTGTTCCTTCCACATTTTCTTATTTTTCACAGCATGCAGCGCGAGCGCCCGCCTTAATCGAACTCCTCCCGGGTCGCACTCACGAGCCACGGACCGATTAGGCCCAGTGGGATCCCGATGAAGATCATGCCGATGAGACCGAGCATGGCCCCGATGAGGGATGCTACGCAGAGGAGCGAGCAAATCGAGCCAGCGAGGACAAGAAAGAACTGTACCTTCCACATAGCGAAGAGCCCGCCTGCGAGCGCCCCAAGGCCGAGCATGCCCATTATGGCACCGCATGTCCCGATGCCAGTCCCATAACCACTAAGCTCGACGATCAGCGACTCGATGAGGAGGAGCATCAACCCCACACCGAGCGTAGCGAGGCCGGTGAGCATCATGAATATCCCTCCCAAGACCAGTCGACGGGACGGTTTCGATTTCTTGAACGAAGGGGCCTTTAGCTTCGAGTCAACGAGCCGGTTCCTGCATTCCTGGCAGGCGTCTTCGCCTTCCTTGACGATGTTCCCGCACCACTGGCACTTGCTGATAGGCTTCGCCTCCTCCGACTTCGGAGGTGTTGGAGATATCGGAACGAGTATGTCCGCTTCACAGTTCCCGCACTTGGTGAGTCCGACGGCGTTCAACGACCCACACTCGACGCACATCCCTGGTTTCGGCTCCAGGTCCATTGATCTTCCACACCGCGAGCAATACTTGACTGAATCAGGGTTCTCCGCGCCACATATTCCGCAGAACACCCTTTCCTCACCTGGGGAGGGTGAAGGGTATCAGGAGTTATCACTTTTTCGAATTGGATGTGAATCGAGAGTAGAGATCTGGAGTTACCAGAACACCTTGGCACAAGGTTAATGGGAGAAGAGTCAATGGACCCCCGAACGACATGCTGGAGGCGTTCATCGATGAAAGTAATCATAGTTGGCAACAACGCCGCGGGAACCACGGCAGCGAAGGGGACACGCGACGCAAGCCAGGAAGCGGAGATCGAAATCTTCACCGAAGAACCAGTCCCGTACTACCCCCGACCCAAGCTTATCGATTTCATCGCAGGTGCCATCGATGAGAAAGATATCCTGTTCAATCCGGTGGATTGGTACGAGAAGAACAGACTGACTCTGCATCTATCGTCGAGGGTCGATAGGGTGGACGTCGCAAGCAAGAAGGTGCTGGTCGGCGCTGATTGGCACACTTACGACAGGCTCGTTCTCGCAAACGGCTCCAGCGCATTCCTTCCTCCGTTCAAGGGCCTGCCTAAGGAGAACGTATTCACACTGAGAACGCTCGACGATGCCAAGAGGATCAGAAAGGCGGCTGCGGGATCGAAGCGCGTAGTCGTGATAGGCGGAGGGCTGCTTGGACTCGAGACCGCAAGGGCGTTGGCCACGGGCTTCCCAGGGCGGGACATCACAATACTCGAGTACGCAGAACATCTCCTGATGCGGCAGCTCGACCACGAGGGCGCGGGGATTCTGCAGGACTGGATCGCAGAGGTGGGCACAAAAGTCTTGGCCAAGGCCGAGACGGAGGAGCTGCTAGGAGATGGAGACGTAGCTACCGCCGTGAAGCTCAAGGACGGAAGGGTCCTCGAGTGTGACATGGTAGTCGTGTCCGCAGGGGCACGATCGAACCTACGGCTGGCGAAGGAGGCAGGGCTCGATGTCAACAGAGGAGTGATCGTCGACAGCTCGCTTCGAACCTCCGAGGAGGACATATACGCCATAGGAGACGTCGCAGAATACGGGGGGAGGGTCTGGGGCATGATCCCTCCGGCGCAGGACCAGGCGAGGATTGCCGCGAAGAAAGTGCTCGGACTCGAAGGACCAGACTATACGGGCACGATACCCTCCAACATCCTGAAGGTGATGGGGATCGACCTCACATCGATAGGCACCGTAAGGAGTGAGCACGAGACGCCAGAGGCTGGTTTCGAGGAGATACGGGCGGTCACTCCCGACCGGAAGGTGTACAAGAAGTTCGTGCTCAAAGACGGGAAGATGATCGGCGCGATACTCCTTGGAACGAAGAAGGAGACCGGGAAGGTAGCCAAGATGATCAAAGAGGGCGCGCCCGTCGAGAACATCAGGGACAGGCTCTCAGACCCAGGCTTCGATTTCCGTTAGACGTTCCAGCACCTCGCGCCGACCGACGCCAAGGGTGTCCAGGCAACCGTACGAAAACCGTTAAATCCTAACGACTCATGCAGAACCTGGATGGAGCCCAAGGACTACGAACTCGAGTTCTTCACGAGCAATGGTTTTCAGCGTAAGCAGTGCAAGGGCTGTAGCAGGTTCTTCTGGACTCTGGGCAACAGGGACACGTGCGGTGAAGCGCCGTGCGTGGAATACACCTTCATCGGGAATCCATTGTTCAAGAAGAAGATGAACGTCCACGAGATGCGCGAAAGCTTCCTTTCGTTCCTCGAGGCGGAGGGGCACACACGGATCGCGAGATACCCTATAACCGCCCG
>JAJISI010000069.1 GCA_022848805.1 Thermoplasmatota archaeon
CGAACATCATGATACGGGACGCGGAGGGTCATTTTCATCATTCACCGTCGCGACTGACGAAGTCAGTCGTAGTCGTGCCTCGCATCGGCGAATCCGAGCATCCGGCGTAGCAAATATATACTGTCCTCGTCAATGTTATCAACCCCCTGGGTGGTGCCAAACGATAAGGGTCCTCCACGTGGATGACGAGGAGTCATTCCTCGAAGTAGCCTCGCACTTCATGCAGAAGACTCGCGGTCTGGAAGTACACGGTGCGACTTCGGTCAGTTCAGCCATGGAAATGATGTCGCATACCTCGTTCGATGTCATCGTATCCGACTATCAGATGCCGGAGACGGATGGCATAGATTTTCTCAAGATGGTAAGAGCTAGAGGGTCAGACATACCGTTCATCTTATTCACTGGAAAGGGCCGCGAGAGCGTCGTCATCGAGGCCCTGAACCAGGGCGCGGATTTCTATCTTCAGAAGGGCGGCGACCTCAGGTCACAGTTCCACGAGCTCGCCAGCATGATATCTCAGGCGGTGCAGAGCCGGCGTGCCTCCACCGATCTGGTGGAGAGCAGGGAACGATTCAGAGGGTTGGCCGACACCATATCCGACTTGCTGGTCGGTTTGGACGACGATTTCCGGGTGACGTTCTGGAACAAGGCGGCAGAGGAAGTGCTGAAGATCAAGTCGGCGGAAGCGATCGGTATGACCGCGTTCGACATCGTCCCACTGATCAAGAACACTCCGGTCGAGGACGCGCTCAGGAACGCGGCGACCAGCCGGCACATGAAGTCTGCCATGATCGATATGCCTTCCGAGAATGACGCTAGGACGTTCGACATCGGCGTCTACCCTGGCGTGGAGGGGCTACTCGTCTTTGCCAGAGACATCACTGACACGAAAGCTGCCGCTCAGCTGCTAGCAGAGAGCGAGGAGCGCTACAAGGCTCTTGTGGAGGCAGCTCCCAATGCGATTATCGTGTTCGTCATAGATACGATAGTATTCGCCAACCCTGCCGCGGTCAGGATATATGGCGGCGACGACGAGAGTGACCTTATCGGGAAGAGGATATTCGACCTAATTGCGCCTGAGTTCGTCGACGAGTCGGCCGCCCGTATCCGGAAGATGTACGAGGACTCCGTTCCCGACCCTCCCTGGTCGTTGAAGATCTACACGAAAACCGGACCGGCTCGCGACATGTCGGCCACCTCGATCCCGATTACATTCTCCGGCAGAAAGGCGATCCTGACAATACTTCGGGATATTACTGAAGAGAACCGTGCTGAGACGCTGCTGCGCGCTAACCAGGAAGAACTTCGAACCATAATCGACTCCGTTCCCTTGATGATATCGTACCAGGACGTCGAGGGGAGGTTCTTGAGAGTCAACATGCCCTTTGCAGAAGTAACGGGGATGGACGAGAAACGCTTGCGTGGCCGAAAGGTGGAGGATGTGTTGCCCGGCTTCGGTGAGTTATTCTCACTGCGGGACAAGAAGGTCATCGAGACCCGAAGGCCGCTGATAGGTGCCGTAACCCCATATCGGGCGAAGCATGGCGTTAGATGGGCCAGAACGGACAAGATACCGTACGTGGACGATGCTGGCGAAGTGATGGGCGTCCTCACCGTCGCTGAGGACATCACGGACAAGATCGATTCCGAGCGGAAACTAGCTCGGCAGAGAGTAATGCTCGACACCATGGACGACCCGGTGATATTCTCCGATTCAAACTACGGTATCGATTTCTGGAACCGTGCTGCCGAGAAGACATACGGATTCTCCGCCGAGGAAGTCATGGGGAGGAATGCGCTCGAGGTGTTGGAGACTGACTTCCTCCAGAACGACCGCGACGAGATGCTCAAGCGCGTCATTGAGGAAGGACACGTCGATATGGTGTTTCGACAGAAGCGGAAGGACGGTGAATGGATACACGTCGAGTGCACGACGGTTTGCCTGAAAGACGCCGAGGACACAGTGGTCGGTTTTGGAAGCATAAACAGGGATATCTCGGAACGTATCAGAGCTGAGGAGGAGTTGAGAGAGAGCAAGGAAGCCGCCGAGAGGTACCTGGAAATCGCAGCGGATCTGATAATCTCCATGGATGTCGATGGGGACGTCGTCCTGCTGAACCGCAGTGGGCATGCGCTACTCGGTTACCAGGAAGGAGAGCTCATCGGAAGGAACTGGTTCGACACATGCCTGCCTAGGGGCGTGAGAGCTGAGACCCGAGAGCTCTTCGACAAACTCATGCTCGGAGGGGGTGAGGATGCCTGGTCCCACGTGAACTCTGTGTTGACGAAGAACGGCGATGAGAGGACGATCCTCTGGCACAACACCCTGCTCTACGACGCCAGTGGCGAGGTGTCCGGTGTGCTGAGCTCGGGCGGGGACATCACCGAGCTTAACAAGGCGGAGGAGGCTGCATCGAGGGCCAATGAACAGCTGGAACATCTGTTGTCAGAGAGTTCTGCTGTGACATATTCCTGTAACGCTGAAGATCCGTTTGACGCAACATACGTCAGCCCGAACATCAAGAGAATGTACGGCCACGAACCAGAGGAATTCTTCAAGAACCCCGGATTCTGGGCTAGCATGATACATCCGGACGATTCGGAGAGGGTTTTCAGGGAGCTGCAAGAGATATTCGAGAAAGGATATCATGTTCATGAATACCGATGGAAGAGGGAAGACGGCACATACACCTGGATTCACGATGAACTAAGGCTAATCAGGAATGGGGATGGAGAGCCAATCCAAATGGTCGGCCTCTGGTTGGACATCGCTGATCGAAAGAAGGTCGAGGCGGAGCGAGAGACGGAACGGCGGGACTTCTCTCTCATTCTCGATTCAGCGCCACTCCTCGTCTTCTACAAGGATGAGGAGGGAAAGGTCATACTGGTCAACAAGGCCTTTGCCGAGGCTCTTGGGATGCCTAGGGAAGAGATCGTCGGAAAGACGGCCTCTGATCTTTTCCCCTCTGACATGGCCCAGGGCATGACGGACGATGACCAGGAGGTTCTGAGGTCAGGCCGCCCAAAGCTTGGCATAATCGAGCGTTATGAATCGGCGGAAGGCATAAGATGGGTACAGACTGAGAAGATTCCAGTCAAAGACGAAGCCGGCAACTCGATCGGTTTGGTCGGGTTCGCGCAGGACGTTACCGAGCGTAAGAAAACGGAGGAGGCGTTGAGGGAGAGCGAGGAGGCCTTCAAGTCTCTTGCCGAGAACTCTCCTTATGGCGTGCTGATCGGGGATGGAAAGGGCGGCGTGCTCTACGTGAACAAAAGAATGGTGAACTTGACCGGCTACAGTGTCGACGAGCTTCTCAACCTCAGCATCATTGAGAATCTGACGAGGCCGGAAGATAGGGAGAGCCTGAAAGAGAGAATGAAGGAACGCATGGAAGGCGACTCCCAGAACTTACTTCCGTTCGAACGGGTCTTCCTGCGCAAAGACGGCACTGAAGTGCTGACAGACTTGGTTCCTTCAACCACGATGTGGAAAGGCAAGAAACGTCCGTTGTGCATAGTCCATGACATCACAGAGCGCAAGAAGGCGGAGGAGGGGCTGAAGATGGTCAACAAGAAGCTCAACCTCTTGGGAGGCATCACCCGGCACGACTCCCTGAACCAGCTAACCGTCCTCAAGGGTTGGCTGTCGACCGCGATCGAGCAGGAGGGCGATGATTCAGTCCGCGACATGTTGCTCAAGGTCGAGAAGGCCTCCGACTCCCTTAAGATGCACTTGGATTTCACAGCGCAGTACAAGAGTCTGGGTATGAAGAGGCCTGGATGGATGCCCCTCGCGGAGGTGGCAGCGAAGGTGACCGAGGGGCTCGGCAGACAGGGCATCTCGGTGAGCGTCGAGGTGGAGGACGTCGAGATATTCGCCGATCCCATGCTTGAGAACGTCTTCAGGAACCTCGTCAACAACTCCATCGCCCACGGTGACCACGTGGACAGCATCTCCTTTTCGTGCGAGGAGGGAAAGGACGGTCTCGCGATAATCTACGAGGACAACGGAGTGGGGATATCGGCCGAGGAGAAGGCGAAGATATTCGCGCGAGGATACGGCAAACGGCACGGGTACGGGCTATATCTGAGCTGGGAGATACTTTCCATAACGGGCATGACGCTGAAGGAGACCGGCATTCCCACCGAGGGTGTCAGGTTCGAGATATCCGTACTTCCTGGCAACTACCGGAGGAAGAGCGAATAGCCCGTCATTCCATCAGCCTGCCCTCGAGGGACTTCTCCGAGACATCCTCGACGAGCACGTTCCTGTACCTGTCGAGTATGGCTTCCTTGTCGAGCATGCCCACCAGCTTGTTCGGCTTGTTCGGGTCTACCACGGGCAGGTGGCCCAACTTGCGGAGCACCATCTTCTCCAGCGCGGTCTGCAAGGTCTCGTCGGGGTACACCGTCACGACGCGTTTGGTCATCACATCCCTGACCAGCGCGTTCCTCCTGTCGCTCTCGAACGCTTTTCTCACATCGCTCAGGGTCACGATCCCTCTCAGCCGTCCATCCGAGGATATCACGGGGAAGCCCTTCCTTCCCGTGTACAGATGCATGTCGACCACCTTCCTCAGGGGCGTGTCGTCCTTGACAGTGACATAATCCACCGTCATGGCGTCCCTCACCCTGCCGGACTCGAGCACGTTGACCGACAGGTCCTGCACGTACCTGATCCCCTGCTTGGCCAGCTTGGCGGTGTATATCGTCTCCTTGGACAGCAGGCTGCTGACGGCGTCGCTCACCACGCAGGCGAACATCAGGGGGAGGATGATTTCGTAGACGGAGGTCATCTCGAACAGTATCAGGATAGCCGTGAGCGTCGCCCTGCTCGTTGCGGCGAACAGTGCCGCCATGCCTACCATCGCGTAGGCACCGTAGTGCGCCGACTCGAACGGGGACACCAGGTTCACGAAGATGCCGAAGGCGGCCCCGAGCATCGCTCCCAGGAACAGGGATGGACCGAACAGTCCTGCGGACCCTCCTGATCCTAAGGTCAGCGACGTAGCTAACATCTTGACTATGACGAGCAGCCCGAGGAACAAGATTGCCATGACTGGCGCCGACGGCATCTCCATGGTGCCGTTGAGCACGTTCGTCACAGAGTCATATCCGACGCCCAACGCCTGCGGGTAGAACAGGCCGACCGCCCCGACGAGCGAAGCGCCGATGAGCGGTTTGGCGTACATCGGGATCGAGATTGCGTCGAAGGCGTCTTCCAGCCTGTAGAACACCTTGATGAACAACACGCCCACAAGACCTGCCAGAAGGCCGAGTCCGAGGTAGAACACCAGCTCGTACGGGTTCTCGAGCCGGTACTCGGCGACGAGGGCGAATGTCGGGTTGTCGCCAAGGTAATGACGCGACGCCAGGGTGGCGAAGACCGACGACACGATGAGCGGGACGAACGACCTTGTCTTGAACTCGAGTAGGAGCAGCTCGAGGGCGAACACGGCGCCAGCGATGGGCGTGTTGAACGTGGCGGCTATCGCTCCGGCCGCTCCGCATGCCACCATGATTCTCAGCTCCGAGCTCGTCAGCTTGAGCTTCTGCCCGACGACGGAGGCGAACGAGGCGCCTATCTGGACAATCGGCCCCTCACGACCGCCCGAGCCACCCGACCCTAGGGTGATGGCGGAGGCCAACGCCTTGAGCGCCGGTACCCGCGCTCTGAAACGCCCCCGATTCGCGACCACACCACGCATGACATCGGCGACGCCGGCACCCTTAACCTCCGGTGCGAGCCAGTATATGATCACTCCGACGAACACCGCACCTATCGCCGGCACGACGATGATCCATACGCCGAGAGAATTATCGAGCGGGGATCCGCCCACGAAGAATATTTCCTGGAACGCATCGATCATCCATCTGAACGCTATTGCGATGAACGCGCCGAAGACTCCGATTATCGCTGCGAGGACGTTGAGCTTGCCATAATCTCTCATGAACTCGCTGCGGATGTATCCCCGCAATGTCTTCTGGAACTCTCCGAACACGTTCTGATCCCCCCTTGCCCGGATCGAGTCCACACCCGTGGGACGACACAGGGCTCAATCAGGCAATGGGCTTTTCGCTGAGCTCGGCGAGCTCAGACTTGTCTCCTACTGGGTGAAGCAGTATCTTTGAGATATTTCTTTCTGACTCAGTAGCCCAGAAATTCGTCCGAGGACGCGCAGGTATCCCCCCTAGCTCAGGCGCCCCTCTTCTTCCGTGTTCCTCCAGTGCGGGGGCCGGGAAACCCATAAATAGCATCTGCCGAATAGATTCAGTCACGGTGGCTCTTGAGGAAGTGGGGAAGCCGGGCCGCGCCACCGTATTCGATCGGGGTGACAGTTTGGAGGAATACACGACGTCTGAGTCGGACCAAGACGAGAAGCGTAGCCTAGCAGATGCCTACTTCGACATCCTAGCCCACGATGTGACGAACCTGATATCGCCGATAATGGTCCATGCTGAATTCATCACCCTCGGTAAGGAACTCCCGAGGGAAGCTAGGGTGTCTGCAGCGAGGATAGTGAGGCAGATCCGCCGGACCGCCAACTTCATCCTCAGCTTCAGGATGCTTCACGAGATCGCTTCAAACCCTCCGACGGAACCGGAGGCGTTCGACATCCGCGGCCTCGCGGATGTCATGCAGAAGACCGCATCGAGCGAGTACCCGTTCAAGAAACCCTCGATATCCGTGGAGGCGCCTCTGGGAGCCCCTGTCATGGTCGCAGGCGTTGAGTATAT
>JAJISI010000007.1 GCA_022848805.1 Thermoplasmatota archaeon
CCCCGTCGTACCTGAGGCATGGATAGTGTAAGTCCCTGGCTGCACCCAGGCGGAGTACGAATATAGCGTGACATTCACCGTGACATCCTCTGGCCCGCTGATAGATACATATATGTCGTCCGCCGCACCGAACACATTCCCGTGAACCTCCGCCCTCGCGACCGCGGAGATGTCCAAGGCGAGCGCCTCGCCCGACGGGGAGAGCGTCACCTCAGACTCGTGCTGAAGCCTCACGCCAGGTATGAGCCCGTAGTCCTGGTCAATCACGACCGTGTAGTCGGACGGTGACATCGACGCGGTGAAATAACCGCCGGTCCCGGTCTCGACCGTCACGGAGTCAGATGTAAACAGATCCGGCTCGAAGGTGACCTGGATGCCCCGTATTCCCACGCCGTCGACCGTCACACACCCAGTCACCGTCACTGGGTCGGGCTCGACTAACAGCGTCAGGTTCTGCACCTCGTCTCCGAAGAGCGCGGGGAATGTCCAGGACGAATACCCCGATTCGCCGAGTGACACGAATATCCAATCGCCCTCGAGGACCATCATCCTGTAGAGTGCGTCGTCAACAGACCTGAAGTAGTAGGTTCGCCCGTAATCGTCTGTAACACGCATCAGAGTGTACGGGCTAGCCTCGTCGACGCCAATCGAGCCCGAGCTGTCATCATCCGTCCATAGATAGCCGGACGCAATCATCGCTTTCTCGGCGTAGAGTCTGAGGTTGGTGATGTCGCTGTCGATCGTGATGCTGCCGGAGTACACCCCATTCCCCGCGATGGCCCAATACATGACATCGTAGGTCCCTGCCGGGAGGCGCCCTTCCATCTCCCCAAGGGTATTGGTCATGAACTGGACCCTTGTGCCATCATCGGCGACGAATATCACGGGCGTCCCCTTCACCAGGCTTCCGGAGGGCGTCCTGCAGCTTATCTTGACCGTGAACGACTGCTCGAGCGCGACCGTCACAGAGACGCTGCTCTGAGAGTAGGTGTCAATCGATGCGAACCCTGAGTAATCCACATCGCCTGTCGGATAGACCGCGTAGAGCGTCCAGTATCCTCCGGGCACCTCCGCCTCGATCCATCCGTACTTGTCAGCCAGACCGGACACGCTGTCGGGCGAGTAGTACTCGTTGGTCAAGCTGTACGCGGCATAAGGCACAGGGCTGCCGTCCATGGTGATCCTGGCCTTGAAGGTGGTCCTCTCGAACGCCGCGTAGTCGCCCATGAGAATCCCGCCACCCCTCGGAGAGACGACCGTCTCGAACAGCATCCAATCGGGATCGTCCGTCTCCAGGGAGTAGGTACCAGGGATGATAAGTGGGAACGAGAAGCCGCCCGTGGAGTTGGTGACCGTCGAGTGTTCGCAACTCTCTGCGGTCATCCTGAGATGGACATCGATTCCCTCCAGAGGCGTTCCGTCAGGGGTGGTTATGTTGCCGATCACGACCCCTGGCTCGACAGGCAGGTTCGCTGCACCATCCATGCCGGATGTGACATTGACTTCTTCAGATATCAGCATCTTGAGACCCGTCAGCTCCGTGTAGACGGTGTACTGTCCCGGCGGCAGGACGATGCTGAAGTACCCTTCCGACAGTTCCGAGGAGTGCTCGACGCCGTTGACGTTGTCCCTAGCGTAGACGATGCCATCCTCGAAAAATTCATCGCTCGTGGCCGTGTAGTTGCCGTCGAGGTCGACGTCCCAGAACACATCCCCGCTGATCCCGCCGCTGGGAACCACGCAATCCTTGTTGATTATGTAATCGTACTCGCCGTCCATGTCCAGGTCCTGCTTGACCCTCATCGACTGGTCGTCTGTGACGTTGACCTCGAAGGTCCCCATCACATTGCTGCCCTGCAACTGTACGTTGAGCGCGTGGTCGCCGGACGATACCACGAGTGAGAGGTTTCCGAACGGTGCTAGGACCGAATACCTTCCATCGGCATCGGTGAATACCATGTCGTGTGGGATTCCGTACTCATCGAGAATCGTCACCCGCGCGCCCGGGACGACCGAGCCGTCCTCCGTCGTGACAGTGCCGTTCAAGTATGCGCCATGATAGTACTTCAGAAAGACCGTGCCGTAGTGGTACAGCGATCTGGCGCTCACATCGATCATCCCATCCATCTCGCCGGCCTGGATGCGGCCTGCCAGACTGATCGCATCTTCGTAGCTGACCGCCTCCCACGCGTCCTGGTGCTGCTGGACCTCATCGGACGAGTAAGGGTTGTAGTACGCCGTTCTGTAGACCATCCTGAAGTGGGTCATATTCCAGCCGGGCATAGGTTGCTGAGCGCTGACCGCTCCCGAATCGCCCGGGAGTCCGTCGTTCGCCGTGCCGATGTCGGTTCCGCTGAAACCGCACATCGCCCTGTAGAACATGCTATCGTAGAACATGTCCTCGTACTCGATCGTGTAGTCCACGATGCGCATATCCGGCGTCATCATGTCCAAGCTGACGGTGGAGCCCGTTTCGGTGACGGCCTTGATCTCGAAGAAATCTATTGGGACGGAGCCGATTATACGTCTGTCCGAGAGCTTCGCCGGGGCATAGAATATGCCCGTGCTCATCGCCGAGTACGGGAACATTCTCGAATCGACATTGAAGTAGCGTATCTCCCAGCCGAGGGTTTCGCACAGGTCGTCGTAGAACGACACCAGAGGTTCGACGCCTATGACGGCGAGCGCCTCGCGACCAGCCACGATGCGTGCGTTGGCATCAGTCATGTCGCTCGCCATGGGTCCGTAGACATCTGGATCGCTGAGTACCTCGTCGACGATGTCCTCCCCGGGCCCGGTCAGGATGTGGCTCATCTGACTGCTCGAGATACCATACTCATCGAAGAGGTCGATGATGGAGAGCTTCTTGTCCTCGTCCGCGAAGTAGGCGTACTGGAGCAGGCGGAAGGCGAACAGCGCGATCGTGTCCTCCTCGGACTGCGCCATGATGGCGTTACCAGTCAGCTGATAGCCGTTCTGGAAGTTGTCCGCGACGGTCGGGTGCGCCCCCTCCTGAACAGCCTCGAAACCATAGTCCCACCAGGCGACATAGGCTGGACGGCTGGTTTCCGGATAGATGTCCGCGTCCTGTTCGGCGAACCAATCCCATGCAGCAGGATAATACTGGCTAGGCAGAGGTAGCGAGTATCCGAACGCGCCGAGATACCAGTTCGAGCCGTTGTACGTGTCGTATCCGGCAGGCTGCATGAACTCGGGCATGCTGTTGAATATCTGCTTGTCGTACGAGCGCTTCGTCTCCGACGGGATACCAGCGTCCACGCTGAACCACACGTTGGGCATGACGATGAAGAATGCGAGGAACAGGGCGCCCACGATGTGCCGGATCTTGATGCTCTTCCTGAACACCTGTCTGAAAGACCCGCTCGCACCGTCGAGCGCCTTCCTGACGCTGTTGAAGTCGAGCTTGTCCACGATTATCAGGAGGACCCAGCCGGCGGCGAGGGCGAATGCGGGGGCGGCGTTGAACATGAACCTGCCCGCGGATATCGCCATGAATATGGCCGCTGAGAGCCAGGCCACGATGAATATGTACCCGGCCGACGTCTCCTTGGGTATCTTCAGCAAGGCATAGATGAGCCCGATGAGCGAGAGGAAGAATGTGACCATGCCGAACGACATCGCTAGCTCGCTGAACTGAGGCGCGCGGGCCTCGGCGATAGTCGAGTACAGCTTGTTCTGGGCGAAATACCCCTGCCCGGAGATTATGGCCTCGCCGAGCTCTGGGTAGACGGCCATGATGCCGAGCACTCCGACCACGAGTATCATGCCGATCGCGGGGAGCGTCATCGTCCACGGGTAGTCCCTCGAGACCACGAACAGAAGCGCGAAGAACGAAGCTGCGATGAACAGGTATACGGGGATGTCGAACCGGACGGCGATCAGTGACTGCTCGAAGTAGACCGGGAAGGCGATCAGGAATCCGAAGGCCATGCATATCATGACCAGGATGGTCGCGCTGGTCGAGTCGATATCCTTGAAACGATTGAGAAGGATCTGGAGTAGGAGATAGGCCAGTATGAGCACCGCGACGTAGGCGTATCCCACCCACGCCATGATGACACATCCGAACGCGGTACCTGCCAGGAATGCGTACAGGATCGGCGTCTTGCTCTGTGAGAAATATGCCTTCATGCCGGCTTTTATGCTCGCGAGGCTCCCCCAGCTATCGACCCAACGTATGTGCTGCTGCGATTTGATCGACTTGAGCAGAAAGTAGAACGTGAGGACTATGAAGAACAATATGAAGGCGTCGTGGTCTGCGTTGGAGAGGACGCTACGCTGCACGTGGGTAGGCATGACCGCGAGCAGGAACGCCGATATCAAACCCGCCCTCTTCCCGAAGGTCTCCTTACCGAGCATATAGACCGGCACAACGGTCAACGCGCCCCAGAAGGCCGTCGACCACACGAACATGAACCCTACGGAGTCGCTGACCGACTCGAACATGTCCGCTGCTATGACCGCTGGTACGGCCACCGACATGCTGTAGAACGGCGGTCTGGGGTTCCTCAGGCCGTTCGGGAAGTTGATCAGGTAATCCCAATACAGCGAATCGCCTGTCTCGACATTGTAATCGATGATCCTCCGCCAATAGTACGAGTCAGATCCCCCGGATACGAGGTAATCATTGCCCGTGGAGATGTCGTAGGCGAAGTATGAACGGAGAACCAGGGCGAGAAGGAAGATAAGGACTAGCATAGCTAGGGCTGACCAGTTCGCCCTGGACCATTTGCCGAATCCGGTAGGCGCTTCCCCCCTGCGGAAAAGCCTGGATAGAAGCGGCCTAGGAGGATCATCCCTTGTCTCAGCCAACGAATCTTCCACCTAGCGATAGTAGCCCACCGATACCGGGAGGGCTATATATACGTTATCGGAGAGAACTTGCGTGGGCCGAAGGTCGAAATTGTACATCTGGCATGCAGGCCGGAGTAGTGTCGTAAGCCCCACCACCCGATTGCAGCCTCATAGGGCGGTCCGAGCCTCTTCGGACAGCGCCCTTGCGGCCTCGCGCGGATCCTCGGCCTGGTAAATCGTCCGACCCGCTATGACGTAGGTCGCGCCTGACTTCAGCGTGTCGGATGCCTTTCCGCCCTGCACGCCCACGCCAGGACTGATGATTTCGAGGTCCCCGACCGACTTTCTGAGCTCGGCGACGCGCTCCGGCCGGGTCGCGGGGGCGACGATCCCTCTCGCGTCGACGTCCTTGGCCAGGAGTGCCAGCTTCTCGGCCACCGGTGCAGTGAACTCCTGTCCACCCGGATGACTCATCTCCGTGACCACGAAGACCTGCCCCTTGGCAGCGTCGACGCACGCTCTGGCGGAGTCGGCGCCCGCGAAACCGTGACATATCACCGCCTCGGCGCCGCGAGCCATGGTCTGCTCGACGATCAGTCGGTTAGTGTTTGGTATGTCGGCGATCTTCATGTAACAGATGACGGGGCTGAGTCCGGCCATCTCGGAAATGATGTCGGGACCGGCCCCGAGTATCAACGGCCAGTTTATCTTTATCGCGTCTACATGGTCGCGTACAGCCTCCGCGACCTGAATCGCCTCCTCTCTGGACGTCACGTCCAGCGCAAGGATCACGCCATTTCTCCTCTCCATGGTATGACGCATCACCCGAGGATGTTCTTAGCCTTTTGCGTCAGGTCCGCGAACGACGGTTTATTATCGCTCCACGGATACTGTTCGGACGTGACTCGTGTCTTCAAGATGGAGAAGGGGGCGGCTTACACGGGGCGGCTGCCAAATGGGTGCGGCCTTTGCGAGAAGGGCGCCAAGCTCGTGCTCCTCGTCACTGGCAAATGCGCCCGAAGGTGCTTCTACTGCCCCCTCTCGCATCAGAAGAAGGGGAAGGACGTGTTCTTCGCGAACGAGATGAGGATCGAGCGTGCGTCACAGGCGGTGAAGGAGGCGAAGCTGATGGATGCCCTAGGCACGGGCATCACAGGCGGTGATCCGCTGATAAGCATCGACCGAACGGTCAACGCCATCCGGATGTTGAAGAAGGCGTTCGGGGATGACCATCACATCCACCTCTACACATCTATGGCGAACCCTCGGTCGATAAGGCGAGTCGCAAAGGCTGGCCTGGATGAAATCAGGTTCCATCCACCGACTGGCATGTGGAAGAGGCTCCCACGGACTGAGTTCGCGGGCGCAGTCGATGTGGCCAGGAAACAGGGTATGTCGGTCGGTCTCGAGGTACCCGCAGTCCCAGGACACGAGGACGGCCTCAAGGCGGTCATCGCATTCGCGGATGAAGAGGAGTTGGACTTCGTCAACCTGAACGAGCTGGAGTTCTCCGAGACCAACTGGCAGGCGCTGACCAGGCTCGGTATGGGTTCGAGGGGCGACATATCATCCGGCGTCGCCGGCAGCGAAGAGCTCGCCATGGAATTACTGCGCGAGGAGCATCCGACACCGCTGCACTACTGCTCCTCCGCTTTCAAGGACGGCGTTCAGCTGAGAAGGCGTATCACCCGCAGAGGACGGAACGTGCGCAAGCCGCATGAGATACTCACGGAGGACGGCACGCTCCTGAAAGGGGTCGTCGAGACGGACCGGCCAGTACAGGTCATGCGCATGCTAGCCCGCGACTACGATGTGCCACCAGAGCTGCTCTGGCGCGATACTGAGAAGTCTCGACTGGAGGTCGCCCCGTGGGTACTCGAGGAGATCGCGAACGAGCTGGAGCTGGAATCTTTCCTTGTAGAAGAGTATCCGACCGCCGACCGACTTGAAGTCGAGAGGATGCCGCTCAGGCGACGCTGATGCTCTGCACGTTGTGATGCCTGCTAACCACTTCGCGCGCAATCCGCAGGTTCTTGCCGTTCTTGCCGATCGCCTTCCCCTTGAGCTGGGGATCGACCGTTACGGTCGCGTGCACTATATTTCCGCGCGATTCGAGGGATACCGACTGCACGCCATACGTGTGGAACACGTTCCCTATGAACGTCTCGGGATCGTCCGAGTACTCGATGACGTGTATGTTCTTGCCCGTGAGGTTCTTGAGGCGGATGACGTTCTCGCCCTTCTTTCCCACGGCCCTGCTACCCTGTCCCTTCTCGACGACGAACACAAGCTTCTCCTCGGTCTCCATGCAGTCCTTGATCTGCGTGTTCGTGATCTTCTCGAAAAGAGATATATACCGAAGGGTGTCCCCCGTGAAGGTGATGTCGCCCATACGACCACTCATTTATCATGCCGACAGTATGTTGGAATCTCCCGGAGCCACGACCGCCAGCACTGAGATCGCGTAGGGTTTTCCGCATGCGGCGCCCAGCTCAACGTTCGTCCCGGGGAACTCGATGGCTTTCGTGGAACCCCCGGACATGAACTCATCCTTGGAGGGGCAGTTCGACGACAATACGACCAGCTTCGCCTCGCCGCTAGCCACGGACTTCCTCGTCTCCGCGCGGCCGAATAAGACCTTGCCGGTGACCGAGGCCGATTTGAGCGCCCTCGCGATGTCGATCATGCCTTGTCGCCTCCCTTCTTCTTGGCCGGAGTCCATATCAGATTCACGGCGCCAGTACCGACAGTAACCGGCTGGCCCACTATAATGTTTTCGACAACGCCTTCGAGGGCGTCGACCTCTCCAGTCATGCCGGCTCTGAGCAGGTGCGCAGACGTTATCTCGAACGCTGCTCTCGCGAGAACGCTGAACTTCCTACCGGATATGCCGTGCCTGCCTATCGCCTTGACGTCGCCGTCGTTCGTCATCAGGTCGGACACGAGCATGATGTGCCTTATGTCGACCGTGAGACCCTGCTCCTCGAGCGTCTTCGTTGCCTCGTTTATGATCGAGTTCCTGGCAGCCTCTATCCCCAACACCTCGAATATCTCCAGTGTGCTGTTCGTGGTCGTCAGCGTCTTGTCGACTTGCTCCATCTCCAGCACCTTCTCGAGATTCGAGCCTTCGGTATACACCACGTAGTGGTTGCCGACCTTTCTGATGACCGCCCTGTGTATGCCTTCTATGCCCTTGATCGGGGTGTGCTTCGTGTCCTCCGACAGACGCAGGAGCTTCTTGAACGACGGTTCGTCACACCTGACGACGATCATGCCCTCGCGCATCTCGGCCAAACCCTTCAGGCCCTTGGCCTTGCTGATGCGCTTCAGGACATCCTCGGGCGTGAGACTCTTGCGCCCCATCTTACGCTTGTCGAGCTTGACCTTGACCTCCATGCTCCCGATGTCCGTCTCGACATCGGCGATGTCTATGACGGTGGTCCGCTCGACATCGGACGCCATCGCCCTGACCTTATCGAGGTCGTTGCGGATATTCTCTGCGAGATGTATCTCCATTATGGGCGTGCTGGGCACGCGCCTCGCATCTACGATCTCTATCAACCGGGGAAGGCCCAGTGTGACGTTCATCTCGGCGACACCGGCGTAGTGGAAAGTCCTCATCGTCATCTGCGTACCAGGCTCACCTATGCTCTGCGCCGCGATGATGCCCACTGACTCGTTCGGGTCGATCTTGTGCCCCTCGAACCGCTCGTGGGCGAGTTTGAGCACCTTATCGAGCGTCTTATCGGGCATGTCCGTGCCGTCGAGCCGGGCGACGAATTCCTGCAGCACGGCCCTCGGGAGCTCCAGCCCTGACTTCGCCAGCATCTTGACCATCTTCTGCTCCAACGCGCCCGGCGGGTCGATCTTGCTGGGAAGCTGCTTCTTCGATACTTTCACCTTCTTCGGCGGCTTCGCCACCTTCATCTTGGGTGCGCGCTCCTTCGTCTTGATGGCCGAGAGCACCTTCTTCAGCTTCCTCTCGCCGAGTATCTTCTCTATCTTCCTGAGCGTCTTCTCGTCCGCACGCGCGACCTTGGTGTACGTGTACCCGCTATCGACGAGCTCCTTCGCGACCTTCTCGTCCACGCCCTTGCGGGTGAAGACTGCGACTGCGCCTTTAGCAACCATCAGATCATCCCTCCTCTCCGCCGCCGGCGTCGAAGTCCGCATCCTCGTCGGATTCTGCGGTCGAGGACGGCTCGAGCATGTCCTTGTCCTGTATTCCGTAGCTGACGACGCCCTTCTCGCGCACCTTGGCGATCAGCTCCCCCTCGTCACCCAGAACCGTTAGGATGACGTCGTCCACGTCCACCGAATCGCCCTGCACGGCCCTCATGGGGTCGATGTTGTCCTCTCCATAGATGAACTGTATGATGGTGCCCGCAGTGTTCCTGACAGTGCCATCCTGCATGACCTTCACGTCCTCGAGGGCGTTGATCAGACGCCTCTGCATGTAACCAGACCTCGATGTCCTGACGGCCGTGTCGACCAGCCCCTCTCTTCCACCCATCGAGTGGAAGAAGTACTCGGTCGGCGAGAGCCCGCTCTTGTACGAGTTCTTGATGAATCCGCGTGCCTCGGAGCCGAGGGCGCCCTGCTCGAAATGCGGGAGCGTCCTGTTCCAGTAACCTCTCGACAGACGTTCCCCTCTGACGGCCTGCTGGCCGATCGCACCCGCCATCTGGCTCAGGTTCAACATCGATCCTCTCGCGCCGCACTTGGCCATGATGACCGCCGAGTTCTCGAGACCGAGGTGCCTTCCCGCAATCTGTCCCGCGGTGTCCCTCGCCTTGCCCAGGACCTTCATGATCTCCACCTCGAGCGTCTCCTCGAGCGACCGACCTGGCATCTGCTCGAGCTCCCCGCGCCTGTAGGCGCCTATGTGCTCCTCGACCTTCAGCTTCGCCTGGACCATCGCGTCATCTATCTCGCGCTTGGCCTGGCTGGGTATGTCCTCATCGTCTATGCCCGTGGTGAACCCGCGCATCGTGATCGCGCCTACGGCGAGCTTCGTGGCACGGTCGATGAACGCCCTCACTTTGTCGGGTCCGTAGTCCCTCGCCATCTTGTCGAGCACCCTACCCTTGAAAGCGCCCAGGGCCTTCTCGTCGATCGTCCCCGACAGGAGAATCCCGCTCCTTATGACGACGAACGCGTCGTTCTCGCAGGCCTCCCTCTTGCAGCTCTCGCAATTCTGGCAGATGGACGCCTTGAAGGTCATGTGCAGATCCTTCGGCAGGATCATGCTGAAAAGCTGCTTGCCGGACCACATCTCCACGGGCTTCTTGACCGCAGGTTCCGGAAGGTCAAGATCGACCACCTTCTCCAGCATCCTGACGGTCTCCTCCCTGGTGAAGGCGGAGCCCTTGTATGTCAACATGAATGACCCCGTTATATGGTCGTGGATCGCGCCTATGACCGGCCCGCCGAACCTGGGCGACAGAATGTGCTCCTGCACCCTCATCAGCACCTTCGCCTCCGCCCTGGCCTCCTCGCTCTGCAGACCGTGTAGGTTCATCTCGTCGCCGTCGAAGTCCGCGTTGTACGGCGGGCAGACGCAGAGGTTGAACCTGAACGTCTTGTGAGGCATGACCCTGACCTCGTGTGCCATGATCGACATCCTGTGAAGCGACGGCTGCCTGTTGAACAGGATTATATCGCCGTCGACAAGGTGCCTCTCGACGATGTAGCCAGTCTCGACCCCCTCGGCCACCGTCTCCGCGTTCTTGTCGGTTATCTTGATCCTTCTACCGTCCGAACGTATTACGTAGTTCACGCCCGGAATATATCCAGGGCCTTCCGGACTTGGACCGCGCGCGCACATCTCCTTCGCGAAGACTTGGTTCCTCTCGGTAACCCTGAGCGGCACCGTCAGCTCCCTCGCCGCCGTGACCGGGACTCCGACCTCGTTGATCGACAGCATCGGATCGGGTGATATGACTGTCCTCGCGGAGAAGTTGACGCGCTTCCCAGACAGGTTGCTCCTGAACCTCCCCTCCTTGCCCTTCAGACGCTGCACGAGCGTTTTCAGCGGTCTGCCGGACCTGTGTCTCGCCGGCGGAATGCCGGAAGTCTGGTTGTCGAAGTACGTCGTGATATGGTACTGCAGCAGCTCCCATAGGTCTTCGACTATCAGCTGCGGCGCACCAGCGTCCCTGTTCTCGCGGAGCCTCTGGTTGATCCTAAGGACGTCCACGAGCTTGTGCGTG
The DNA here is from genome assembly GCA_022848805.1 of Thermoplasmatota archaeon. GTDB lineage: Archaea > Thermoplasmatota > Thermoplasmata > UBA10834 > UBA10834 > UBA10834. The sequence goes on from JAJISI010000007.1 coordinate 11,028, forward strand.
ACGTCGTCCTCCGACCGATCGCCGGAGTCGAGCGTTATCGATGGCCTCACCGTGACCGGCGGCACCGGGAGCGCGGTGAGCACCATCCACTCGGGCCTGCACACGCCAGGGTCGATGCCTAGGACGACGAGGTCGCCGTCCGGGACGCGCTCCAGCCGCTCCCGAACTTCCTTCGGGGTGAGCTTATGACCCTCCTCACGGAAGGTGGTCGGCTTGTCGAGCGTGATCTTGAGCTGAACGGCGCTGCAGTGCGGGCACGTGGTCCTCGATGATGCGTCCTTCGCCGACTCTGCAGATATGTACGAGCTCTCGATGGTGTTGCCCGTGAGCTCCTCGATGCGGTCGCGCTGCTTTACGTACTCATCTGCCTGCTCTTTCGTCAGCAGAAGGTGTCCGCATGACCTGCACGTGGACTGTAGCAGCTTCTTGATCTCCTTGACATAACCCACATGGATGACTGGCATCGCCAGGTCGATGTGGCCGAAGTGGCCGGAGCACTCGTCGACCTTCTTGCCACATGTCTTGCACCTGAGGCCGGGCTCTATGACGCCTAGATGCGGGTCCATGAGACCCATGTCTATCGGGAACCCGTCGTCATCGTAGGTGTCGGCGGTGATTATCTTCGTGGCCGACATCTTGCGTATCTCCTCAGGGGAGAGCATCGCGAACTTAATCGCAGATATCCTCTTGGTTACACCCGTGATCATCATTTCAAGTCCTCCAGTTGCAGGCGCATGACGACTCCGAGCGACAGCAGCTCGTCCAGAAGCAGCTTGAACGCGTACGACGTCTGTATCTGGGATATCTTCGAGTTGTTTCCGCAGACGGGGCACCTGAACGTGCCGCGCCTATCCAATATAGCTATGTGGCCGCAGGTCGGGTTGCCGCAGACGTACTGCAGCGTGCCGTCCGACTCGTCCAGCAGCCTATCCTTGATCACCATGGCCGCTCCGTGGCCGATGAGACAATCCCTCTCCATCTCTCCGAACCTGAGGCCACCCTGCCTGGACCGGCCCTCGGTCGGTTGTCTGGTGAGTATCTGCACGGGCCCGCGGCTCCTCACATGCAGCTTCCCGGAGACCATGTGATGCAGCTTCTGATAGTAGATGACGCCGATGAATATCTCGGCATCTATCATCCTGCCAGTTACGCCGTCGTACATGACCTCCTTGCCGTTGTGCTTGAACCCGTTCTTCACGAGCGCATCCCTTATGGCCTCCTCACGCTCGCCGCTGAACGGCGTGCCGTCCATGATACGGCCCTCCATCGAGCCGACCTTGCCTCCGACCATCTCCAGCACATGCGCGACGGTCATACGCGACGGGATCGCGTGCGGGTTGATTATCAGGTCCGGAACCATGCCGCTATCGGTGAAGGGCATGTCGTGCTGGTCGACCAGCAAGCCGATTACACCCTTCTGGCCGTGCCTCGATGCGAACTTGTCCCCGAGTTCGGGGGTGCGCTCGTCCCTCACCTTGACCTTGACTAGACGGGAGCCGTTCTCGGACTCTGTTAGCATCACGCTGTCGACCCAACCCTTCTCTCCCGGGCGAACGGTCACGGATGTCTCGCGCCTCTTCTGCGGCGTGAGGAAATCCGCCTCCTCCTCGAGGAACCTCGGGGGAGAGGTCTTGCCGATCAGGACTTCTCCGCCTTCGACTCTCGTCTCCGGGCTGATCAGGCCGTCCTCTCCGAGGTTGCTGTATGAAAGGTCCGTCCTCGCGCCCCTGACATCGGGGCTGGGTATCTCGAAGTGGTCCTCCTGGCCGCCGGGGTACCTCCTCTCCTCGGCCCTGTACGTCCTCATGAACGAAGACCTGCCGAGCGCCCGCTCGATAGACGACTTGTTCATGACGACCGCATCCTCCATATTGTACCCGTGGTACGATAGGATGGCGACCACGTAGTTCTGCCCTGCGGGCCTGCGATCGAAGTTGACGAACTCCATGGGCTTCGACGTCACCAACGGCTTCTGCGGATAGTGCCGTATGTGGCTCCTCGTGTCCGGGCGAATCCTGTAGTTGGATGAGCTGAGTCCCAGGGATTGCTTCGCCATACCAGAACCCATAGTGACCCTGGGGCTGGAGTTGTGCTCCGGGTAGGGAACGACCGCCGAGCAGACGCCCAGGATGACCATCGGGTCGACCTCCAGGTGCGTGTACTCGTCGACCAGCAGCGATTCGACCTGCATCGTCCCGCCGCAGGTTCTGCATTCGAGCACCACCTTACCCTCCTCTCCCGGATTCCTCCAGTCGGCATCCAGCTCGGAGAGGATCTTGCCGCAGTGGCTGCACTTCTCAGGCGTGTCGTACGCGAAGACCGCGATGAAGGAGTCCTCCTCCTCCTCAGCGTCCACCCATTCGACGACGCCCTCGCGTATCAGGTCGGACCACGTGGTCTTTCCCGAGCGCATGGCCTCGAGGTGGGTCCGGGTCATCAGCGTCCTCCCGTGACGCACGACGAGCAGCGGCCTTCTCAGCCTGCCCTCGTCGCAGTTGATTATGATCTCGTTCATGTTGCCGTCGAACCGCACGTTGACCTCGTGCGACAGAAGGCCTGAACGCCTCCTCTGGCGTACTTCCTCCACGAGCTCCTTGGGCTTGTCGTAGAGCCCTATCAGGTCTCCGTTGACATACACCCTGGTCTCGGTGGTCTGATGCTCGCTGACCTCCCTCACGCCGAGATCCCTCAGAAGCCATATCATCTCTCTCTCGTCAGCCCCCTCGGAGACGTCGACTATCAGCGCGCAGTTCTTCACTAGACCGCAGTTCTGGCCCTCGGGAGTCTCGTTCGGACAGAGCCGGCCCCACTGTGTGGGGTGTAAGTCCCTCGCCTCGAAGTGTGGTTGACTCCTCGTGAGAGGCGATGTGACCCTCCTCAGATGCGATAGAGCGCTCATGTTGGAGGTCCGGTCTAGCAGCTGCGAGACGCCCGCCCTTCCGCCGACCCAGTTTCCGGTGGCGAACGCGTGCAGGAGCCTGTGGGTCAACAGGTCTGGCCGAATGGCCGACGATATCCTCAGGCCCTTCTTCCTCGTGTAGCCCCCCTCGAGCTGGTACTTGAGATCCTTGATCAGGTTCGTCAGGGAGACCCTGAAGAGGTCCTCTATGAGGTCGCCTGCCAGCTTGAGACGCTTGTTGGCGTAGTGATCCTTGTCATCCGCCTTCCTCTTGCCGAGCTCCATCTCGAGGATGCTCCTCGCAACCCTGCCGAGGAAGATCGCCTTCTTCAAGCGCACATCGCCCGTGTCGCCCAAATGAGGCAGGAGCGACCTGTCGATGATGCTCTCCACCTTCTTCGCGCGGTACTCCTTCGCCTGGCCGGTTGCGAACTTGCGCTCGAGGAAGAGGATCGCGTCCTCGGTCGTGAATATCCCGTTCGGCGGGTAGAGCTTCTTGTTCTGGCACTCCTCTATGTTCGCGTATACGATGTTGGCCATCTGTGGGTCCGAGACTATGGCTCTGTATATCTCCTCGTCACTCTCCATTCCGAGAGCCTTCATCAGCACGATGAGCGGTATCTGTCCGGACGCTGCTGGCACGGAGACGACCAACACGCCGTCCTTCTTCTTCTCCATCAGTGTGAGAGCTCTGTAGCCCTCCCTCTGGGAGAACACCTTGGCGACGTGGAGGCGGGTGCCGTATCTCTCGTTGAGCTCGACCATCACCCTGTTGGGAGCCAGGTCCTCGAGCGATATGAGCGCACGCTCCGTGCCGCCGATGATGAAGTATCCGCCGGGGTCGCACAGGTCCTCGCCCATCGTCGTGAGGAACGTGTTCATCTCCTCTGGCGTCGGCTCGCGGTCTAGATCGATGTTGTCTCTGTGAAGATTGCACTTCTTGGACTGGATCATGATCGGCAGATTGCCGATATGTACCTTCTCTGGCTCTCTCTCGATGCCGTCCTCGGTCAGTGTGAATTCAAGATAAATCGGGGCCGAGTAGTTCAGATTCCTCAACCTTGCTTCCATCGGGTACAGCGCGTGCGTCGCACCGTTGGCCTCTTTGATTATCGGACTCCCAACGGAGATGGTCGGCTTGGCGTTCGGGTCGATAGAACCGGTCTTCTCGTCCCTCTTCCTGCCGAGGCGTATCTCGGTGATCTTACCCTCGGTCCTGTCCGGGTCCAGCCTGATGACCCCTCTATAGGACTCGTCCGGTGACGCGCGGACGTTGTCCACGATCATCTGCATCCTGCTGTTGGGATGATCCAGAGTCGGCAGGAAATCGTCGTACGATGCGATATGATGGTTGACTATGCTCCGCTCTTTGAAATAGGTCTCGACAAGCTCCCTCAAAGTGTTCACCCCCGAATTACAAGCCTATAGCAGACCGCCATGCCGCTGGTCGCGCTACGCCTGACGATTCTGATGATCATTCCTTCCTCGACAGGGCCAGATATGGCGTCGAGCGTTAGTATGCACGGGTCGGACAGTCTGATCTTCGGAAGCTGGTCCTTCGTCAGGCCGTACTGCTTCAGGACCTTACCGACCTCCTTCTCTGGCATGACATAATGCTCAGGTACGAGCTCATGCTCCAGAACGTTAGATTCCTCAACCATTTCGAAATCACCCCACAAGCGCGGGACCGTGCTCACGAGTAGCATTCATTTCCGAACCCACCTTGGGATCTCTCGGCGCGCCGCCAAGCGGGCCCGCGGGGATTTCCGAGACTAGTCTGTGAGACTTAGTCATTCGAACCCCGGGCCACCTGCTTAAAAGGCAGATGCTCTTTCTAGGGAGTCTTATACACAAAGTATGCATGAGATTCCTACCTAGCTAAGCTACGGGCCCGTGGGCGGCGCGGATACCCGAGGCTGCTTCAGCAGGGCGTGTAGTCCGTTTTATTATTTAATGCTTGCCTCATCTTCACGCTCTCAGAGGAATTCCGTTCGAATATCGGATAAAAATAACGGTTAATACAATCATTAATGAATTATAAAATCTGGAACTCAGGAAGAACTTTATACTTTCCGCTTGCGAAACCGTACCATGGATGATCTTGACGCGGTCCGAAGATTGCGCCGATGTTGCGCATGCTGGCACCCTCATCCGACCATGTTGTGATGATCGGGACGCGAATATCGTAGATTTCTGGTCGCACGTCTTTTCCGCGGGACGCTTCGTAATACCTTCAAAGAGCTGTTCCACAACGTAACGGAAAATCAGCAGGTGTTATATACAGATAGCATATTCCTCAGCTCCGAGGTAGAAAGATTTGACCGGCCAGGAGAAGGCTTGTTCCTCTTGCGGAATCCGACTCGTCCAGAGCTCGGAGACCACATTCCCATGCCCGGATTGCGGCAGAGGCACGATCGGAAGATGCACGAGATGCAGGGACCAGAGCGTGAAATACACGTGTACCGAGTGTGGCTTCTCGGGCCCGTGAGGTGATTCCATGGGTGAAGTCGCACTACAGTACCGAATCCTACCGGAGGGTTTGGAGGTCAATCTCGACGATCTATTGGACAACATAACCAAGGCTTTGCCAGAGGGAGCGCAGCTGAAGGCGTCCGAGAAGAAACCCGTCGCTTTCGGCCTCAATGCGATTCACGTGCTCGTCGTCCTTGACGATAAGGAGGGGGGCGTGGAGAAGGTCGAGTCGGTCCTGGCAGGTGTTCAAGGGGTCCAGAGTGTGGAGATAGTCCAGATGGGGCTTCTCTGAAGTCGAACATCTGATTCTCGAGAATTCACTTCTTCGATTTCTTGTTCGAGGGGCAGCAGGATTTTAGAATGTCTCTCAGCTCGCTCTTCCTCCTGGTTCGTTCCTCATAGTTCTTGTCGTCCTCTGTTATGAGAGCCGCGTATTCGAGCATGGTCTGCTTGACAAAGAAACCGACGTCGTCCATGTCTTCGATCTTCTCAGTGTACTTGCCTGCGCCACAGCACTTCTCGATTTCGTTGGCGGCTTTGGCTATCATCTTGGCTGACTTGGCGCTAGGCTTTGAGATCGCCCCTATCTTAGCGAGGCCCTCGAGTGCGCTCTTGGTAAGCTCCTCTAGCTCCCGCTTGCCCTTGGTCTCACCGCATGAGAGATGGAACATCTCGGCCGCGGACCGGTAGTACGTCTCGATGAAATGGCCCACGCGCTCCTCTCGCGCCACCTCCACGACTCCGACCTTCTTCATCTTCCGTATGTGGTGGTATATCGCTTGGACAGTCAGGCCTATCTCGCTCGCTATCTGGCTGACGGTCATCTCCTTCACCTTGAGGAGGTAGATGATCTTCCTCCGTGTTTCGTCAGCCAGTATTTCGAAAGCCTCTGGATCTTTTATGGTTTTCACTGCCTTCAATGCGAGCACCATTAAAATGTATAGTGACACAGTACCATAATGCTTTTCATTATACTGTGAGCGTTGTCCTATTAAAACGGAGGTTTTATTAGCTAAAAGCGTCATTAGGCTTTTGAAGAGAGTGATTGCACGTGTTCACGGCGAGCGAGAAAACATGGCGCAGGGCCCGGATGGATCGAGCGCGCAGCCCCGCGCTCTTCGAGGTCTGGATGAAGGTCGAGATGTGTTCTCGAGGGCGAGTGCAATGACCTTCGGCTTGTACTTACTACCGGTCGAGCGCAGTAGCAGGCATGAGAACCTCGACCGATATGTCCGGAACGAATACCGCGAGGACAGTGCGTACTGGCTCACAGCCAGCAACGGTCATGGGACTCGTCTCAGGCGACCGGGTGAACGCTCCGGAAAGCCAACGCGAGATGACGACATCTGCAGCGCCCAGACGAAGCGAGCAACGGCTGAGAGCAGCTGCCCCGTGCTGAACGCGGCCTCGAAGGAGAGGTTAACAACCGACACCCCGGCGAGAGGCAACTGATATGGAAAACCGCCATCGGAGCGGACGACGGGCTTGCACGCATTGCGGGTTGGAGTGCGACTGCGAGTCGCATGAGTGCCCCAGATGTGGAAACGTGTTCAGGAGCCGTGCAGATACGATCGAGGCATCCCCCGAGATTGACGGGGCGATGACCGGTCAGCCCCTACCAACATGGGTTCGACAGAAACGGGGCTAAGTGGTTTGAGAGAAAGTGTTTCGCAGAGTCGGACCAGATAGTCTCAGACCTTCGGCGGTGGCAGGATGTACTTGCCCTTCATGAGGTACTTCGTCTGGTTCCTCGCACGTCTGATCACGTGCTCGGCCTTCTCGTACAGCTCCTTCCTGCTGTGCTTCTCCCTCGCGAGACCCTCGTTTATTGCCGCCAAACCGACAGCGACGGCCTCCCTTGGGAAGACCTCCCACTCGTCCATCGACGGGACGATGTAATCATCTCTCAGGCCGTTGTCCTCGGCGGTCTTCGCGAGCTCGAAAACCGCGGCGAGGCACATCGTGTCCGAAATGGTCTTGGCCTTCACATCGAGCGTTCCCCTGAATATGCCTGGAAAGCCGAGAGAGTTGTTGACCTGGTTCGGGAAGTCGGACCTGCCGGTCGCGATTATCCTCGCGCCCGCCTCCTTGGCCTCCCATGGCCAGATCTCTGGTATCGGGTTGGCCGTGGCGAAAACTATCGCGTCGTCCGCCATGCCCTTGATCCAACCGGGTTTGAGGGTCCCCGGACCAGGCATCGACGCCGCGACGACGATATCAGCGCCCTTCATGGCATCCTCGTCGGTCCCGACGACGCCTTCCTTGTTGGAGTGCTCGCACATGAACAGCTTCTCCCTGAACTCGGGCTTGATGTCCCCTCGGTCCGGGTGGAGCGTTCCCTTCGAGTCGCACATGACCATGTTCTCCCACTTGAAGCCGGAAAGCTGCATGATCCTGGATATGGCGATGTTGGCCGCTCCAGCACCGACGAAGGTGGCCTTCATCTGGGAAGGTTTCTTGCCGACCATCTTCGCAGCGTTTATCGCCCCTGCGGAGACGATCGTGCCCGTCCCCTGCTGGTCGTCGTGCCAGACAGGTATCTCGCACTCCTCCCTGAGGCGCTTGAGTATGTAGAAGCACTTCGGCTGGGCGATGTCCTCAAGGTTGATCCCTCCCAGGGAAGGTTGGAGGTACTTGACGGTCTTGATGAACTCCTCGGGGTCCTTGGTGCCCAAGCAGAGCGGGAACGCGTCCACTCCGCCGAGGTACTTGAACAGAAGGGATTTGCCCTCCATGACAGGCATGCCGGCCTCGGGACCAATGTCCCCAAGGCCCAGGACCCGGGTGCCATCGGATATGACGCCGACCGTGTTCCAGCGGTTGGTGTGCACGTATGACAGTTCCTTGTTCTTCTGTATCGCCTTGCACGGCTCCGCCACTCCGGGTGTGTACCATATGGCGAAGTCGTTGAAGTCGCGGACTACGCATTTCGGCGTGATCTCGATCTTGCCTTCGTAGAACGGATGATAGACCATCGCCAACCTAGCTGGTTCGTATGCCTTCTTCAGCATCTGGTCCACGGATGCTTTCGTTGGCGCCTTTGTCTTCGGCTTCCCCGCCTTCTTCGCGGGAGCTCTCGCAGCAACCTTCTTCTTCGCAGGTTTGGATTTCTTTGCCATTCGATTCTACTCCTAGTTCCTCGGCGTAAGTCGAAAGTCGTTGCATTTATCTCTGAATCCGGACAAATTCGTAACGACTTTCTTATCCATGCAGCCCATGAAACGAGAACAATTCGGCGCATTAATACATTACCATGTTACATGATGGTTCGAGGATGGCCTTGGTTCTCCGTCGACGATTCATATAAACCCGCCCTCGGACATGGAGTTCCAGATGAGAGCGCTCGTGCTTGATGGTTACACGGATGAACCTGCCTGTCTCGGCGTGCCGCCCTTCATCTCACCGTACGTCCGCATGGCATACGGTGCTCTCCGAGCGGCGGGCGCAGATGTCGGATACGCCACGATCGACCAGTGGAGGACAGAACAGATCGACCTCACCAGGTTCGATCTGCTCGCTGCGATCCGACACGTAGCCGTTCCAGGCAAGTATCTCCGTGGCATGCCCGCCAGCGACAGGGAGCTCGTGGAGATAGGGAGAGGCTTCAGAGGCGCCAGCATAGTGAGCTTAGGTTTGGGCGCCTCCAGAGGAGACGCCCCGCCACCCTTGAAGGATGCTTTCCATCGCATCGCGGCCGAGGATCTCGACGCGGGACTACACGACCTGGTCGTCTCTGGGAGCTATGTGGACCGGAGGAGAACGACGGAGGAGTGGAACACCTGGCTCCTGAGAGGGACGGAGGTCTGCATGAGCCATCCCGACCACGGCGGACCCCTGATCGCGGAGGTGCAGATGTCGAGAGGCTGCGTCAGATATGTCTCCGGCGGCTGTGGGTTCTGTACTGAGCCGCTTCACGGCGAGGTAGTCTTTCGCACGCCCAAAGATATACTCGCGGAGGCCGAGGCGCTCGGCCGAGCGGGCGTGAGGCATCTACGCCTGGGTGCGCAATCATGCGTGTACTCCTACATGGCGAAAGGCGTCGGAGAGACGGAGACGCCGGCCCCCTCGCCGGACATGACGGAGAAGCTGCTCAGGAGCATATCCGAGGTCGTCCGTCCAGCGGTATTCCATCTGGACAACGCCAACCCGGCAGTGATCGCGTCCCATCCGGATGAGGCCAGAAAAGTCACGAAATCGATCGCTAAACACTGCACCAGTGGGAACGTGCTGGCTTTCGGACTGGAGAGCGCCGACCCAAGCGTCTTCAGGGCGAACAACCTCAACGCGGACCCGGACCAGACCCTCGCTGCCATCAGGCTCGTGAACGAGGTGGGAGCCGAGAGAGGGGCAGACGGACTTCCACGAGTGCTACCGGGGGTCAACTTCCTGGCAGGGCTGACCGGGGAGACGAAAGAGACCTACCGACTGAACATGGTTTTTCTCAAGGGTGTCCTCTCCGAGGGACTTCTCCTAAGACGCACGAACATACGCCAGGTGATACCGTCTCGAAAGAAGTTCCCTGGCGTGCGGTCGAAGGGGGAGTTCTCAAGGTTCAAGAGGTGGGTGAGACAGGAGGTCGACCTGCCGATGCTAGAGAGGATCGTTCCTGATGGGACGGTCCTCAAATCGGTCTACACCGAGCTCAGAGAGGGCGGCAGGACCTTCGGAAGGCAGGTGGGAACGTATCCGATCCTAGTCGGCCTGCCATATCCTGCCGAGGTGGGCAGATGGGTCGATGTCGCGGTGACCGGAAGAGGGCCGAAGAGCGTGATCGGGATAGTGCAACCCACCCCGGCAAACACGGCAACCCTAGCGATGCTAGAGGCAGTGCCGGGGATAGGGAGACGAAGGGCCATGGCGATCGTGAGGGGCAGACCGTATCATACGTCAGAGGAGTTGTGGAAGGTGTTGGGGGAGGACGACTCACTTGCAGCCGCTAGGACGCACCTAGCGTTGGACGACGCAGGGCGCGGGTAACAGTCAAGTTATAGTATTGACCGCTCGATTCGCATAACATCTAGCAGGTGGGAGTTTGGACGTCAGGCAGGCTGCGAGGTATCCGTTCAGGAAGGAATCAGCAGATGTCCTGAAGGAGTCAGGGGTGACCCTCGACAGACTGATCACCAGTATAGCGTACCAGGAAGCCCGGGCGCTGGGCAAGCAACGAGTCCTGGAAGCCGTCGAGTACGCCAAGATCGTCAGCCATCCGATGACCAATGAGACGAACGCCATGAACGAGCTCCTGAGCTACCCCGTCGCCAGGATGCTTGTGTCCTGCCTAGGCGACAAGAAGTTCGTCCACAGGTACGCGGTCGCCGAGGCCAAGCTGGCGAACTCCAGGATGACCGAGGAGGCCGAGCGCAGCAAGGAACGGGAGACCAGAGGGGTCAGGAGGGGTGCGGGAGACGACGGCGTCGCATTCGTGATCAGGCTGGCAGGTGAGCTGGGGCTGCACGTCCACCACGCTGGCGACTCGCTCGTCGTCGAGTTCGGTGACTACCTAAGGTGCTCGTCAGCCATGAAGAGCAAGTCGTGGAAGCTCGTGAACCAGGACGTCAGCGATGGCAGGACACGGATAACCGAGGAGAGATTGATACGGCTGGTCGAGCAGATGATAACGGATG
>JAJISI010000070.1 GCA_022848805.1 Thermoplasmatota archaeon
CTGAGCGGTCCCGGTTCTTGACATTGGGTACGCTCATCCCGGCATGCAGATTGTACCGCTCCATGCTGTGCCCTGTGAGATTCTGAATCGGTTTGAACCCCGCCGAGCTTATCGCGCGCTCGATCGCCTCACCCATGGCTGAAACCGTCGTCCCCGGGGCCATCATCTGCAGGCACATCTCGAGCGCGGTCTTCGCGGCGCCGATCAGCGGAGCGTGGTTCTTGGTTCCGACCTCGACGGTCACCGCGGTATCCCCAGGATAGCCGTCGACGTGCGCGCCGATGTCGATCTTGACAACGTCGCCTGCCGAGAAACGTATGTCGGTGGACTTGGACGGAGTATAGTGTGCGGCGACCTCGTTCACTCCGATGTTGACTGGGAAAGCGCATTCCGCGCCCTTGGACCTGATGAGGCCCTCGACGGCTTCCACGAGCTCGAGCGCGCTACCTCCAGCCCGCACGTTAGCCGAGGCATACTCTCTAGCGTCCTTTGTGATGCTACCGGCTCGGATGTAATTCTCCAGCACATCATCATTCACGGAGGGCGTTCTCGATCTCCTCCTGTGATATCGCGCCCTTCCGGATGACCTCGACCGTGCCGTCCGATACGTCGACGATGGTGGACGGCTCGGCCTTGGTCGTCTTTCCGCAGTCGATGCATATCTTGACGCTGTCCTTCAGGTCCTTCATCGGTATCTTCGCATCTGTGGGATTCTTGTGAGAGTGCAGGTTAGCACTCGTGGAAGTCACAGGTCCGAACCTGTCGATCACCCTGATGGCGAGAGGATGGTCCGGTATCCTGATCCCGACCAGGTTCGAACCCGAAGTTAGGATGTCAGGAATCGTAGGCTTCCTCGTGAGAAGGACTGTCAACGCCCCCGGAAGGAACTTGCGGACTAGCTTCCTTGCGTTGTCGTTGAGCACGGCGACGCTCTCGATCATCTTCTCGTTGCTGACAGCGATGGACAGCGGCATATCGAACGGTCTGTCCTTGGCGAGGAAGACCTTCTTAACCGAGCTCTCGCTGAACGGATCCGCGCCGATGCCGTACAGCGTGTCGGTTGGATAGACGATCATCTCCCCCTCCTTCAACACTGCAACAATCTCGTCGACCTCTGCCTCGGATAGGTCGCAATCCTTGCACAGACCCTTGCGGTTCGCACACTTGACCACTTTCATCAGTACGCCTCTTCTATGTACTCAGCCGATAGCCCCAGGTGATGCTCCGCGTCTCCGTCTGCATACGACCCGTGGCCCGGATACATGCTCTTCAGTCCCAGCGTTCTCAGGCGCTTCAACGACGACTTCAGCTTCCCGAGGTCTCCGCCTGGAAGGTCCCACCTTCCGACACCTCCGTCGCAGAACACCGTGTCGCCGACGACCGCCCACATACCCTTCCTGTCAAGAAGGGCGATGCTCCCTGGCGAATGGCCAGGTGTGTGCACGACCTCCAGCTCGGACGACCCGCATCGAAGCGTCTGTCCCTCCCTGAGGGGCTCGACGTCGATCGCGCCTATGCCCTTGCCGAACATCGCACTCACGGTCAACGACATGTCTCCTGCTTGCAGAGGCTCAGCCTCCGCCTCGTGAAGGTATATCTTCGCGCCTGTGGCCTTGCTCATTTCCTCCACACCGCCTATGTGGTCGTAGTGGGAGTGCGTCAACACGACACGCCCGATGCTCTTCAGTGGGACGATCTTCGCGATCGTCTCCAAGGTCGTGTCTACGCGCATGCCAGTTCCCGTGTCCACCACTATCGGATCGTCGTCCTCCAGCAGGTACACGTTGCTATCGTTGGCCACACCCGCGATGTAGTGGACCTTCATCCTGTGAAGGGGATAACGCTAGCCTAATAAAGCTTTGGCCTGTGACAATCCTCGTCGCATAAATCCTGACTAGGCTCCGCAACAGTCTGGCAATGACGAAACTCGGCCTCCGAACAAGGCGGTGTACGAGAAGCCATAGGTTGACCACGCCCGCAAAGGCGCTGCGACTAGTCTCTCGCCAAAACGACCATCTTCCTCCGCTCCTCGAGATTGACCATGGACACGGTCTTCGAGAGGGAGAGTTCTTCGGCACGTGCGAGGCCGTCTAGCGCCTGGAGCACCGCATCCCGGTTAGGCCTGCGGATGTCGATCCCCGCCTCCTGGAACTGGTGCTGGACGATCAGCATGGCCTTCTCGAGGTCTCCGTATTGGGCGCAGAAGTCCTGGACGATATGGTCCATCACCTCCGCCAGGGTTTTCGGCTCGTCAGACCCTGCCGATGGCGGAGCCACGACGTCGGCCACCATCATCTCGCCGAGCGTGTGGAACATGCCCTCCACATTCTCCCCTGTCTTCGCGCTCGCTAGACATGTGGGAAAATCGAGCTTCTGCCCCTGGGACTCGAGCACCGTCGCGGTCATCTGCTCCTTGTCCGCGAGATCGGCCTTGTTGCCTACGACGACCGTCGGTACCTTCCCCACGACGAGCTCAGCCTCCTTGAGCCAGAAATCCAGAAGGCTGTCGACGGTATCCTGACGGGTCAGGTCTCCGACGAGTATCAATCCCTGGGCGCCGCTCAGGCTGGCCGCGCGTATCTTGGAGTACTCCTTCTGTCCAAGGACGTCCCAGATCATGAGCCTCAGGTTGACGATGAGATTGGGCTTGATAACCTGGATGTCCTTCCTGGAAACCTTGGTGCCTATGGTGGCGATGTACTTGTCGTCGAACTTGTCCACGACATAGCGTGCGATGAGAGAAGTCTTTCCCACGCCGCCGTCCCCCAGCAGCACGACCTTCTTGAGTATCTCGCGGAGCTCCATCCGAAGCGAAATAGGTGCCAGATGGATTATAAACCTTCTATCAAAGGGTGGGACCGCCGCCAGGAGTTCAGCGTCTGGATTTGCCGCTTATCAGCCGCTTCATGAGATGGTCCACATCGGCGATCTCGGCCGTGTCGCCGGACCAATTGGTCAACTTGTCACCGAACCGCTCCTCGATCTCCTCGGTGACCTCCTTGAGCTGCATCCTCATCTTCTCCGACTTCTTCGTCGATATGATCGCCGCGATCACCACGGCCTTGGAGTGAGATATGACCACATCGTAGTTCTCGAACCTTATCTCCTTGAGCTTACCACCGTGCTCGTCGAAGCTCTCCTTGATGAAGTTCTGCACGGCCGTTAGCATGCCGGCCATGATGTGCTCGTCCCGGTCTGGTCTGAGGCGACGGGTGTAGTGCTTCATGAGCATCCCCGCGGGAGTCATCAGGAATATCTCGTCGATTATCGTGGGCGACGATCGCCATATCATGAAGAACCCGGCGATGTTGATGCATGCAAGAGTCGCGGCGAGACCGACGAAGAACAGCCGTGTGACTTCGTCTTCAAACGGAATGATGAACGCAGTAATCAACAGGACGACGAATACGGACATGGACATTACGGCTAGAGTCCCGACCTTGATTTCCTTCTCCATCGGCTCGGATGATTGGAGGGTGCCACAATAATCCTTTCTATCCCATCGCGTGTTCTGCGCAAGAAGGACGGTCGCAGACGCTGTGGACAACGAATAAATACGTATGTGCCCGCTTCTAACTCGACATCGCATCAAAGAGGGCGAGTGGCAAATGAAGCTGTTTGAATACAAGGCCAAGGAACTGATGAGGAGATACGGAATCCCGGTCCCTGAGGGATTCGTCGTGTCGTCGCCGGACCAGATCGACCACTTGCCGGGTCCGGTCATGGTCAAGGCTCAAGTCCTGATCGGCGGCAGGGGAAAAGCCGGCGGGATAAAGCCTGCGGACAGCGTCGAAGAGGCTAGGAAGGTCGCCTCTGCGATACTCGGCATGGACATACGCGGATACACGACGAAGGAAGTCCTGGTCGAGAAGAGGATTGCTGTGGACAAGGAGATCTATCTCGGGGTGACGGTCGACAGGAGTCGCAAGTCCGTGCTCATAATGGCGTCGGCGGCCGGAGGGGTGGACATCGAATCCGTCCCTGAAGACAAGGTCCTCATGGCACATCTGGACCCGCTCATAGGTTATCAGCCGTACATAGGTCGCAGGGTGGCGAAGGCAGTCGGACTTGCCGGGCCTCAGGCCGCCCAGATGGAATCCATATGTCACAGGCTGTGCGAACTCGTGACGAAGGAGGATGCCGAGCTGGCCGAGATAAACCCCCTAGTGGTGACCGAGGACGGCGAGGTCATCGCCGGGGATGGGAAGGTCACGATAGACTCCGACGCGCTGTTCAGACACAAGGAGTATCAGGAGCTAAAGGAGGACCTCACGCCGCTGGAGGAGAAGGCCAAGAAGCTCGACATCGCGTTCGTGCAGCTCGATGGCAACATCGGAGTTATCGCCAACGGGGCAGGGCTGACGATGGCCACCCTGGACAGTCTCAACATGTTCGACGGCAAGGCGGGCGTATTCCTCGACCTTGGAGGCACCGACGACCCGGAGAAGGTCAAGCAGGCCATGCTGCTCATGGAGGAGGCCGACCCAAAGGTCATCCTCGTCAACATATTCGGAGGCATAACGAAGTGCGACACCGTAGCGGCCGGACTCCTGGAGGCGATGGACGAGAAGAGCGTAGAGGTACCAATAATCGCAAGGATCAAAGGAGTGAACGAGGAGCACGCTCGTGACATGCTGAAGAACGCGGGCATCATACCGGCCTCCGGGCTGAGCGAGGCTGCGGAACTCGCAGCCAAGGAATCTCTGAGGTGATCACGATGGCGGTCATAGTGGACGAGGATACGAGGCTGGTCGTACAGGGCATCACCGGATATCAAGGGACATACCATTCGAAGGCGATGATGGAGTTCGGGACGAATGTCGTCGCTGGCGTGACCCCGGGAAAAGGTGGACAAGAGGTGCACGGAGTGCCAGTGTTCGACACCGTCGAAGAAGCCGTCGAACGCACCGGAGCGAACGCCTCGTGCGTGTTCGTCCCTGCCCCGTTCACGAAGGGCGCGGTGCTCGAGGCGATAGACGCTGGCGTCGGAACGGTCGTCACCGTGACTGAACATGTACCCATCCACGACGCGGTCCATTTCGTTGCAGTCGCCAAAGCCAAGGGCGTCGTCCTGATAGGACCCAACTGCCCGGGGCTGGCGTCCCCGGGACTCGCAAAGATAGGCATCCTGCCCAACAAGATATTCAAGAAGGGCGATGTGGGCGTGGTATCCAGGTCCGGAACGCTCACATATGAGATAGTGAACGCGATGACGGAGGACGGGCTCGGACAGTCGACTTGCGTCGGCATCGGAGGTGACCGGGTGCCGGGGATGGGTTTCGTGGACGCCCTGAAGCTGTTCCAAGAGGACGATGAGACTAAGAGGATCGTGCTGGTAGGTGAGATCGGCGGAACAGCGGAGGAGGAGGCGGCCGAGTTCATCACTGAGAACATCACGAAGCCCGTCGTCGCGTACGTAGCTGGCAGGACGGCCCCGCCCGGCAAGCGCATGGGCCACGCGGGAGCCATCATCGCAAGGGGGAGGGGCACTGCCGAGAGCAAGATCAAGGCGCTTGAAGCGGCAGGTGTGAAGTTTGCCCCGTTGCCCGCGGACGTGCCCGGCCTGGTACGCGCCTGAGCGGCGTGCGGGGCCCGTGATGGTTCGTCCATAACATTACATAGTAGTATTCCGTGGACGAGAACCGCAATGACTGAAGAGCTGGATGTGGTCTTTTTCGACCTTGGCGGGACCTTGATCGACATGAGCGTGTCGAGGGAGAGTGTGTGGACGGAAACGTTGTCTAGACACGGAGCGGACGTCGAGGTCGAGACACTCACGCGCACCCTCAGAAAAGCGGACAGGGACCTCGACGAGGCGTTTGCTGACATCCGAGGAATGGACGAGGGGGATTTCTGGAAGAGATATGATGCGGAGGTGGTTCGGAGCCTCGGGCTCGAAATCGACCCGGAGGAGATCGAGGCCGATCTCTCAGCATCGTTCGACAAGATCATACCTGACGAGAGCTTATGGAAGGACTATCCGGATACGAAGCCCACCCTAGACGACCTCGCCGGAAGAGACATCGAGGTGGGCCTCATCTCGAACGCGACGGACCTAGCAAGAAGAGTCCTTCGCAGATTGGATATGGAGAAGTACTTCGACCCTATCATCATCTCCTCCGAGATAGGCCATCGCAAGCCGGAGAGGGAGATCTTCGACATCGCGTTGAACGAAGCGGGGGCCGCACCGTCAAGGACGCTCTACATCGGCGACAAATACGCAGTGGATGTCAAAGGGGCAAACAGGGCGGGTATGAACACCGTCCTGATAGACAGGGGGAACGTGTTCCCTGACGCGTCGTGCGTCAGGATACCCGACCTGTCAGCTCTCAGGACTTTTCTGTGACGGCTAGAAATCCTGGTACTCGGGGATGTTGAGCCCCGCAAGATGGCTGGAATCGTTGAGAACCACAGGCTCGTAGTCCCTATGCTGGACCTTGAAGACCGACATCGCGCATGGATCATGTTTGTACTTGCCGATCGCGTTCCGCTTCTCACCCATCAGGTAGGCTGTCATCAGCTTAATCGGTACACGATGGCTCACGATAACGACAGTGCCGGTGCCGTGGGTCCACAGGATCTCCCTGAGGGCGGAGTTGACGCGCTTCCAGGCCTTCTTCATGCTCTCCCCGCCCGGAGGCCTCACCTTCGAGGGGGTCTCCACCCACCGGTCGTACTGCCTGGGGTACTCACTAGCGACCTTGTCCTCCGCCATCCCCTCCCAGGTGCCGTAGCTG
>JAJISI010000071.1 GCA_022848805.1 Thermoplasmatota archaeon
GAATTCGACGGCGCCCATCTCTAGCGCCCTGAGCGGTAGGTCGATGTCCACCTTGTCCATGGCGCTGAGCATTATCACCCTTGTCGGGTGTTCCTTCATCAACCTCTGGAGGGTCGCAAGACCGTCCATCTTTGGCATCTGTATGTCGAGCAACACCACATCCGGCGAACACGCCTTGGCTTTCTCTATCGCCTCGATGCCATCCTTCGCCGTGCCCACGACGGACAATCCTTCCTCGGAGGATAGCATGTCTCTGAGAACGACTCTCATGTAGGCACTGTCGTCGACAATCAGTACCTTCACCGTTTCTCGCATCAGCGATTCCTCAGGTGCTCATCTGCAGAACGGCGTTGATCGACTCGAGGACATCATCCGATGTGAACGGCTTCATGATGAAGTCGAGCGCACCAGCCTCCAGAGCCCTCATGACGGTACGCTGGTGTCCGAGGGCGGATATCATGATTATCTTGACCCGGGAGTTCGCTTCCTTCAATCGTTTCACGGTCTCAATGCCGTCGGTTCCAGGCATCACTATGTCCATCGTTACGATGTCCGCACGTTGTTCACGGAACACCTTGATGGCCTCATCGGCGTTCCTCGCCTCGAGAACTCGGTGTCCTCCGCCTTCGAGGATGTTCCTGATCACCCTGCGCATGAATTCCGAATCATCAACCACCAGAACTGTCGCCATCCGAGATACCTCCTTCCTGTCCAGCACTATCTGTTGAGAGCTCGAGAACTTTCAGCGGGTCGATAATGGTTATGAGGCGGTCGTCGAGCTTCGCGATGCCTGCCACGTATTCTGACTCGATCTCCTGAGCTACATATTCAGGGACGGGCTCGACCGAATCCACTGGTATCCTCACGACCTCCGCGACCTCGTCGACAAGGAAACCCACTGGCGCGTCCGAGGCTTCAACGACTATGATTCTCGAACTCTCACCAATGTCCTTGGCCTCCAGCTTGAACCTCTTCCTGAGGTCGATCACAGTCACGAGCCTTCCCCGTAGGTTCATCACACCTTCGATGTGTGTTGGACTGCGATGAACCTTCGTGATCTCCTGTGTCGGAAAGATTTCCTTAACCTTTGATATGTCGAAGGCGAATTCCTCAAGGCCGAGCCTGAAAACCACGTACTGTTCAGTTCCCTGCTCGTAGGTCAATTCTCCTCGCTCCTGTCATCGTCATCCGTCTCTGGGTCCCCATCCGTTGGTCCATCGGGGACGAACGCTGAACGGGGCTGCAACTTCTTGGTGAGGTCGGTCAGCGTGGTCGCGAGGGCCGTCAGGTCCTGGGCAGAGGCTGATAGTTCCTCCATTCCAGCAGCGAGCTCCTCAGACGAGGCGGAAACCTCCTCAGCCGACGCCGAGGTCTGATTCGCTATGCTGGCGACCTCGTCCAGATTCTTCGCAAGACTCTCGGTGAGTGCTTTCTGCTCCTCGGTCGAAGCGCTGATCTCCTGAACCATCGCCGCGGTTTCCTCGACGGTGGCTGCGATGTCCTCCAAGGATCTCAACGACTCCGAGATGGTCGTGGCGCTGTCGTTGACATCCTTGCTGGTGTTCTTCATCTTCTCGGAGGTTTCTCCTATGTCGCTCCCGATCGATTGCAGGAGCTCCTGAATCTGGTTTGCTGCCTTCCGAGACCCTTCAGCCAGCTTGCGGACCTCGTCCGCGACGACCGCAAATCCTCGACCGTGCTCCCCTGCCCTGGCAGCCTCTATCGCTGCGTTGAGCGACAGGAGGTTTGTCTGTTGTGCTATGTTAGTGATGATGTTCACTATCTGTGATATCTCCTGAGACTTCCTAGAGAGATTCTGCATGGACGCCGAGGTCTCCTGTACACTTCTGAGAAGTGAACTCATCCTCTCAAGGGAATCATGTATGGCCCTGCTACCCTTCTGAGCGACATCGCTCGCGTCCTCGGAAGCTCTTGCCGCGTTCTGCGAGCTCTGCACGACATCGTAGATGGCCTTCGTCTGCTCCCCGAGCATCTTCACCATCTCCTCTACCCTGGATGCCTGTGTCTCAGCGCCCTTTGATGTCTGCGACATGGATGCGGACACTTGCTGCGTCCCATCGGTTATGCCTCTTGTCGTCTCTGCCAGGAGGGTAGATGCGTCCTTGAGCGACTTGGATGCGCCCCTTATCTCCACCGTTATGCTCGCCAGCCGGTCCTTCATCATCTTGAAGGTATCGACAAGTGTCGCGAGGTCGCCTCTCGCGTGGACATCGATCTCCGTCGAGAAATCGCCCTCTGTGATAGCTCTGGCGCTCTCCGTGAGTTTCCGAAGGGGTTCGGATGTGTTATAGATGAGCAGATTCATGGATCTAACGAGGTCGCCGACCTCGTCGTCTGGTGCCTTTGTGTCCAGTCGATCCGTGAAGTTCCCTTCAGCTATTATCTTAGCACGCTCGGACACCTTGACGATAGGCGCCGTGATACGAGACGAGACGTAGAGGGTGATTACCGCGACCATTATTCCGACCACGGAGCCGCTCATGATCAGGTAGGAGATGCCTTCTCTGATCGTGCTCTCTGCGCGCTCATCCATGAGCGCTGCTGCTTCCGTCGTGTCTTCTATTAGATTCTCGAGATGGTCCATATTGTTCTCGAGATGCGCTGTGGCATTCTTACTGGCCGCGACGGATTCGTTCAGTGCATCGTCTCTCACGTAATCTATCGTCTCGGCGGTCCAGTTCGTGTACTCGTTCCAGGACATCTGCAGATTCTGGAGGTTGGACAGTTGGGAGTCAATCAAGTCCCCTCTGTCCATTTCCTCGATAGCGGCAAGCATGCCTGGCATTACTTCGAAGGCGTATGTGGTCCGGAAATCGGTTAGGAATTGTGAAACGATATTCTGTCGGTCGAACATCTCATTGTAGTAGCTGCTCGCGATAGGTGTCCCGTATTCGAGTATATACTGTCTGAAGGAGACATCCGCCGTAAGAATGGATGCTTCCGCGTTCGCTATCTCTGAGACAACCACCAAGTTCTCGTCGTAAAGGATTCCCATGTCGCTCTTCATATGGCTCATCTCGGAGATCGAGATGTAGCTCACGACGAGAATCGGCGCAAGCGACAGGGAGAGTATGATCGCCATCAACTTCGGTGTCAAAGGTATCCTCAATGCACCACCATCACAAGATCGATGTAAGAGCCCCGAATAACGGACGGACCGCTCGAACCCAGAAGCTCTTGCATGGATATCAAAATTGGTACGGTCTATATAAAAATATGTCGTCCAGAATTCGTTCTTAGATAACCTGCTTCACTAGGCGCGGGGGAGGTGATTTGACTCTCTCTGAGAAGAAATATCTACAGGACCGACAATAGACTGCCTGATGCAGGCCGACGAAGAGAAGTCATATGATCTCATCAGACGACATCTGCTGAAGGCCAGAGGGTTCGACATCAGCGGGTATTCCAGATCGTTCCTTGGTCGTGCCGTCCGGAAGCGCGTGGGTCGTTCCGGGTGCAGACACGCGATGGAATATGTCGCTCTTCTGAGGAAGAGCGAGGACGAGATTAACGAACTCATAGCAGCCTTATCCGTGAATGTGACGGATTTCTTTCGTGACAGTGGGGCGTTCGAGGCCTTGACAGAGCAAGTGATCGCCCCTCTGGCCTCCCTCAAAATTGGACTCTGCTGGAGCACGCTCAGAATATGGAGCGCCGGATGTGCCACCGGGCAGGAGACCTACACGATTGCGATATGCGTCGCCGAAGAACTCAAGAAGATTGAGCAGGGCGGTGACCTAGTTGTGAGGATTCAGGGTACTGACCTCTCTAGGGCTGCTTTGAACGTTGCCGAACGTGGGATGTACAGCGAGGCCCAGGTGAAGGCGATACCGAAGGACATACTCTCCGAGCACTTCATTAAGGATGATTCGGGCTATCAGGTGTCGCCAGGCATACGACGGATGACAAGGTTCTCTCAGAGCAACCTGCTTGACAGCCCTAGCCAGAAGTTCGTCGACCTCATCGTCTGCAGAAACGTCGTGATATATTTCTCACGTCCGATGCACGACGTGCTCGTCAGGAACTTTCACACGGCGTTGAGGCCAGGAGGGTGCCTCATGCTGGGCAGGACTGAAACCCTGATGGGGCCCCCTAGACGTCTGTTTGAGGCGGTCGACCATGAGAACCGCATTTTTAGGAAGTCTGACGACGAGCACGCGGTGTCTTAGGCCTCGGATGTTACGAGGGTGGGTGTGTCAGACAGCGCCTCCAAGAGATCCACCTGAAGATTGGCCAGTTCCGACTCGTCCATCGAGCTGAAATCGTAGGTGTCAGGCACTTCGATGTCTTGCATGAATCCTTCGATCGCAGAGTAGTTGTCGTCCATCTCATGGCGGAGGTACTGCTGCATCCGGTCGATATCCCCTGGAGACAACTCCTTCGTCATGATTTCGGCCAAAGTCACTCCGTTCTGGTCTGCCTGGCTCACGAGTTTATCCAACAATGTCTGCATGGCGCTCATCCCATCTCATCGTATGACAATCGTCAGACGCTGTGACGTGTTGTGCAGTATATAACAGTTACCGCTCAGAGGATGGGATCCAACCATGAGGCGTACTTGTCGTTCCTTCCAGATACGACTTCTTGGAATATGGCTTGGAGTCTCTTCGTGACCTGTCCGGGTTTACCATCGCCGACCTGGCGTCCGTCTACCTCCCTAATCGGGGTGACCTCCGCTGCTGACCCGGTGAAGAACAGTTCGTCCGCCAGGTAGAGCTCGCTTCTGACGAAGTTGCGTTCTTCGACGCTGATTTCGAGGTCTGTTGCGAGTGTCATCACAGAATCTCGCGTTATGCCTGGGAGTATCCCGGCATTGAGGGGAGGCGTGAATAAGCGCCCGTCCCTCACCATGAAGATGTTCTCGCCAGATCCCTCGGCGACCATTCCCTCGTCGTTGAGAAGGACCGCCTCGTCGAATCCGCTCTGCTTCGCCTCCATGACGGCCAACGCGCTATTGAGGTAGCTTCCGCAGATTTTGGCGGTTGCTGGGACGGTCGTGCTGGATATTCTCCTCCATGACGAGGTGTTGATGCGTATGCCGTCTCTGACGCCTTTCTCGCCGAGATACGCTCCGAGCGAGAAAGCGGCTATGAATGTCTCCACGGGATAGTCAAGCGGGTTGACTCCGATACCTGAAACACCGAAGAAGGATATCGGGCGGATATAGCCTGCCTTCAGGCCGTTCGCGTTGATGACATCCTTCGCGGCCTTGCAGAGTACGTCGACAGGGTACGGTATGCGCAGGTTGATGGCCTTGGCGGAAGTGTGGAGCCTTATCATGTGCTCTTTGAGCCTGAATATCGCAGGCTCCTTCTGGGTCTCATAGCATCTGATTCCCTCGAACACGCCAGTGCCATAGTGAAGCCCATGGCTCAGGACATGAACGGTTGCTTCTTTCCACGGGATCAACTCGCCATTCTTCCATATTTTCTCGGTTGGTTGGATTTGCATATCGCATCAACCCCTTCCTCGAACCCCTGGCTTTGTCACGGAGTTTCTCAATATTCCGACCCCGTCGAGCTCGATCTCGACCACATCGCCTTCGCCCATCGGCGATATCCCTGATGGCGTCCCGGTGGCGATTATGTCGCCCGGCTCGAGGGTCATGATCGTCGAGATGTATTCCACAAGGGTGTAGTCGTCGAAAACCCTATCGCTTGTTGGCGACCTCTGCACGGTCCTCCCGTTCAGGCGGGTCGTTACGGTCGTCGGAGGAGTTGTTGAGATTAGAGGCCCGATGGGAGCGAACGTGTCGAACCCTTTAGCTCTGGTCCAGTCCGGATCGGTCTTCTGCAAGTCCCGGGCGGTTACATCGTTGAATGCGGTGTATCCGAAAATGAACTGGCTCCCGTCCGATACATGGCTCGCGCGACGGCCGATGATCGTCGCGGACTCGCCCTCGTAATCGACTCTTCTCGATATTGATGGAATGACTATGTCCTCGCCTGGGCCTATGATGGCAGAGGGCGGTTTGGTGAACAATATCGGAGAGGATGGTGTCTCCCAGCCCATCTCACTGATGTGGCTCCTGTAGTTCAGCCCGATGCAGATTATCTTCGATGGTCGGTCAACCGGAGCTAGCACTTTCACTGCGTCAGCATCGTGGGACCTGGCGGTGCGTTCCGGCGAGCCGTCGAACAGGTCTGACATCCGATCCGTGTCCAACTCGACTACACTGTCGTCACAGACCGTTCCGACGAATGTCCTGCCGTCGGCTGCGAACTTGCCGAAGACCCCACTCGGTATGACTTCGTCGCCCAAATCCGTTCTCACTCCTCAGATGAGATTCGATCATCGGGTATCTATTACTTCTGCACCCAGAGCCAGTCAGGAGTGCTATTACTTGAACATCTTCCTGATGTCAGTGCCGATGACCTCTATCTGCGATTCGGCGCCTTCTTGCCTGAGTTTGGTCAATGTGGGCATGCCCGCCTCGTACTCGTCCACCCACTCCTTGGCGAACCTGCCCGATTTGATGTCCGCGAGGACGTTCTTCATCGCGCTCGCTGTCGCAGGGTCTATGATCCTAGTGCCTCTGGTCCGGCCCCCGTACTCGGCGGTGTTGGATACATTTTTCCACATGCCTTCGATTCCGCCCTTCTGAACGAGGTCGATTATGAGCTTGAGCTCGTGAAGCACCTCGAAGTAAGCGACCTCCGGCTGGTACCCGCTCCTGATG
>JAJISI010000072.1 GCA_022848805.1 Thermoplasmatota archaeon
GCCAGAGGAGAGGAGCTACTACGATGGCCTCCAGGAGGCGATCAAGATACTGATGAACTCGTTCTACGGCGTGCTCGCATCGTCGTTCTACAGGTTCACCGACCCGAAGATCGGCGCCAGCATTACGGCGTTCTCGAGGGAGGCGACGAAGGATTTGATCCGCAAACTGGAGGGCGAAGGCCTCAACGTCATCTACTCCGACACGGACTCAGTGTTCTTTCTGTCGCCCCACAAGGACCTGGACAAGACGATCGAGCTGGGCAAGGACACCGCCGACCGCTTCTCGACCGGAGGCATGGTGCTCGAGTTCGAGAAAGTGATGGAGCCTTTCTTCTCCCACGGCAAGAAGAAGCGCTACGTCGGCAGGATGATCTGGCCGAAGGAGGAGATGATCGTACGCGGCTACGAGATGCGTAGGACCGACTCCTTCGACATCCAGAGCGAGACGCTCCAGGAGGTCTTCGAGCGCATACTCGCCGACGACATGGACGGCGCCGTGGCCCATACCCGGACGGTCATAGACGACCTCCTGGCTGGCAAGACCGCCCCGTCCAAGCTCGTGATATCTCGTTCCGTCAGGGATGAGAGCCAGTATAAGGCAGGCGGTAGGATGATCAACGTCCGCGTCGCCAGGAAGCTGAAGGAGATGGGGTACGAGGTCATGCCCGGGATGAAGGTGTCATGGATCGTGACCAACGGCAAAGCATCCCCCAACGAGTTCGAACCGTGGATAGAGGGCAGGGAGTTCACGGCCAAGCCGGACTGCAATTACTACGCCACTCGTATAGCATCCACTATATCCCGTGTCACAGACGCGTTCGGATGGGATTCGCGGTCGCTCCTGACGGGCGCCCAGCAGCAGACCCTCACGGGCGGCAAGATCAGGAGCCAGCGGGAGCCGAGGGTGGCCTCGAAACCCACCAAGACGGACAAGAAGCTGAGCCTAGACGATTTCATGTGATTCTGGATGGCTGTCGTTTCCGAACCTTTGGGCATTTCGACTGAGGCTGCTCTCTGGGCACGGCAAACCTGTTCGCCGTGTTTGACTAATGCCGGTTACGACAATCCTCCATCCGGCCACGGGTCGAGGTGCGGGATATCCCAGGAGGTGATGTCATTAATTGCTGTCGGATCACGATCGTATACGACTCAGAGGGGTTGCCAGGGTTCAAGACGGGCTGGGGGTTCTCGGCACTCGTTCAAATGAATGATGTGAGTATACTCTTCGATTGTGGATGGGACGGGAATATTCTGAGGCACAACCTCGACCGCCTAGGCATCCGGTTCGCCGACATCGACAAGATAGTGCTTTCTCACTCGCACTGGGATCACATCTCGGGCCTCGCGGAGGCGTTGTCGGATCCTGGGTCGAGGACTACCGAGGTCGTCGCGCCTTCGTCCTTCTCGAAAAACCTCAAGGCAGAGATAGAAAAGCGGGCTGAACTGAGGGTCATAGACGGGCCCGAAGAGATAGCGCCAGGGGTCATGTCCACGGGGATTCTTGGCGGAGATGTCAAAGAGCAATCTCTCGTGATAGTCTGTGGTGAAAAGGGCGTTTTGGTGACTGGCTGCGCCCACCCGGGCGTGCGGAATATCGTCTCACGGGCCGCTCAGATGGCGAAGCCGAGCTGGCTCATCGGGGGCCTTCACGACGCTCGCGCCGCCGATATGCCAGAATCGCTCGACCGCGTGGTCTTGTGCCACTGTACGCAGAACAAGGACTCTGCCCTGGAACGGTTCGGAGACCGGGCATCGATTGCCAAGGTCGGTGAAACGTTCGTGCCCCAGTTCTGAGCCCCAGATCGTCCGTGGGCGACCTCTCGTGATGGGTAATCATTATATATTTGTGGCCTAATGGGGCACAATACTTATATATTTGTGCGCATATTGAGTAATCATGCCTCCCCAGAATCGAGGTCGTCGGAGAGGAAGGAGATGGGTAGACCAGCTTCCACCGAGCGACCTCTACTACCCACGGACGACGTCCGGCCCTCCCGCCGGGCTGAACAGGATATCCGTAGTGGAACTTGAGGCTCTTCGTCTGGTCGACTTTTTGGGATTGTCCCAGGAGGCGGCGGCGGCGAGCATGGGCGTCTCGAGGAAGACCCTCTGGAGGGATCTCACATCCGCGCGCCGGAAGCTCGTCGAGGCGCTCATCAACGGATGGGCGATCCAGATATCTGGAGGCGACTACGTAATGAGGGGGAGCGAGGCAGCGGAGAGGTGAATGAGGATGTATGGTGGAAACGGCCGAGGGTTCAGGCACAGGAGGCGGAAATCCGCTGTTGGCGCTTCGGGCCGCGGCAGAGGTAGATGCTTCCGGGACGATCCTGCGACGTCAATGTCGGGAACCGCAGATGAGCCGGGGCAGCTTGATCCTGAGGCGCAGGTGTTCGACTCCGAGGATGAGATGAGGATGCTCGAGGAGGAGGAACAGTCGTTGACGAAGGAGATGGACGATCTTACGATGATTATCGATGAACTAAAGAAAAACAAGGAGGTGAATGAATAATGCCAGGAGGAGACAGAACAGGGCCACAAGGCGCTGGAGCCAGGACTGGCCGGGGTATGGGATACTGCGCTGGGAACCAGATGCCAGGATCCATGTATCCAGGCGGCCGAGGAGGCGGACGAATGCGTTCCTACGGCGGCGGTCGAGGCTTCGGGTTCAGACGCGGTCTGGGTTTTCGCGGGGGCAGAGGCATGGGTTTCTACGACATGTACGACGCCCCGTACGCGGCGCCCCCCCAGGATTGGGAAGGACCGGCTTTCGTGCGTCCGTCCAAGGAAGACGAGCTGGGCTATCTCGCAGAGCTGCAGAAGTCCCTTGAACAGGACCTCGAAGACGTCAGGCAGAGGCTCAAGGCTCTTTCTCAGACAGAAGAGGATAAGTGACCTCAAACCCTTTCCTCATTTTATGTTTCATCTAGGCGTCAGGCCGGTACCGATTGGTGTTTGTCTGACGACTGGACACGAGGTATGTTGATACGGAGGTTCTGAGGCATGGACAGCGATTCACCCGGATCCGCACCCTGCGAGCAGGCGCTCGCCTTCGGCCCCATCCCTTCCAGACGACTCGGCCTTTCTCTGGGTGTCAATGTCGTGCCCAGGAAGACGTGTTCATTCAACTGCATCTACTGTCAGCTCGGAAGGACGACCGGGCTCACTGTCGATCGACGCGAGTACACCCCGACCGAGGAGATAGTCCGGGCGGTGCTGGCCAAGGTCGAAGGCGCTTCCTCTGTCGACTTTGTGACCTTCCTGGGCGATGGCGAGCCCTTGCTGGCTTCCAACATCCCTCAGGTGCTTGCGGGCATCAGGGAGCACTGGGACGGCAAGATCGCCCTGATCACCAACGGCTCCCTTTTCTGGATATCTGAAGCGCGTGAGGCTGCATCGGCATTCGATGTTGTTATGCCAACGGTATCCGCCTGCGATTCCGGGATGTACCGAAAGCTCCACAGGCCCCCATCGGTCCCTGTCTTTCGAGAGGTGCATGGACGGGCTCGTCAGATTCGCAGCGGACTACTCTGGTCAGATCTGGCCAGAGGTGATGCTCGTTGAAGGGGTGAACGACGCTCCTGAATCCCTCGAAAGGATCGGAGAGATCACCGAATCGCTTCGGCCGACGGAAGTACACGTAACGGCTCCGATCCGTCCGCCTTCGGTCACATCGGTGAGACCGCCCTCGAAGGAAACCCTCCAGTTAGCCCTTCAGCTCATACCCAAGTCCGTCGACTTCACCCACCCTGAAAGCGGGGAGATGCCGACGCCGAGCTCAACCCCTCGTCAGCACCTGGTGGACATATCGGGCACTCATCCGCTCAGGGAGGAGCAGGCGATATCTATCCTCGTCGGCGCTGGAATGACCGAGCAGGACGCATCGAGGGATCTGGATGCCCTCGTGCGGTCATCGTCGCTCGTCGTCCTCTCTAGGGACGGGGTGAGGTTCTACGTCCGTGGCAGCGCTCAAGCGTCCCGGTTTCAACACGTTTAAATAGAACAATCCTTTTGGTCGGACCACAGCGGCGAGACTTGCCTGGTCTCGCATGGGAATGTGCGCCTAAGGCGTGAACCCGTGAACGGCTGGATGTGATTGAATGGCAGAAAAGGCAGAGAGCGCCCCCTCGAAGAAGGCGCGCAAGGTCAAGACGGAGAGTGAAGCGGAGAGCGTACCCGTTCCGAAGAAGGAAGACGGTGTCCCGTCCGAGGAGAAGAAGGGTCGGACCGGTTCTCGGAACATGTATCACTATGTCGGTGAGCTCTGGAAGGATCCGGGGAGCGGCGATATGAAAACCGTCATGTGGCAGCGTCTGATCGACTGGCGGAAGGAGGGCAGCTTCGTCCGGGTCGAGAGGCCCACGAGGCTCGACAAGGCCCGGTCGCTGGGCTACAAGGCCAAGCAGGGGGTCGTTGTCGTGAGGGCCCGTGTCAGGAAGGGCGGCCTGAGGAAGCACCGCATCAGGAAGGGTCGCAAGCCCAAGAGGAAAGGTATTTCGAAGATCACCATGAAGAAGAACATCCAGAGGATCGCGGAGGAGCGGACGGCAAAGCGTTACCCCAACCTGGAGGTTCTGGCTTCTTACTGGGTCGGCGAGGACGGCAAGAACAAGTGGTACGAGGTCGTACTCTTGGACCCGAACCACCCCGTCATCAGATCCGACCCGAAGCTCAAATGGATAGCGAGCGGGAAGCACTACCATCGCGCCGAAAGAGGTCTCACTCCGGCCGGCAAGCGGGGAAGAGGCCTTGTCAGGACCCGGGGCAGGGGCGCAGAGAAGGTAAGACCATCTGCGCGGGCTCACAACAGGAAGGGCACCTAGTACGACCTGGACACCCGCCCTGCGAGCGCCTGGACTTCGTCCTGGACCATCCCAACGAGCGGATAGAATACCGGCAGAGCCCCTCTTGGAGCCGACAGCCTGCCGAACTGCTCCACTCCCCAGTCCATGATGATCGCACGGCATCTCTCGTCACTGGCGTCAGCGAAGGGGTCCGCGCTGGGAGGTATGGTGTGAAGATCTGCATCCCACTCTCTAAGCGTTCCGCACAGTCTATCGTCATCTGAAGCGGCGATGAGGGTGCAGCCGCGCTTCATCAACAGCCACGAGGCAGCGACGCCCCTATCAGAAGATACGATGGAGAGAATCCTCCCCTGAGTGCCCTTGGGCATACCTCCGGGGCCGGGGATGACGGAGCTGTAGAGATAGGCGGTTCGATCTCGGACTTCGATGGATATTTCGACATCCGGGTCGTCGAGGCGGACTTTGATGCCTTTCTGTGCATATGCCGAAAGAACCGCCGCGCCAGCCTTCACGCAGACGTCCTGGCTGGTGAACGGATGGCTCCCAGACCTCCTCGCTCTGATTGCGAAGCCCGCTCCTTCGAATATGAGTGGTTCTGCGAAGGAGACGGCGGCGCCGACGATATCCTCCATCCCCCCTTCGATTCTGGTCGCTGGGCTGAACGACACGACCCCGAAGGTCCTGGAGAGCATCTCGCAGCTCCGACGCCAGTCGTCCGAGTCGACGAAGATCCTGCCACGATGCGAGATTATGATGCACTGCACTCCGGCACTGGCATGCTTCCTCCGAATGTCAGCTACGAGAGCGTTCTCGAATCTCTTCCTGACTCGGTTGCTCTTGAGGCCGATCTCGCCGTATCGCACTAGCAGAGTGGGCATTACGACCGCCCATGCTGCTTGTTCAGGATAAAGCTTTCATATGTGGGCTCATGTTCGATGGAAAGTCTAAACTACTGGTTCGGCATTCCGAATAATTGGAGTTAAAGAGGGATAAATTGAAGACTGGACGAAAAGGAACGGTTTCTTTGAAACGTGTTGTCGAGCCGCCAGGACCGAAGGCGAGAGCTATGGTGAAGCGGGACAAGCTGGTCCTGTCGCCCTGCAACAGACCCTACTACTACCCGTTCGTGGTGGAGAAGGGCAAAGGATGCATAATCGAGGATATCGACGGGAACGAGTACATCGACTTCAACAGCGGCCTTGGGGCGATGAACATCGGGCACGGCCATCCGGAGGTCATCAAGGCGATGACAGAGCAGGCCAAGCGCCTTCAGCACTATTCGTACACCGACTTCTACTACAGGTACTCGGTGGAGCTGGCGGAGAAGCTGAACGAGATCACTCCCGGGAAGTTCCGCAAGAAGGCGTTCTTCAGCGGGAGCGGGGCTGAGAGCATCGAGGCGTTCGCCAAGGTGACTAGGTGGCACAGCAAGCGTCCGATGTTCATAGCGTATACCGGCGCCTTCCACGGACGGAGCATGGGTGCCCTCAGCTTCACGGCGAGTTCGATCGTCCAGAAGTCCAGGTTCTTCCCGACGATGCCCGGCGTGACGCACGTGCCATACGCATACTGCTACCGCTGCCCGTTCAAGCTGAAATTCCCTGACTGCGACTACTGGTGCGTGGACTTCATCGAGGACCAGGTGCTGAAGAAGTACGTGCCGCCGGACGAGGTGGCCGCATCTCTCATCGAGCCCATACAGGGCGAGGGAGGATATGTGGTCCCCCCGAAGGACTACCACAAGCGGCTCAAGAAGCTGTACTCCAAGTACGGCATCATATACGCCGTGGACGAGGTCCAGTCCGGCATGGGCAGGACCGGCAAGTGGTGGGCCAT
>JAJISI010000073.1 GCA_022848805.1 Thermoplasmatota archaeon
CGAATCGCATTGCATAGTGCCCGCCGGGTCTGATGGTGATTTGCTCATTACGCTCATCCGTCGGATACAGCGCTATGGACAAGAAGGGAGTGCCAACTAGCACACCCAATATGAACAGCACAATCAGGGTTTGAACCGCCCTCTTTCTCGATTGCTCAGGATCGTTGCCTGTTGCTGTATTCCTAGGTCGAGCTGTCCCCCATTTCAACATTCCACCGCAGATGAACCAGGTCCTGCGACGACATAAGCGTTACTCCACCTCAATACATGTGCTTTGGCGTGGTCTCTCGGCTAATGTGATTCAAATGGATGGGTGGGGGCAGAGGGATTTGAACCCCCATCGACGGGTTTCCACCACGTGGAGAGCGACTCCACGCGTTCAGACATGGGTCATCGCTCCAGTTAGTCATCACTGGTCAGCAAACCCAACGGAAATCATTCCCATAACTGGAGCCCGTTAGGATACCAGACTACCCCATACCCCCGAGAGTTGTACGATCGCAGCGGAGTCTCTACTTCTTCCTCAGCCTCTGAGCTCTCTTGCGCCTTCTCATCTTCTTCTTGCGCCACTTCCAGCGCTGCTTTCCACGCTTCTTCCATGCGCGAGAACTTCTCTTCATGCGTCAGACTCCCTTTGCGACTGTTTGGCGGTACATCGCTTTCTTTTTATATGCCTTTTGATGGGGCGCAGCGGGCCGGTCGGGAGTTTCGGGCGCTTATGCGCCTTTCGAACCCGAGACCACTGGCTGTCTTCGATCCCATTGAGGGTCTTAGAAGGCCAGTGCTATATCCAGACTAAGCCACCGGCCCATCTGGCCTGATGACACATAAGCCACCCCCGTATAAAACCTTGGCTGAGACTGCAAGGTCGGGATCCGTGTGAACCGTCCGGGTACTGCGAACGCTTTAAGGCCATATTCCGCATTCCACTTGTCGTTGACGATGGAAGAGGTAGAGATCGTAGAGCTCAAAAAGATGGACCTCAGGGACGCCGTCATCATAGACGGTTTTCCAAGCGTGGGCCTCGTCAGTTCGATAGTCGCCAACTACTTAGTCGCGCTTCTGAAAATGGAATACATAGCCGTGATGGACTCCAATCTCTTCCCGACAGTTTCTCTCATACGCAATTCGGAGCCGCTTGGACCAGCTAGGATCTACGCGAGACCGCACCTGAAAGATGGTGAGCAGCAGATTGTGGTGTTCTCGACGGAGCTCCAGCCTTCGGCGGCGATGCTACGTCCGCTCGGAAGGGCTGTGATGAACTTCGCCCATCAGCAGAAATGCAGCCTCATCATATCAGCCGGAGGCCTGATCATCGAGGGTGATGATGAACCGGGGGTTGTCAACGAGAGAGGAAGCGAAGTATCCGTGTACGGCATCGCTAGCACCGAGAGGGCGGAGGAGAAGCTCAGGAGCGCCGACGCGAAACCTTTCATCGAAGGCGTGATTTCGGGCACCGCTGGTGTGCTGCTCAACGAAGGTCGTAGGCGTGGAATGGATGTCGTGACTCTGTTGGCGGAGGCCAGGCCGGACATGGCCGATGCGAGAGCTGCTGCCCTTATACTTACCGCGATCGACCAGATGATAATGCATCTGAGCCTTAACGTCGAGCCGCTATGCAAGGAAGCCGAGAGACTGGAAGCGCAGCTGAAGGTACTCCACAAGGACGCCGAGAAGAAGAGCAGGGACGATTCTCCAGTCGTAGCGGGATACCATTGAACGGGATTCGTGCATCGTCTATCAGGGAACTTTATTATAGCCGCCACGGGTTGGTTGACTGTCGGAAAGATAAAGGGGGCGCGACGTAGGATCCGACGATTTAGGAGGCAGCTAGCCGCCGGGTAGGTGCATCGGTTGATAGACATATTCTACAACGGGCTGCTCGCCGGACTCCTCTTGATGTGGATAATCGGCAGCCGCCGCATCTATTTTGGTCGCGCCATAGCGGTGCTTAAGCGCCATATTTTTGTCGTGTCCGCATTCTTCTGGTTGGCCTTCGTAGTGTTCGCAGTCGTCTTTGTCACGAACTTCGACTACTTCGACCGCATACACGATATCGACGAAGCTGTTGAGACCGCTGTCATAAGTCACGAAGCAGGTATCAACCCGTATGAGGAGTTTGTGATTCCTCGGTTCAAGGGTCGGTACATCCCTGGCGTGGAGTGGACCCTTGGCCCCTATAACTATCTTCCTCTGGATCTCTTTGTGTATATCGGCTCCTACGAAGTCTTTGAACCGCTCGGATCGCCGGAATGGTTCGTCGTGACGAATCTCATGCTGTCCGCGGCGGCCTTCGCGGTGCTTCGAGGCATCCTCAAGGCCGAGTGGATAGTCTACGCGCCGCTCGCAGGCATCGTCATGTTGTTCTACGCTTTCGACAACGCTTCGTTGACGCTGCTCCTGATGGTGTTGGCGATGTACGCCTATTTGCGCATGCAGTGGCATCCCGGCGTGGCGGCGATATTCCTCCTGTCGCTCGCCACACTGACGAAGATATTCGCAGCTATCCCGCTCGTGATACTCGTGCTCTTCGAGCTTCAGAGACAGATATCCAGAAGGAAGTGGAAGGATGTTGCGTGGACTGTTGCCGTGACCGCCGCGAGCGCCATCGCCGCCGTTCTCGTCATGCTCCCCTTCGGGATCCAGAACGTGCTCGACTCTGCGGTGTTCTTCCATACCAGCGAGGAGCTCCGAATCGGCACATCTTGTGGTGGCACGCTACTGAGCGAGATTGCGTTAGGGAGTGAGTATTACTCGATGATCAGTGCCGCCTTCGTCTTCGCTTCCCTGGTAGTCGGTATGAAGTTCCTGAGCCTGAACGACCGGATCCTACTTACCACGGCGGTGTTCCTGCTCGTATCGGTCAAGAGCAGCCAGGCCCCGTTGATCGTCGCTGGAGTGTTCCTGATGCTTCGCCTCAGGGAGATATCCGATGCCCGTGCGAACAACTCCCGCGACTCAGCAATCGAACCGGAGATGCATGCCGGATCGTCCGCGGAATCCGTATGACGCATCTGAATATCCGTGCGCGACGCACACATCCGTCTCCGCTTCCTGCTAAAGAAATATCTATCAATTCAACCATTCCGCAAAAGAACGCGGGAAATATCGTACCAAGTTCGAGGTGGTCGTATGTCTGCGAAATTTGCTTCAATAAGAACCGGAGAGCTCCCAGGCCCAAAGTCGGCCGAGTTGATCAAGATGAGAGTGCGACTGATATCCCGAGCGGTCGGAATAGTCGCGCCAGTGTACATCGAGAAGGCGGAAGGCTCGCTTCTGACCGATGTGGACGGGAATGTGCTCATCGATATGGCAAGCGGGATAGGCGTTACAAACATCGGTCATAGACCCGCAGAGGTCGAGGCTGCGATCAAGGACCAGGCAGGAAAGTTCATACACACCTGTTACCAGGTCACCCCTTACGAGAGCTATCTCAGGGTGGCCGAGAAGCTCGCCGAACTCGCTCCGGGATTGGGTCTGACGAAGAGCGTCCTCTTCAATGCGGGTGCCGAGGCCGTGGAGAACTCGGTGAAGATATCGAGGCACTACAACAAGAAGACCGCGTCGTTCTCGTTCACCCACGCCTTCCATGGCAGAACCATGATGGCCCTGGCGCTCACTGACAAAGAGATGCCGTACAAGGCAGGCTTCGGCCCGCTACCAGAGACCTACAAGGTCGACTTTCCATACTGCTACAGATGTCCGCTGAACGCCACCTACCCGTCTTGCGGTATCGCATGCGCCGACAAGATAGACGAGATCTGGTCGAGTCCACAATTCGAGGGGAAGGTATCGTCACTGATTGGTGAGCCCATCGCCGGTGAGGGAGGGTTCATAGTCCCTCCGAAGGAGTTCTATCCCAAGGTGTCGAAGATATGCAAGAAGCACGGCGTCGTCTATATCGACGACGAGATACAGACGGGCGCTGGACGGACCGGGAAGATGTGGTGCGTCGACCACTGGCCAGGTGCCGAGCCAGACATGCTCGTTAGCGGCAAGGGGATGGGTGGAGGGTTCCCTCTCTCCGCGACCACCGGAAGGCCTGAGATAATGGACGCCCCGCAGGTCGGCGGCCTGGGTGGAACCTTCGGGGGCAACCCCGTTGCCTGCGCGGCCGCGCTCGCGCAGATTGATATCATCGAAAAGAGCCTCGACAGGGTCCAGCCGATCAACTCGTACATGGT
Organism: Thermoplasmatota archaeon; assembly: GCA_022848805.1. Classification (GTDB taxonomy): domain Archaea; phylum Thermoplasmatota; class Thermoplasmata; order UBA10834; family UBA10834; genus UBA10834. The sequence continues at coordinate 4,185 of JAJISI010000073.1, forward strand.
GAAGCGGCTCGGAGAGCTGCAACAGAAGTTCCCGGTCATCGGCGAGGTCAGAGGTATGGGCGCGATGATGGCGCTCGAGCTCGTCGCAGACCAGAAGACGAAGGAGCCAGCGGCCAAGGAGGCCGGGGCTGTGAAGGATGCAGCTCTCAAGAGAGGTCTCCTGATACTCACCTGTGGCACATACAACAACGTCGTGCGGATGCACCCGTCGATCCTGATGCCACAAGAAATGCTCGAGGAGTCGATGGACATTCTTGAGGAGAGCTTCGAAGAGGTCATGAAGGCCTAGTACTGCTGACCATGCAGGTGGTTCGCCCTGTCAGAGCCCTCTCTCGGAGGCTATTTGGTTGGCCCGGACGAGGTCGTCCTCGTCGTTGATGTTGACTGCCAGTAAGGGATCATCGAACACGATGGTCGCCGTCTCTGGGTTCGGAGTCACGATGTTCAATCCGATCCACGTGAACGCCTCCCCTGCTTCGTCTACCCCGACCGACTCCGTCCTAGGTCTCACTGCGGTGCGGGAGGTGCGGACCACAGCTGCCAAGCTGTTGCCGTCGAAAGCCTCCAGGAGTCTTGCGACATGGTGTTCCATGACGAACGGAACGTCCACATTGAGCGTGAGGAAAACGTCGTCGAGCGTCTCCAGCAGTTCCATGATGTCCTGGTGATACCCCTTCCCTAGAGTGTCGATGATCTTCAGACCTGCCCTTTCCGCCTCGATTCTCGTCCGAGGTGTGCGTTGCGAGACTGCGACGAGGATCCCGCTCAATCGGTCCTGCTGCAGCGCGTCGACTGATCTCCCCAGCAGGCTCCTTCCTCCCACTTCGAGCAGCGCCTTCTCCACCTCACCATCGAACCTGGCCGCCCTGCCACCAGCCATGATGACCGCCTTCATACGAATGCCACCCACATCAGTAGAGTCGCACCCCTCCCTATCTCGTTCACGGCGCCGAACACGTCTCCGGAGACACCTCCCAAGTGTTTCCTGGCTATGACAGTCACCGCTCCTCCTGCCAGGATTCCCGTGAGAACGATCACGGAGAGCCATCCGACAATGAGGAAGCAGCCGATCAGAGCGATTCCGCAGGCGGCTAGAAAACGTCCTCGGTCGGCATTCTGGACGAATAACGAACCCATGCCCTCATGTGAGCTTGGCCCGAGCAGCATGGCTGTGTTCATAGCGAGCTTCCCCCCCACCTCGGACACGACCATCCCTAGAAGGAAGGGAACTGCCCAAGGAAGCGGCCAAAGCTCCACATCCTGGCCCACGGACGAACACATTCGTGTGGCAAGAGCGAAGAATATGATCAGGAACAGGACGACGGCCATCACCGCGGCCACGCCAACGTGCGGGTCCTTCACGACCTCGCGTTTTCGCTGAGGGCTTCCATGTGCCATGATCCCATCCGCGAAGTCTGCCAGCCCCTCCGTGTGGATTATGCCGGTTACGCCGTAGAGCAGCGCAACGAGGAGCGCTCCAGAGACGATTGCATTCGAAGGCCCGAGCACAAGGTCCAACGCTATGATCGTCAGAGATGCGATTAGACCGACGAGAAGGCCGATGACTGGGAGAAGATGCTGCTGCGAGGCTGCAGCTTGGAGGTCGAGGTCCTTTTTCGTCAGTCGAATACGAGTGAGCAGTCCGAGCAGCGCCAGTGTCATGATGTTCACTCGAACAGCCGGGTCATGGATGCCGCCACGAGTGCGCCGACCGCATCGTCCATGAATGGGGGTAATACACCGATAATCCCAGGCTTCTCGCGATCGTACCTCACGTAGTTGAACAGGCCTCTCTTCCCAGCAATATATTCTGCGATCGACATGCCTATGAGCTCATCCGCTACAAGGAATGCCGGATCGTTCGACGTGAGCGCGCGGCTCTCGTCGTCGGAAGTGAGAACTCTGTCTAGATGGGAGGCTGCTTCTAGGAGCAGCGCTACATTCAGGTCGTTGATGTTGGCTTCGAGCAGCTCTTCGAGCTGTCTCTTCTTCTCTACGACCTGTTCAGTTGTCAGCTCTCCGGCATAGAGCGCGAACCCCGCCTCGACTAGACTGTCGAGGTCAACTCCGTGCCTTGAGAGTACTTCCGACGCTTTTTCCATGAGTCTTCGCCCCCGTGGCGGCGAAAGTGTTAAATGCACTTTCAATATTTCAAGTTTGCTTTAGGGATACGATGAAAAGCATATCGAGTTACACCGAGGCTATCAGACCTCTCGACAGGGATCTAATGGCGAGGGCCAGTCAGAAGCAGGATTCGCTGACCAAGCCGAAAGGCAGCCTGGGCAAGCTGGAGGACCTGTCCATAAGACTAGCCGGTATCTACGGTACGTTGTCCCCGTCGATAGCCAGGAAGGTCGTGTTCACAATGGCTGCCGACCATGGCGTCACGGACGAAGGGGTCAGCGCCTACCCGTCGGAAGTGACGATGCAGATGGTCCTCAACTTCGCA
>JAJISI010000074.1 GCA_022848805.1 Thermoplasmatota archaeon
TAGTCGGCATGTCCGGGTCTCGGAACCCTTCTGAAAGCGTCGTACGCTGATGAGTCGCAGTCGCGGTTCTTCACGAGTCCCACTATGGGGGCTCCCGTGGCTCTTCCGTCGTGCAGTCCGGAGACGACCTCTATCCTGTCCCTCTCGCTCCTGGGAGTAGACACCGGCCCCTTGCCGGGCGCTCTCCGGTCCAGTTCGATCTGGATGGCGGTTGTGGATATCTTCTCCCCGTGCGGGCAGCCCTGGACGCTGCCCCCTATGAATGGACCGTGGCTCGAGCCGAATATGCACACCTTGTAGGCCGATCCGATGATATTCATTTCCTCACCTCCACACGACATCCCAGCTGGTGCATGTCCCTGATGAAGCCAGGATACGACACCTTGAAGGACTCCTCATCCCTGATAACGGTCTCGGTGCCAGATGCTAGGCCAGCAACAGTTGCTGCCATAAGAATTCTGTGGTCACCCTGGGTTTTCACCGTGGCCCCTGTCAGCTTAGGTATACCGATGATCTCGCATCCATCCTCCCTGGGCCTTATCCTCGCGCCCATGTCTTGGAGGAACTTGGTGGTCGTTGCGATCCGGTCGCTCTCCTTCGCCTTCAGGTTCACACCTCCGCTGAGCACAGTCTTCCCTTCTGCCACAGCCCCCACTACGGCAAGCACCGGGAACAGATCTGGGGTGTCGCCGACATCGATCTTGGTGCCCACGAGCCTGCCCCCGCTCACGGTCGCCGTGTGTGCAGTGCGCGAGACCTCCGCGCCGAAACGTCTGAGATGCTCAAGTATCGCCTTGTCTCCCTGCGCCGTTTCGGCATCCAGACGCCTGACGGTCACTGCTCCGTCCGTGACCGCCCCGGCGGCCAGCATGAACGCCGCCGACGAGTAGTCTCCGGGGACCGTGTAATCGTCTCTCCGGAGCCTTTGGTTGCCCGGCACGGAGAAGCCCGAAGGTCCTTCATCGGTCCTCCCGCCGAACTGCGCGAGCATCTCCAGGGTGATGTTCACGTATGGTCTGGAAGTGATGGGTCCGTTCACTCTCAGCTCAGTCGAGGTCTTCTTCTGGGTGCATGCTACGAGGAGGGAGGAGATGAACTGCGAGCTGACGCCCCCGTCGATCTCCGCCTCGGCCTTGGTTATGGGTCCCTTGATCCTGAGGGGCGGGCTTCCGGGCTGGCCGATATAAGTGCAGCTGGCGCCGAGTTGGTCGAGGGCGTCCACGAGCGGCGCCATCGGCCTCTTGATGAGGCTAGCATCGCCGGTCAAGGTGATCGGCGCGTCCAACAGAGACGCTATCCCGCTCATCAGCCGGATGGTCGTCCCCGAGTTTCTTACATCGATCACCCCTCTCGGTGCCTTGAGCTCCTGGCACGTGAGTCTTATCTGGCCTCCTGGACGGATATCGACATCTGCCCCTACGGAGGATAGCGCCTCCAGTGTGGCTTTTGTGTCGTCGGATAACAATGGGTTCTTAAGCGTGAACTTGTCCTTCGTCAGTGCTCCGAGGACCATCGCTCTGTGAGTGTAAGATTTCGAAGGTGGTGCCGTGACCGTGCCCCTTGCCGTCGATGATCTGACTACAATAGCCGTGGAACCACCTCCCTGGACGGCGTCGAGTTCAGGCTGGCATGGATGACGCTGCCGTCAAAGGCGGACAACGCCTTTTCGACATCTTTGATCCTATCGCGTCTGCACAGGGCGACGCTCGCTGGCCCGGTACCTGTTATTCCTGCGGCAAAGGCTCCCGCCTTCCTTGCGGCAACCGGCGCTTCATCGGATATGTCGAGCGCCCTAGCCGTAGCCCTCGAGTTCAGAACCATGGCCTCGGGGTATTCTCCCTTCACGGCGAGGCTGAGCGCGTTCTCGAAATCCTCGCGCTGCTCGGCGAAGCGGGCCGGCTCAACGCTGCTTTTCGCTATCCTCCCTTCCGGCACCTGTATCAGGACCGCGAGCTCTGGGTCAAACGCCCCTCTCTTGATGGTGGTCCTGGACACGTTGTCTGTCACGACGAGCCCTCCGAGGTGGCATGCTGCAGCGTCGTCGTACGCTCCCGTGACCGTCACACCTGCCCGTATGGACTCGTCGATTGCGACGTTCAACAGCGCGTCGTCGTCCAGATCCTTCCCGACCGCTCTGAGCGTAGCAAGGACGACAACGTTGGAGACCGAGCTGCTGCTCTTGAGCCCTCTGGATATCGGTATGTTGGACCTGATCACGGCTCTTCCTCTGACGGGGCCAGCCTTCGTCGCAGACGCTGTGGCTCTTATGCAGTCCGTCACCAGGTTCTCTCCTTCTTTCGGGCCGTCGACGTCTATGGTGCCCTCACCGGTTTCGAGTTGGATACGGGCATCGACCTCGAGGCTGATGCCGAACGCCGCGCCCTTTCCGAAGGCGATGGCGTTCACTATCGTTGCTGCTCCCCTGCTCGCCGCCTCTCCAGTCCTCATATCAAGGCCCTCCTGGCGGCCGTTCTCATCACGCTGGGGTCCGGAGTGCAGCCTGTCCATATCCTGAACGACTCCGCTCCTTGGCCGACGAGCATCTCAAGTCCTCCGTGTGCAATACAGCCTCTGTCTCGCGCCAGCTTCATGCTTTTCGTAACAGGGGGATTGTAAACCAAATCGATAAACACTGGTTTTCCTTCCAGCATGCCCTCGGGGATGTTGACACCTTCCAACCGTGTCCCGCGCGTCCCCACGGGTGTGGCGTTGACAACGATTCCGTAGTTGTTCGTCCCGGCCGACGCCGAAGAGAAGGGCTCGGTTTTGACCCCGCAATATCTTGCGAGCGCTCGTGCCCTGCCGTCTCTCCTCGTTGCGACCGTCACGCCCGACCCGCCGTCTAAGAGGACCCGGCAAGCCGCGCGAGCTGCTCCTCCGGCTCCGATCACGAGTGAATCGACGCCTTTAGTACAGACCTTTTTCGCGTCAATAAGCGTGATTAATCCGTGTACATCTGTGTTTTCTCCCACAAGTTTACCCTTCGTCCACCTGAGCGTGTTGACTGCACCCGTAGACGTCGCGGACGGGCGGTGCGCATCGCAGATGTCAAAGGCTTTCTTCTTGTGCGGGATGGTCACATTCAGCCCGGAGAAACCGATCTCGAAGAGCGTCGTGACCGCCCCTCGACTCATACCTCCTGGAGGTACATCGAGGGGTATGTACATGCCCTTGAGGCCGGCGCTGCGAAGGGCCGCCTCCTGCATGGGTTTGGAGATCGAGTGCGTCACAGGGTGCCCGATGAGCCCGAGAACGACGGCTCCCCTGCGTAGCAGGTTCGATTGAAGGGCGATATCGAGCTGACCTGGCGCCGCAGGGCTGCCGGGAAGGCTCGCGTACACGAGCTCGGAACCGATCCCATTGGCACGCGCGCGCGTAAGCTGTCCCTGGATGCCCATCCCCATGACGGCGAATCCGCGCTTCTTCTTCGAGAACTCCAGCCCTATGTCCGCGATCGCAACCGCATGGCTCGCATGACCGCAAGGCGCAGCCACCTTCCCTATGTCCGCCGCCTCGCAGGCCCGTTCGAGCTGTTTTCGTATCTCGGATCTCGTTGCCGGGCGTCGGAAGTGGTATGACCCGATCATCTTCGGTCCGCTGGATACGCCGCTGCGACTTTCCAGGAGCTTCCTGTCGGCGACCAGCTCAAGGTCCACGTACTCGAACCCGGAGTCGAGGACCGTGGCCAGCAATCGTGCTCTACTGGCGCCCGTGCATCGTGAGAGGCCTCCCTCTCGCGCTGAGCGGAGGGTAGCGATAGCCGGTCCGTCGACCGCTGAGCGCGCATCCTCCAGCAGTTTCGTCTTTCGCTCAAGGCCACGTATGTGATCTAGGCGAACCTCGACCAAGTCCGCTCCCGCTGCAAATGCTTTCTTTGACGAGCGCGTGACTCCGGCAATGCCTCTCTCGACAAGAGAAGCGACAACGAGGGTCATCATCACCTCTCCTGTATTGTTTCCTCGACATACATGCCGAAGTGGCGTCCACCCTTCTCCAACCTCAGCAGGATGGAATCCCCTATCTTCAGTTTCGAGACAGACACGACCTTTCCCTTCGAGTACACGCGTATGGTCTCGGCGTTCTGGACGATGGTGGAATATTTGGTGCCATCTACATCGGCCTCTATCAGGAGCAACGGTCTTCTCTCGACCTTCGTCCTACCCACGATCGCCCTTCTGGTGTGCCCTTCGGAATCGACCACCAGCACCTCCTCTCCTCCACGAAGCTCTGACAGATATCTCGTGGTTCCATCAGGCATCAATATGTATGCGTGAACTGGCCCGGCGTTCACCCTGAACGGCCTCGAAGCCGCGTACTCGGACTCGAGAGTCTCAGAATGGATGAGAAACATGCACGACGACTGGTTGCCTATCAGCATGCCCTCGCCGATGCGCAGCACCGAACACGTGTCGATGCAGACCCGGTCTCCCAGCCCCAGCTGTCTGAGGGCCGTTATCTTGCCTTCTTTCAGATCGAGCTTCGGAGACTCCTCTTCGATCAGCTTGCGCAGCTTGCCCAGATCCTCCGTTTTCGTGGGCGCGAAGAGGACGCCGTCCGCGCCGCGCTCCATGGTCTCGAAGAACAGCTTAACCTCCTCTATCGTCCTTGCGACCATCAGCAGCTTCGTATGACTACCCTGGAAATGCACTATGAGATTCTCGAGAGGGATGACCTTCCAGTCCTTCGCGGAGATTACCACGTGGTCCTCCCGGTCAGTCAGCTTCTTCGCCTTGAGCTCATCCTCTTTCTTGACTATCTCCACGAGCTTCCCGACGGTCTCGCCATTCTCGGTGAAGCTGCTCCCAGAAAGAGTGATGGCCCTGAACCTCCCGAGCTGGGTGAACGCTGAGTCCCTCTTGTCGAGGACTATTGTGTCGAATCCCACTTCCAATGCGGATAGGATGATCTTCTTCCTGCTCTCTCTGTTTGGCTGGAAGATCGCCCCGATCCAGACCTGACGGCCGACCAGGGAATCACCGCCTATAAGCATCCTCGGGGAGGGAGCCCTCGAAAACAACCTTTCCGATAGCTTTCGTTATCATGGCCACGTCGTCGTGCTGGAAGACGTTCCGGCCGATGGAGACGCCGCGGGCGCCGGCTGTCATGGCATCGCTTACCATCTTGAGAAGGTCCATGTCGGAGTCCATCTTCGGGCCGCCAGCGATGACTACCGGCACCGGCGTTCCGTTCGCGACCTCCTTGAATGTGTCGATAGAACCCGTGTAGTTCGTCTTCACTACGTCGGCGCCGAGCTCGGCGGATAACCTCGCAACGTGTTTGACAGCGTCCACATCGAACTGGTCCTTGATGTTCTTGCCCCTGGGGTAACACATCGCCAAGAGCGGCATGCCCAGTTCGCTGCATCTGTCCGAGACCATGCCGAAGTCGGAGACCATGACGTCCTCGGTGTCGCTCCCGATGTTGCAGTGGATCGAGACAGCGTCCGCCCCAAGGACGGCCGCCGCGTCGACGCTTGCCACCAGCACCTTCGCATCGGGGTCGGGGGACATGGACGTGCTGGCGGACACATGGATGATCAATCCCAGCGGGGCCCCCACGGCAGAGCCGATATATGGGACCAGGCCTTTGTGAACCACTACCGCAGAGGCTCGGCCCTCTGCGAGTTTGTCGACAGTGCTCCTAATATCTGCGATACCTTTGACCGGACCGAGGGAGATGCCATGATCCATCGGCACGATCACGGTATTTCCGCTCTTCTGATCGAAGATGCGTCTTAGCCTGATCGTTTTTCCAAGCATTCTATCACCAAATCCGTACCGTGCTAAGCCGTGTCAATGTCGTGGCAATCGTGCAGGACCTATATGGCTCTTGCTATTGAATGGCGGTGAGAAGTCGTACAATATGCGGCAATATTAATCTATTACTGTACACATATCGTCATCGATTGGTATGTGGGACAAGATAGCCAATTACTTCGAGAAGTATCCGTCTCAAGCGAAGGTCGCACGGTATCTGCTGAAGTACGGCCTCCGCATAGACCGGAACCGTGTCTATTGTGGTGATGTACTGATAGCCGACTCTGCTCTTGCTAGGGCAGCGGGCGTGGACCGAAGAGTGGTGAAGTCTACAGTCGAGACGATAAAGGGAGATCAGACGCTGCAGAAGTTCTTCTCGCAGCTGCTGCCCACGAACCACCTGAAGAACGCGGCCTCGGCTATGGGGTGGAGCGCCATCGAGATCGTTCCGATGAACGCCCACGAGCCTGGCATCATCTCGGGTGTGGCGGATATCCTGATGCGGTCTAACATCTCGATCCGACAGGCGATAGTGGACGACCCGATGACCTCCGAGGAGCCGAAGCTGTTCATCGTCACTGATGGCATGGTGCCTTCCGAGATCATCCCTCTGATACGTCAAGCGAAAGGCGTCAGAGGCGTCACGATCTACTGATCTTCATCGGGTAGGCTGCGGCAGGCTCGTTCGGG
>JAJISI010000075.1 GCA_022848805.1 Thermoplasmatota archaeon
GAACTCCGAGGCAGTTGAGCAGTTCAGGGTCTTTCTCGTGGAGCGGGGTGTGGAACTGCTGCCTGAGCACCAGGGCCTGGCGAACAACCTTCGTAACTATGGCAATCCCTGGGGTCAGCCGCGCAGCGCGAGAAGAAGGTGGGCGAAAGGCGTGGCCCTATCGGAACAGGCAGCGGGGCAAGGAGATATCCTGCTTTTCGTCGGCTGTACATTCGCGCTCGACCGATCATTCATGGATACGCCACGAGCCCTTGCATCCATCATGAGGAAGGCCGGAGAGCGTTTCCACGTGGCGCTCGAAGACGAGGTATGCTGTGGATCGACTATCAAGAGGCTAGGCGAAGAAACGATGTTCAACGAGCAGCGCAGGATGAACTGCGAAGTGATCCTGAAGACTAATCCGATCAGGGTCATAACGCCTTGCTCCGGATGTTACAAGACGCTCACGCAGGATTACGACGACATGCTCCGTGGCGCTGAAGTCCAGCATTCCACTCAGTACATCCTCAGCCTGTTGCAGCAAGAGAAGCTGAATGTAAGGGAAATGGATGCGACGGTCACATACCACGATCCGTGCCATCTGGGGCGCTATGCTGGCATCTACGATGAGCCGCGGGAGATACTTCTAAGCATACCGAAGCTCCGCCTCGTCGAGATGAAGAACTCAAGGGAGCTGTCTATGTGCTGCGGCGGCGGTGGAGGCGTGAAGACCGCGTACGCAGACCTATCGACCAGGATTGCCCGCAAGAGGATTAAGGAGGCAGAGAAGACAGGTGCGTCAATGCTAGTGACCGCCTGCCCGTTCTGCATGCAGTCGCTCTCCACGGCAGCGACTTCGCTCGGGTCGAGCATCGCTGTGGAGGATATTTGCGTTCTTATCGACCGGATGTCAAATGGATGCGGCGGTGAGCCCTGATGGATGAAGAGACCAGGGATATCATCAGACGCCGACTCGTGGAGTCATTGGGTGAAGGCAAGGTACTCTGGAGAGCTGCCGACACGGTCCTGTACAGAAAGGACACCTACAGAATCGACTTCGAGAAGGAGTACGAATACATACCAGACTTCGTGGTTCTCCCGGAGACCGCCAAGGATGTTGAAACGATTGTAGCGGTGGCATCGGAGCACAAGGTGCCACTTGTACCGAAGGGAGGCGGCTCGAACAGAACGGGCATGCTCGTACCAGTCAATGGTGGGATCGTGGTTGACACGATCAAGATGGACAAGGTTATCGAGATGAACCCTCAGGACCTCGAGGTGACCGTCCAGCCCGGCATCACGTTGAAGAATTTAGAGGAATACCTCAACGAGCACGGGCTCACGCTCACTCAAGAGCAGGGCTCTCAGAGGATGGCAACAGTTGGAGGCGCAATATCCACTTCAGCGTTCAGCCGGAAGAATCAGAAGCACGGAACTATCGCGAACCGCGTGATGTCGCTTGAGGTCATGGTCGCTGGTGGCCGGACGCTCAGGACGGGGCCTAAAGTGCTGTACACATCGACCGGCATCGGCCTTCATCATCTGTTCGTCGGTGCAGAGGGTACGCTCGGCATAATAACCGAGGCCACCCTAAGGGTCGAACCGTACCCCGAGGCGAGGGAAATGGTCCTCGCCTTCTTTGATGACTTCTGGAAGGCCAACGAGGCTGCTCAACGCCTGATGTCCTCATGTGTGACGTTCACGGGAGCCGAAGCGTATGAAACGGAAGACGCCACCGTCTTCGGAGCGCCGGCAGGCAAGAATGGTCTATTCTATGTCGGGTTCGACGGCACACGAGGCGAAGTAGAGGCAGAGAAGGTGTATGTCTCTCAGATGATCCGCGAGCTGGGAGGAGTCATTGCAGACGAAACGCACACGCGGGCTTACATGGATAGATACACGGAACAATGGTGCGGTGCAAGAGTGGCTACGAGGTTCGAGGATGTGATCACAGCGTATGTCCCTATGGGTTCTATTCAAGAGTTCTACGACCGCCTATGGGACGATGTCATGAAACGGCACGATTTGAAGCCAATACCAGGGGAGAAGTACAGCCTAGACGTGGGCCGATACAAGATGGTGGGTGGTCGATATTTCCTCCCAGAAGATAGGGAGGGCTGGCAGAGATATCAGGCTGCGTTGAAGGACGTCGCCAAGCTAGCTATTGAACTGGGAGGGTCGATATCCAGCTGTCACGGCGTGGGTATACAACACAAGGAGAACATCAGGCTGGAATACACGGATGTCGCCTTGGATTTGATGCGCAGCATTAAACGCGCCCTCGATCCCGATAATATCATGAACCCCGGCAAGAAGCTCCCAGACGAGTAGAGTGTTTTGAGCATCTTTCAGTCGAAAATAGAGATGTATAGCCATCGTGTGGTCGAATCATCGAACCCACATTAGTTGGTCAGGGAATCGCATATCGTCCTCCGCTCTAGGAACGGCCGTCAGTCTCTCCGTTCCCTCTGCAACCTGCCCGGAGCCCACCATGCCCATCTGCCGAGAAGGGTCATCATAGCGGGAACGAAGTACGTCCTCACGACCATCGCGTCGAGCATTATGGCGAACGCCAGCGCGAAACCCATCTGCTTCAGCATCATGGTGCTCGAGATCATCATCGCACTGAAGGCCGTGCCCATTATGACAGCCAAGGCGGTGATGATGCCGCCCGTCCAGTCAAGCGATTCCCGGATGGCGTCCTTGTCCGACCGGCCCTTGTGTATCTCCTCTCTTATCCTCGTGAGGATGAATATGTTGTAGTCCATCCCGATGCCCATGAGCATCACGAAGAGAATCAGCGGGATAAGCCACAGGATCGACTCGCCAAGGCCGTACCCGAACAAGAGCACAGTTGCGGCGAACGCCCACGATATGCTCAACAGGATCGAGAGTATCGCGAAGAGCGATAGCAGGACGGCTCCCAGGACTATCAATAACACGATGAATATGCCGATAACGACCAGTAGCTCCATGGTTCTGAACTGCTCGTCCAGGTCGATTTTGAGGTCGTAGATGACCGCAGTCGATCCGCCGACAAATATCTCAGCTGAGGAAAGCAGAGGGTACTGTGTCATAGTATCGGGCATCAGAGCTCTCAATTCGGCCACTGTGTCGAGGGACTGTGAGGCCATCGGCCCATCCTCGAGGACGACGGTTATCAGGGCTGTCCGATTGTCGATTCCTATGCTCTGGTGCATCAGGAACTCCTGGCTAGCTCGGGCTTCAGGAGAGAGCGCACTCAGGTTCCTGTAGTCTATGGGAGCACCGTTCGGGTTCGTCGGACCGACGACCTGCTTGATGTTGTCGAGCTCCGTGATCGCGGCTTCCAGGCCTCCTATCGCATCGAGAGCTTCTGTGCTGAAGTTACCATCAACATATATCGCGTCGGACATCCTGACGACGATCTGGGTCGGCATTATCCTGCCAGCACCAAAGGCCTCGGTCATGGCGATGACGCCTTCGTTGCTCTCTGAGTCGGAGCCCATCCCCTCGATGAAATCGAAGCTCGTCTCCGCGCTGACGAACACATAAGTCGTCGGTATCGAGACGAGCATCGCGACCACGATTACCGCCTTCGCGTGCCTTATGGAGTAGTCCGCGGCCTTGTAGAAGTAACCGTGATCCCCTCTCGTCTTCTTCTCCATGACGTTCCTCGCGAACTTCTTCCAGCGCCCCTTGGTGGTGGGCCAGAATATGCGGTTCCCGAATATCATCAGAAGGGAAGGAACGAGGGTAAGCGCGACCAATATCGAGACGCCGACGGCCATCCCAATCACAAGGCCCATGGTACGTATCATAGAGAAATCGGAAATCCCCAACGCTAGGAAGGATATCATGACCGTGGCGCCGCTGGTCGTTATGCTTTCTCCGGCCCAAGTGACGGAAGTCCGAACAGCATCTTCCTTCGACATCCCCTTGATACGCTCTTCGCGGTACCGCGCCACGATGAAGATCGCATAATCCGTCCCCACACCCATCAGGATGCTGAAAAGCATCGTGACGACGGTGTAGTGAATGTCCGCCACCAACGAACCGACCAGGAATACGACCGCCTGGCTGACGCCGAGAGCGACCATCACGCTTCCAAGTGGAAGGAACTGGGCCACGACGGACCTGAAAAAGAATCCCATGAGGATGATTATCAGAGCGATCGTGATCGGTTCGATGAGCATCAGGTCGTCGTTCATTGAGGATTCCATGTCGGCGGTGATAGCCGCGTCCCCTGTGACGAAAAGGTCGTATGAATCAGACAGGTACGTGGCCTCCGCGTCGGCGACGATGGCTCTGAGCGCTTCGACGTTGTCGACTATGGGTTTGATGTCGCCGATAGCGAACCCAGAGTCCTTCGAGAAGCTCAACACCAGGAGCATAGTGCTGTTATCAGGGCTGATGAAGCTGGCAAGGTACTCCTCTGGAAGCCCTACCGGGTATTCCGGAATGGTCCTCGTCCTGACGATCTCGTCGGCCAGGTTCGCGCTCTCAACGAGCGAGTAATCCGGGCCGAGCGAGTATACATCCTCAAGGAAGGATAGGTTCTCGACCCCAGCGAACGAGGCGACCGTCGCCAAGGTGAATGCGTGCACAGACGTTTCATTGGAGAATGTCGCGAGATCGAACCATTCGACAACGGCGTACATCACCGCTTTCTGGTCGTCTGGATACGGAAGACCATTGATGAACATCGGTGCTGCCGTCAGAATCGCGTGATCCGCCCTTGCCTGCGGGTCCGCAGTCAGGGTAGCGTTGCCTGAGGTGGAGTTCCATGCGTCGGCGAACAACGAGTAGAAATGATAGGTAGCCTCAGCCGTAGAGGCATCCGCAGTCGACATGAGGCCATCCAACTCTCCGAGAGTCAGAGAGTAAGCCTCCGCGTCTCTCTCAGATACGGTCGAGGACGCGTTCGTGAGGTAGACCCAGCTACTCATGTGAATCGACGGCACGCCGTAAAGGAGATACGCAGTGGAGTTAACCAGAAACTCCGTCTCATAGATCATGGGACCCATCTCGAGGACCGCACCAGTTGTCACTTCTCTGTAGACCGAGTACACGGAGGAGATATCTGACAGATAGGATAGCGCTTCTGTGCCTGCAACACTGTCTTCGACGCCGAAACAGAAATCCCTCGCCTGCTCAGATGCCATATCGGGCCCGACGGCCACGACCATTATGGTGCTGTTGGCCAGAGAGGTGGGGAACTGCTCGTCGATGATGGTCTGTGCTATCAGAGACTCGACATCGCCTTCGACCATCTCGGATTCCTGGTAGACCAAGACGTCGTCAATCTTCAGAACCGCCGGGACAGCGTAGAACAGAACGACCAGCCAGATGGCAAGTATCTTCAAGTGATGGCGAACGACTACTCCAGCTATCCTCTCGAATATCATGCTCAGTAGCTCCAAGTATCAAGTCTCACGCTCGTCTCAAACAGGGGATAGAGTCCCCAACAGTCCCATCAGAGATATAAGAATTCCGAATAGTGCCGTTTTCGGGTGGATTCCCCGCACGAATCGGGAACAAGATAGAAGAGCCGGCATCTTCACCGCCTCGACCGCGTGATCCTCGCGACAGTGCAACCCGATGCGGCCGACCGAGCGGGCGTTCCAGCGGTCTACCGATATCGGGACCACCGGTCAAGGAGGTCGCAGATCTCTGCCGAAACCTCCTTCTTTATCAGCTCAGCCTTCTCCTGTTCGCGAACATAGGATATCGCGGAGACGATTGAAATCCTCGAGGCCTTGGCTATCACGCTCGCAATCACGGTGGATGCGACGGCCTCGTCCATCTCGTAATGACTCATTATCTCCCTGATGTCGTATCTGAAGGTCGTCACCCTGTTGAGGTTCAACATCGGTGTTCTTTCGCAGCTGGTCGGAGGGCGTTTCCTAAAATCTTTCCTACCGCGCTTCTTGAATTTTCCGCTCCGCCTTGCCAATGGCACATCTCCGATTGCGCATCCATGTATGCCTTGCTACTTAAATGTTGATGGCTGATTCGATAGTATCGCGCTCGAATCGTCACTGAACCGACCGGAATCCGAGCGCAGGGACGGTCCGAAAGGGTCATCCTGGCTGCTGGTTCTTCAGGAACTCAAGGCCGCTCTCGGTAAGAGAGTAGTAGACGCGCATCCTGCGTTCCGGCGACCGTTCGTGCTTCTCAACCGCGATGAGACCGAACCCTTCCAGCTCACTCAAGTGCTGGTACACGCTTACGAGACTCATCCTCCTGCCCCATTCATCGCCCAGCTTCTTC
>JAJISI010000076.1 GCA_022848805.1 Thermoplasmatota archaeon
GGAGTCACTCGAGGTCAGCATCAGGCGCCAGGGCGAGATCCATTCGCAGAGCTACTCCCGTGGCATACCGACTTCGGAGATCGAGATGACTGGCACCACGACGGACACGGGCACCGTGATCCGGTTCAAGCCAGACTCCGAGATATTCGAAGACACAATCTTCGACTTCGATACGCTGTCCGGAAGGCTCAGGGAGATAGCGTTCCTCAACAGAGGGCTCAGGATCATCATATCCGATGCGAAGACGGAGCAGTCGAACACCTACAGGTTCGACGGCGGCATCGTGGAGTATGTCCTGTACATTAACAGGAACCGGTCTAGTCTGCACGAGAAGCCCATCTACATCAACGCGGAGAAGGGCGCTGTCACGGTAGAGCTGTGCATGCAGTACACGGACAGCTACGTGGAGAACATCCACACGTTCGCGAACAACATCAACACGGTGGAGGGCGGCACGCACCTCGCCGGTCTCAGGGCCGCCCTGACGAGGACGATCAACGACTATGCGAAGAAGCAGAACCTCCTGAAGGACTCGGACGAGAGTCTGAGCGGCGAGGATGTCAGGGAAGGTCTGACCGCGGTGCTGAGCGTCAAGCTACCGGAGCCTCAGTTCGAGGGCCAGACCAAGACCAAGCTCGGCAACAGCGAGATGAGGGGCATCGTCGAGTCGACCGTGAACGAGAAGCTCTACGAATTCCTAGACGAGAACCCGAAGGTCGCACATTCGTGCATAAGCAAAGCCATCGTGGCGTCTCAGGCGAGGGAGGCTGCCCGCAAGGCGAGGGAGCTCACGAGGAGGAAGGGTCTCTTGGACGCGGGGAATCTGCCAGGCAAGCTGGCCGACTGCTCGGAGCGCGACCCGACGAAGTGCGAGCTGTTCCTGGTCGAGGGCGATTCAGCAGGCGGGAGTGCGAAGCAGGCGAGGGACCGGTCCTTCCAGGCCATCCTGCCGCTGCGCGGGAAGATACTGAACGTCGAGAAAGCCCGTCTGGACAAGATGCTGAGGAACGCCGAGATACGCACGCTGATCACCGCGCTCGGCACGGGGATCGACACGGAGTTCGACGTCTCGAAGGCCAGGTATCACAGGGTGTGCATCATGACAGACGCGGATGTCGACGGCGCGCACATACGAACCCTCTTACTGACATTCTTCTACAGGCACATGGAGCCCATGATACGACGGGGTTACATCTACATCGCCCAGCCGCCTCTGTACAGGATCAGGAAGGGCAAGATGGAGCGCTACATGTTCTCCGAGAGGGAACTCAACGATGCCATCCAAGAGCTCGGGCCCGGGATCGACGTCCAGCGATACAAGGGGTTGGGCGAGATGAACGCGGACCAACTGCATGACACTACCATGGCTGTCGAGTCTAGGATACTCAAGCAGGTCACCATAGAGGACGCCGTGGAGGCGAACAACCTCTTCGAGGTTCTGATGGGGGATGCTGTGGAGCCGAGGAGGCGCTTCATACACGAGCACGCACGCGAGGTAGAGGTCCTCGACGTCTGAGGTGAGCTTGTCTTATGACCGACGAACAGGAGAACGAGCAGCAGATCGCCTCGAAGGTCATCAAGCGACCGATAGAGGTCGAGATGAAGAAGTCGTACATCGACTACGCCATGAGCGTCATCGTCGGCAGGGCGCTGCCTGATGTGAGCGACGGCCTGAAGCCCGTGCACAGGCGGATCCTGTATGCGATGAACGAGATGGGCCTCGTACGCGGGAAGAGTCATAAAAAGTCCGCCAGGGTGGTCGGAGAAGTCCTAGGCAAGTACCACCCGCACGGGGATGTGGCGAACTACGACACCCTCGTGAGGATGGCCCAGGACTTCTCGATGCGCTACCCTCTCGTAGACGGCCAGGGGAACTTCGGCAGCGTCGACGGGGACCGCGCTGCCGCCATGAGATACACCGAGTGCCGCCTGGCGCCCATCGCGTGGGAGATGCTGGAGGATGTGGACGAGGAGACGGTGGACTTCGTCGACAACTTCGACGGCTCGCTCAAGGAGCCGGTCGTGCTCCCTTCCAAGCTGCCCAACCTGCTCATCAACGGTTCATCTGGCATAGCGGTCGGCATGGCGACTAACATTCCCCCGCACAACCTGGGCGAGATAGTCGACGCGATCGTCCTGATGATCGACTCGCAAATCGAGGGGCGCGACCCGGACCTGAAGGAGATCATGGACCTGGTGAAGGGTCCGGATTTCCCGACTGGCGGCCTCATCTACGGCGCCGCAGGGATTGTAGAGGCCTACTCCTCCGGCAGAGGCAAGATACGCGTGAGGGCGCGTACGACCATCGAGAGGGACGAGGACACCGGCAGAGCGACGCTGATAGTGTCCGAGATCCCTTACATGGTGAACAAGTCCAAGCTGATGGAGGAGATCGCCGAGCTGGTCAAGAGCAAGCGGATAGAGGGCATCTCGGACCTGAGGGACGAGTCGGACAGGGATGGCATGCGCATAGTCATCGAACTGAAGCGCGACGCGCTCGAGGATGTCGTCCTGAACCAGCTGTTCGCGCACTCCCAGCTTCAGACGACCTTCGGGATCAACAACCTGGCGCTTGTAGACACCCAGCCGCGGGTGCTGTCGCTTAAGGAGATGTTGGAGTACCACATCGAGCACCGGTTCGATGTCGTCAAGAGGAGGCTACAGCATCGTTTGAGGGAGGCGGAGAGGAAGGCCCACATACTCGCCGGCCTGATGATCGCCCTGGACCACCTGGACGACGTGATCAAGACGATACGGAAGTCGAAGACCCGCGACGAGGCGAAGACATCGCTCATGAAGATGTACCTCCTGACCGAGGTCCAGACCAAGGCCATACTCGAGATGCAGCTCCAACGGCTCACGGGCATGGAGATGCAGGCCGTCAAGGACGACTTCGAGAGGATCACCAACCTGGTCGAGGAATACAAGGCCATCCTAAGGGACGAGAAGAGGATATTCGGCATCATAAAACAGGAGGCGCAGGCTCTTAAGGAGAAGTACGGCGACTCCAGAAGGACGGACATCGAGGCTCAAGGGGCGGACCTGGACTACGAGGACCTGATACCCGTGGAGGACGTCCTGGTGACGACCAGCCGTACGGGGTACATCAAGCGGATATCCCTTGACACGTACGCCTCGCAGAAGCGCGGAGGCGTCGGTCTCGTGGGGATGGGCACGAAGGAGGAGGACCACGTCGTCGACATGTTCGTGACGAGCTCTCATGACTACGTCATGTTCTTCACCAACCGCGGCAAGGGATACTGGCTCAAGGCTTACAGGATACCCGTCGGCGGCCGCCACGCGAAGGGCAAGCCGATAGTGAACCTCATCGACCGTCTCCAGGAGGGCGAGTACGTGATGGACAAGATACCGATTTCGATATTCGACGAGGAACGGTATCTGGTGTTCGCCACGAAGAAGGGCATCATCAAGAAGACACGTCTGATGGCGTATTCGCATGTCAGGCAGCCGGGGATCATCGCCATGCGTCTAGACGACGGGGACGAACTGGTGGGCGTCGCGATTACCGACGGGACCAAGGAGGTCGTGCTGGCGACGAAGCTGGGATACGCTGGAAGATTCAACGAGGCCGATGTGCGTTCAACCGGGCGCGCTACCTACGGCGTGAAGGGCGTCACGCTCCGGAAGGACGATGAGGTGGTCAGCATGGCCATCGTGGACCCGACCGATCACCTGCTGACGATCACGGAGCGCGGGTACGGCAAGCGCTCCCTCGTTTCGGACTACAGGAAGACCCGGAGGGGTGGGAAGGGCGTCATAACGATCAAGACAGGGGACCGGAACGGCAACGTGCTATCTGTCCTGTCGGTCGCTGACGACGACGAGCTGATGTTCACGAGCGTCAAGGGCATGATGATAAGGATGCCCGTGCACGGCATACGTCTCCAGAGCAGGGCGACGCTCGGCGTCCGTTTCATGCGCCTCAAGGGGCGCGACCTCGTCACCGCGGTGGCGCGTCTCGTGGGAGTGGCCGACGAGGAGCGCCTGACGGAGTCAGGCATGACGATCACGAAGGCTCCGACCGAGAACGGCGACCTTGTGGACGACAACGACACGGGCGACGGAATCGGCGACGACGAAGGGATCGACGGCGGGTCAGACGAGGACGGGCCAGGGGACGAATGACCCAAGCTGGCCCCTCCCTCTCAAGAGTGATAATGACCCACAAAGCTTTAATTAACCAACATGCCTTTAAAAACGCTGAACGGGCATAGTTGAGACTCCCGAAGAGAAGGAGGTCTAGGATTTGTTCAAGGATTCCATCCCGGGGCTCGAGAAGGTCTTCAAGGACGATATCGAGCGACCCAAGATAACGCTGGTCACCGGCCCGCCAGGCTCGATGAAGACGAGTTTCTGTTACTCGATCATGTCGACGTACCTGAGGGACAAGAACGAGTTCGGACTCTACGCCACCCTCGAGGAGAGCACCGACAGTCACATGACCAACATGGATAGCATGGGCGTCAAGATGTCCACCAAGCTGCAGATATCCGACATGACCGACCTTCGCGAGCTGGACCAGATCGACGAGGTCATCGGCGACGAGGTCCAGACGGACTACATACTGTTCATCGAGAAGATGATCCAGCGGTTCAAGAGGACGCACGGCGATAAATTCTCGGTGTTCGTCCTGGATTCCTTGGGCGCTCTGTACTCGCTCATGGAGAACGAGAAGAACATACGCAAGAAGATGTTCTACTTCTTCAAGATGCTCCGGGACAACAACTTGCACTCCTTCATCATAATGGAGCGTTCGCTCGACGGCGAGTCGCAGCTCCTCGGAAACGAGGGGTTCCTCGCAGACGGCATCCTGATGCTCGGTTTGGACAGGCCGCGCGGTAAGCTAGTCAGGTTCCTCCAGGTCGAGAAGATGAGGGCGGCGGAGCACAGCATGGAACGCCACGCGATAGAGGTCAGCAAGTCAGGCCTGACTGTCCTCGGACCCCTCCTCAGCACATAGTGCGCAGCCGAGGAGGAGTGCGCGGGTGGACAACTGGTTTGCACTGGCCCCGCGCATACGCACAAACCCCCCCAATCACCGATGTGATGCAACATGGCAGAAGACTCGACAATCTCCCAGATAATCGAGGACGCGGTAAAGAGGCTGAAGGATCAGGAGGACGCGGTCCAGAAGAAGGACAAGGAGCTCCAGACGCAGCAGGACGAGGTGACGCGTAGGAACACCGAGCTCGAGCAACTCCAGAGCGGCCTGAAGGAGAGGGAGGAGGCTCTGCGCTCCCGAGAGACGAAGATCGAGCAGGACGAGGAGAGCCTCAAAGCGCGCGAGTCCGCGGCGCTCGACAGGGAGAGCAAGCTCGACGAGAAGGTCTCCGAAATGAACGACCGCGAGGAGCGGGCCAGTGCCATGCTGAAGAGCGCTGAGGCGAAGGAGGGTGAGTACACCGAGAAGCTGGCAGGGATCTCCAAACATATGACTGAGGTCGCGGACAAGAGAAAGGCGGTGCTCGACCAGGAGGAGCAGATGAAGGCCTCTGAGGAAAACCTCGCCCGGTTGATGGATGAAGTCACCTCCCGAAGGGACGCCCTCATCGCCCGCGAACGGGCCATCGTCGACGAGGATGAATCGCTTAGGAGCGACCGCGAGAAGCTCGCCGAGGATGCCAGGAAGCTCATGCGAAGGCAGGAGGAGATGTTGACCATGCCCACTGCGCCGTCGGAGGGCGGGAAGGCCGCCGCTCCCGTGCGGCAGGAGGCGGGCGAGGACGAGGTAGCATGTCCGAACTGCAACACGATCATCAGTCGCGACGCGGTCATGTGCTACGCCTGCGGCGTGTCCGTCAAGGAGGCCGCCGAGAAGGCAGCAGCGGCCGGTGAACCCCCGTCGGAACCTGCTCCGAAGGAGGGGAAGAAGCCCCAGATTTTCGTCAAGAAGATCGTGAAGAGACAGGCACCTTAGTCGGTTGTGCCACGCACCTTTGTTCGCGATGAAAATCGGGCAAATAGCTTTTTATACGGCCGACCTGCTTACTTTGTCCAAACCCAGACGCTGGGTGGGTGAAATAATGATTGGCAGAGCTGGCCCTTTTCTCGCTGGAAGATCGTTGACCGCATTGATCGCCGTTGCAATGGTGACAGCCGGATTTACAGGCTTGTTCCTCGTCGGCAAGACCGCTACCGCGTCAGGGGATTTGATCGTCACTGACAGCGCGACGTACGTCATCAGAGACTTGCAGCAGTTCGTCGACGG
>JAJISI010000077.1 GCA_022848805.1 Thermoplasmatota archaeon
ATTCGAAGAGCTCAGGTCGGCGGCCACGAAAGGGTACCGCGAGAGGTCAGGCAACTACCAAGGACAGAGGGGGATTACCCTGAAGCCGAACGACCCTCAGAGGAACGACAGGTCGAAAGCATAGAAGTTGAGGGAGGGCGAGTAGCTCTTGACATTCCTGCGAGCGAGCTGCTTCATCACCCTGCCCTCCTTCACTGCCAGCGACCGCATCTCGTCCATCCTGTTATCGAGCTCCGTATCTTCCATTATCTCGTAGAAGTGAATCGTGCCACCCGGCTTCAGCGCACGGACCGCATCAGCGAGGAAGTCGTTAGCGCTGTGAGGGAGGTTCATGATTATCCTGTCAGCATCCTCAAGGCCGACTATCCTCTCTCGCGCGTCCCCCAGAATCGGTTTGACGGTCTTGACCTTGTTCAACCCTATGTTCTCCTCCAGATATTTGATCGCATCGGGGTTGGAGTCGATGGCATATACGACACGTGGGGCACGCGTCGTCGCGATCATTATGGAGAATGGCCCTACGCCTGCGAACATATCTATGACTGTCTCCCCCGGGCATACCTGGTTCGCCACCGTCTCCCTCTCCGTCGCGAGGCGAGGCGAGAAGAACACTTTGGAGACATCCATCTTGAAAACAAGGCCATACTCCTTGTGTACGGTCTCGAGGTCCTTCTCCCCCGCGACCACCTTGACTCCGCGTGTCCTGAACTCGTCCGTCACTCCCACATCGATACACACCGTGCTGACCGCCTTCTGGGTCGCGATTATAGCCTTGCCGATCTTGGAAGCATGTGGAAGCACTTCGTCGGAGATTTTCACGATGGCGATCGAACCCAGCACATCGTATGATGAGGGTAGATACCTGCGCAGGTCGTCCGGGAGGTCAACGAGCATCCTGTAGTCCTTGATCTGCTCTTTGGTCTCTTGGAAGTTCCTGGTCTCGACAGGATAGCATAGGTCCACTCTCTGAGTGATAGGAAGGTAGACGTTGCGCGAATCGGAACGTATCTGCAGCTCCTTCTTCAGGAGTCCCTTTGACATCAGCCTCAGTCTTACGGGCTCGGCCTTCTTCTTCGGCACCACGACACAGAGGGACTTCATCCGCACTCAAATCGGCTTCCGGAATAGATAAGACATGGGGTCGTGCGTGCCCACAGAAGAGTACAATTACCTCTGCCAGCAATCACGTCACGATATCCATGCCCAATCAGTTCAAGGGAAGGCTTGTCCTCATAGGACTGGGATTGCATGACGAGAAGGACGTGACGGTCCGCGGGCTGGAGGAGATCAGGAGCGCAGATACCGTCTTCTCAGAGCGTTACACCTCGAGGCTGTGCGAGGGCGCGATATCAAGGCTCTCGGAGATCACTGGAAAAACCATAAGGACGCTGTCCAGAGAGGAGGTGGAGGACGCCACCGTGATACTTGAAGCCTGCAAGGGAAGGCGGACCGCCCTGCTCGTCGTCGGCGACCCTCTCACCGCGACGACACACATAGATCTACGGTTGAGGGCGGAGAAGGATTCGATCGAGACCGCGGTTGTCCATGCCCCGTCGGTGCTCACGGCCGTCCCAGGCCTTCTTGGACTCCAGCACTACAAGTTCGGGCGTGTCACCACGCTGCCTTTCCCCCAGAAAGGACATATTCCGACCAGCCCGTGCGAGATGATCATTGACAACCTCGAGAGAGGGCTTCACTCAATGGTGTTGCTTGACATCGATTCCGAGAACGACAATTACATGACTGCCAACGAGGGAATGCGACTCCTCCTGGAGATGTCAGGCAAGCTGGAGAGGACGGACGCCATCTCATCGGAGACGCTCGTATGCGTCGTCGCCAGGGCTGGCGCCCCGGATTGCATTGTGGCCGCAGGAAGGCTCGAGGACATGGAACTCCGTGACTTCGGCCAGCCCCTGCATACGATCGTAATTCCAGGGAACCTCCACTTCATGGAGGAAGAGGCACTTCAGACATTTGCTGGAGCTCGAAAATTCTCGGCCGATAAAGGCGGCAACCATCCCATTTGACCCGGCCAGAAATGACCACGTTCGAATTGCGTTTATGAATGTCTGAAGCGTGCTAGGGAAGGCACGAAGCGACTGGCGCAGGCGAAGTTCATATGTCTGCATCCAGAGAATACTTGCGATAGACCCCTGAGCACGGATTCGTCGGGCAGATGTGCGCTTCAAGCCTGGACAGGTCGAATATCACGGCGAAAATCGTGGCGATTCTGTCCTTCGGGTCAAACGACTCGTTGGCATGACAGCATATGGATCCCGGATGATTGAAGTGGTCCTTCGTGATAGATTTTAGGGTTTCCACCGTAACTTCTCCGAGGCTATTTCTGAGAAGCCTTCGCGCCCTATGATACCTCAGAATCGTCGACGGAGCGTTTCCGGGTGAGCATCCAGAAGGAGTTGTGAACATGGTCTCATGCTTCGCCATCCTATCCGTGAGGTAGTGGTTAGTATGCACTAGCCAACCGTCCTCGGGATGGATGACCGAGAAATCGGTGGCCGATCCTTCTATGCTGAACATCTCCCCCGAACTGTGACAGATATTCTGATTGTAGCTGGAAGCCCGTCTGTCGGGAAACGCTGCGGTAATCGCATCACCGACCGACGTGGAGGCTAGTATTCGTCGGGCAGTGAACATCTTCGGTATTCCTATCCTATCATCGTCTGGATAGAGCGAGTTGCTGGAGAAGCTTATTCCCTCGCTGTTCATTCCGCAATCGATCTCGGCGCCGGAGAGGGACAATGCGAGGAAGCTCGGACCGCTACTCGGCTTTCCCCTGATGAGCACTGCGTGGCCAGCATACTCCGGCATCCAGTCTTCTGTATGGGCAGAGAACACTGATCCGTCGGCGGTCACGTCCGAGTTGACTGCAATATCCGTGCAGAACCCCTTCTCGTCAAGGCAGAAGTGAACGAAGAGCTCGTCGAAGCTCAAGCCTGCAGCTTCAGCGTATCCCTTGAGGAAATCAACATAGTCTGAGTCATAATCCTCGGCGTACGGCAGGTACTTCGAGGCCAGAGCTTTCCCTTTGCTCATATCCATACCCATCTGCTTGAGCCGCACTTTGAGCATCCTCACCATGCCCTTGGCGAGGTCTCGGCATTCCTCACCCAGCTTCGCCCCCATCGATCGGGGCTACCCTGAAACATCCACGACTCTGAGATTCGTTCGCGATTCCACGGGCTTCATCTCCTGTGCGCCGACGATGGCACTCTAAGGACATAACCTTTTCAGGAAGTAGAATAGGCTCGTGACTCAAGAATCAGGGGCGTCGACCCACGTGTGACGCTGGGGCGTAATCAACTGCTTGATAATTGTGGGTGCAGACGTGTTACGACGAGGAGAGAGATATCTCAGCCTAGGGGCGCCTACATAATACGAGGCTAAGGCGTATCTTGTCGCCGAGGCTACCGTCAGAGTAGCTCCCGTGAATCATTCTCACCTCTCCCAGCCTCGCATGAAGGAGTTCGACAATTTCACCGAATTCTCTGTCCCATGGGTCAGCGGCAGAGTAGACGACCATCGCCGCTTCAGTCTGCTCCAACCCGAAGTCGAACCACGGGGAAGACAGCGCTTCGTCCACGGCTTTGACCACTCGCTCATCGCCGCGGGCAATGCCGAGACCCAGCCTTCCTCTTACAGCGCCTCCGACCGTTTCCTTCAGGACCTTCGCATCCTTCCTGTTTCCAGCCGCCAGCAGGTCGATGATCGGGCGATGCATTATTCCGTTCATTATGGCGAAGGCCCTCGATAGCGGCATATTGGGGGCCATATCAGATAGTGCATCGTTGCTGAACTCGATCATCAAGTCGACATCCGTCATTATCCGCTCGGTGTAGATGTCCGCGAGCCTGCGCCTCCTCTCACTTTCTGCGGAGAATGGACCGGCGGTCAGCGCGACCGACAGGACTCCGTTCGCCCTGGCAAAGGAGGAGACTACGGCGGTTCCAACACTGCCAGTAAGACCGCCCAACCCGGCCATCGTGAACAGGATATCTAGCCCTTTGACGGATATCCCGACCTCCCCGGCAATCACTGATGGCATCTGCTTGATGACCGAGACATCGGTCTGCGCCAACCCAACGAGCTTCTGTGGAGATATCAGAACCATCTCGTCCGCCTTCGACCTGTCGAGGTCTGCCTGCGACGATGAAAATGCTACTGGAGGTATGGGCGAACGCTCGATCATGTTGCACCCCGCACTCCCGATCCCGGCAACCTTGGCCATCCATGGTTCGTCGCCCCGGAACTGGGAGAAGGTCACATCCCTGCCTGCCATCTACACGTCCATGCGAGTCCGTCGATTTAACCTTTCAGAAGGTTTGTCATGCGCAGCTCTGAAGGTCAGGAACCAGCCTTAAGTAACCATAGGAGCATGCCGCCTTGAGAGGCCTAAGAAAGCCCCGCGTCGGCGATGAGCCAGTCGACGTAAGTCGAGGAGTTAAGGAAAGGGCCTGCAGAGACCAATAAGTATAAGGCGAATCTTCAGCCCGATTTCGAGATGAGCATGGCCATGGAAGGTACAGACCGATGAGATTGATACACATCTCGGATACGCATCTTGGTTTTTCAGCGTACACCAAGACAGACCCTGCATCGGGGATGAACCAGCGAGAGGCCGATTTCTACGACGCGTTCGTACAAGGAGTGGATAGAGCCATCGAGCTCAGGCCAGACCTAGTGGTGCACTCGGGCGACCTGTTCGACACGGTTCGTCCCCAGAACCGTGCCATCGATGTCGCCCTCAAGCAACTCATCAAATTTTCGGAGGCGGGAATCGAGGTGGTGTTGATAAGCGGAAACCACTCGACACCTAGGCTACTGGAAACGGGCAACATATTCAGAATCTTCGAGCACCTTGACAACATACACCCGATTCATGAACCGGGAGTGACGACCATCGTCTCCGGAGATGCGACCGTTCATGCGGTGCCACACTCCGCCAACCCGCCCATGAGTGCGGCCCTCGCTAAACTACGGCCGTCACGGGAGACGAAATACAACCTGCTCGCCCTCCACGCAGGCATAGACGGGGCTAGCAGGTACCGGATGGACGAGTTCAACGAACAGATAGTCACCCCGAAGATGATCCCGGAGGAGATGGACTACGTGGCGCTAGGCCACTTCCACAGATTCTCTGAGGTCCGTAAGATGATGTATTACTCCGGATCGACTGAGAGGAACGGGTTCGGAGAAGTGGGGCAGCAGAAAGGATTCGTGGAGGTCGACCTCGAACGCGAGTCGGTGAAATTCCACGAGCTCAAGACGAGAGACATGATCGACCTATCGCCGGTAGACGCGAAGAGCCTCACCGCCACTGAAGTCACGGCGGACGTGAGACGGAGGATCGAAGAGGGGGACCTCTCAGGGAAGATTGCGAGACTCATCGTCAATAACGTGGCAACAGAAGCAATCCGTTCGCTCGACGTCCCGGCAATGAGGCGATATGGAGCGGCCGCCCTTCACTTCGAGCTGAAGGTCGAGCGCGCAGAAGCGACGAAGCATGTCGGCACAGACTCAGCTACGATAGGTACACTAGCGAACGAGTACCGGCGCTTCGTGGAAGGAATGGATGTGAGTGATGAGAAGAGACAGAGGTTGCTCATTCTGGGGTCGCCCTATTTCGCCGAAGAGGAGTGACGATGAAGATATCATACCTGGAGTTGAAGAATTACAGGAAGTTCAGAGATCTCAAGCTTCAGCTCCCGGACGGGGTTATCGGCATCCTCGGCCTGAACGGCGCTGGGAAGACCACCATAATCGAAGCGGTCGCGTGGTCCCTGTTCGGCAATGTCGAAGAGGTCGTCAGGACGAACAGGGAGAGCGTACGACGGCTCGGAGTGAGTCGCACGGACAAGGTCTCTGTCGTGCTTGAGTTCGATCTCGACGGGACAGAGTACAGGCTGGAGCGCGAGATGGGTGGCAGGAACCTTTCGATGAAGGCGCTGCTAAGGTCAAAAGGGGATATTATTGCCGAAGGAGACCGGGCTGTGAAGTCGAAGGTTCAGGACCTCGTCGGCATGGATCACAAATCGTTCTTCACTTCGGTTTTCGCGAGACAGAAGGAACTCAATGAGCTACAGAACTTCGCGCCTGCAGAGAGGAAGAAAGT
>JAJISI010000078.1 GCA_022848805.1 Thermoplasmatota archaeon
GGCGCACGTCACGACCTTCATTCCGAGCTCCAGGGCCTTTGTCACTCCGACGGTCATGCCACTGTCCTTGAAGGAGCCGGTCGGGTTGGCGCCGTCAAACTTGATCCAGAGGCTCTTCACCCCGAGCTCCTCCTCCAGTCGCCTGCACCGGATGAGGGGGGTTCCTCCTTCCATCAGGGAGACCACGCGCGTCTCCTCCTCGACCGGGATCGCCTCACGGTATCTCCAGACCGACAGCGGCCGGCTGCCGAACTCGTTCTCTTCGAGCAGCTGGGCCGCCTCGTTTTCGTCGATGACGGCTTCGAGAAGGTCACCGCACGAGGTGCATGCATAGGCAGGCCTATCCGGCTCGTGTACCTGTCCGCATTCGATGCATCTTACCTCGTAGGACGCCATGACGACCTATCCTCCGGGATTCGCGCCTGCTATGGTTGTGCGACATATAAGCCCTTCGCAGCTCCTGGCATGGACCCTTGTAGACGCCGTAAACGGCCAGTGCACAACTGTGCCCGTGAGCCTCTACGTGCGGTTTAATATGCCATTATTGCATCTCAGTCCATCTGGTGTCTTCGATGAGATTAGAGACGGCAATGGTCACCTCGCCCGCCACGATCGCCAACTTCGGCCCGGGCTTCGACTCGTTCGGCCTCTGTCTGGACTCCCCGCTCGACAGGATATCCGTCAGGCGGGCCGCGAAAGGCAGAATCGTTCTCAGAGTGACCGGCAAATATGAAGTTCCTTCCGCGCCGGAGGAGAACACGGCCTCGTACGCAGCCATGAGGCTGGCTGAGCTCTGCGACAAGGGGACGCAGGGTTTCACTATGACCGTCAGGAAGGGCATGAAGCCGGGAAGTGGCATAGGAAGCAGCGCTGCGTCGTCCGTCGGCGGGGCGCTCGCGATGGCCGCTCTCCTGGGCGTGAAGGACAAGGGCGTGATCCTCGAGGCAGCAGCCATGGGTGAGGAGCTGATCTCCGGCGTGAGACACTACGACAACGTGGCAGCGGCGCTTCACGGAGGATTCACGGCGGTCGTCGATGCCGAAGCGAGGAAGATAATCACGATCAAACCGCCCGCGTTGCAGATAGTCGTACTGATGCCGGACATCTCGGTGAAGACACGCGATGCCAGAGCTATCCTTCCGAAGAAGGTGACGATCGACGACGCGGTCCGGAACCTCTCTTTCGCGTCGGGGATGGTGCACGCGATGATGAGACGTGATGTGCGGGCTATCGGGTCGTACCTGGATGACCGCCTATCGGTCCCTTACAGAAAAAAGCTCGTGCCCGGCTTCGATGCTGTGCGTGAGAACGGGCTCGAGGCAGGTGCCCTGGGCGTCTCTCTCGCGGGATCGGGTCCGGCCATATTCGCACTTGCGGAACGTGACGCTGGTAGGATCAAGCTAGCGATGACCCGCGCATTGAGGAGCACGACAGGGTTGGAATCGAAATCCTTTGTCACGAAGCCAGGCGGTGGCGCTAAGGTCGAGTCGATCTCGTAGGCACTTGGAAGTGTCGCGTCGGGCTGTCTCGTTCAGAAGTCTATCCTCTCGCCTGGGACCCTGGGGAACAGAGTAACATCCCTTACGTGTTTCTGCCCTGTGAGGTATCTTACCATCCTCTCTATACCTAGGCCGCCTCCGACAGTCCTCGGTATGAGCCCCTGTTTCGCCACATCCAGGTATGTCTCGAACGCGTCCATGCGCGTGCCACGCTCCCTCATCTTGCGGACTATCTCGTCGTGTTCCCATTCCCTCTCACCGCCGGAGAGGGCCTCTCCGTAGCCCTCGGGCCAGAAGATGTCGTAGTTGTGATAGTACCCTCTCGTTTGCTTGTCCTCTCTGTCGTAGAACTCGCGTGGGAAGTTGAGTACCCAGAAGGGGTCGGCCTCCCGCGCAGATGCGATGGTCTCGAAGTCGTCGCCGTACTCCGATCTCAACTCCTCCGACTCGTATACCTTCAACGGGAGAGACGGTACCGTGAGCTTCCTACCGAGCGCGTCGAGGTCGGCCGCACATTCCCTCATGACGAACTCGAAGACATTCTTTATCATGCCGTCAACGAGTCCGATGAACTCCGTCTTCGTCTTCTCCTTGAGTTCTATGTCGACCTGGGTGAACTCGAACAGGTGCCTACCTGTCTGCCCGAGCTCGCCCTGTTCGAGCCGGACGTTCGGCGACATGACGTATATCTTGTCGAAACCTCCGTTGAGCAGGGAGAGCTGCTTGTGGAGTATCATGCTCTTCGTGAGGTGGAGCCTCTGACCGTAGTAGTCCACTGAGGCGTCGAAGTGGGGGTGGTTCAGCGGGTCCGTCTCCGGCGAGAGGATCACTGGCATCCCCTGGACCACACCGCTGTCGTACATGTAGTCGTGGACCGCCTTGAGGGCGGCGCTCTGTATCCTGAGGATGTGAGTCATCTTCGCGTCCTTGAGGCGCGCGATCGTATGTTGCATGGTAATTCCGTCGAAAAGACGATATATCGACCTTATATTTGTCAGTATCCGCAAAAAAGATGGAAATAATCCGGATAATGGCAATATTGATATATCAATGCCGTCATATTGACGGTATATGTTGGACGAGAAGGACAGATCGATCCTGGAGGAGCTCATAAACGATTCTCGAAAGACGACGAAGGCGATCGCCAAGGTCTTGGACATCCCACGAGCGACCGTCCACGATCGGATCGCGCGCATGGAGAAGAGGGGAGTCATCAGACGTTACACGGCGGTTCCAGACTACTCCCAGCTAGGCATTGGTGTGACCGCGTTCATACTCGCCCAGTTCGACCACTCCGAGGGCCGGTCCCAGCGTGAGACTGCGGAGGAGATCGCCGACATCCCCGGGATATTCGAGGTGAACCTGGTGTCCGGGGAGTACGACATCCTCTTGAAGGTCAGAGGCTCCAGCATCGAGGAGATCGGTAACCTCGTGGTCGACAAGCTAAGGGACGTCGAGGGAGTGGCGAGGACGCTGACGTGCGCGTCGTTCTCGACCGTTAAGTAATGAGACGGCCGAATAGGTCGTCACTTGGTTCTCTTCTTGATCAGTGAAGCGGCGACCTCGCCCATCTCGTCTCTCACCGGTTCGACCCTGTGCTCCTTCAGTATCCTCCGCACCTCGTCGCCAGCTCTGGTGAGCGTGGATTTCGAACCCCTCGTCACCCATGAATCCCATGAGGAGCGGTCCGATACCACGGGAATGAAATGCTCCTTCCTGAAGCGGTCCATGGTGTGTCGCTGCCCGAGGAAGTCCTTCCCGGGGCCCACCCTGTCGATCACATCGAGCGCGAGGCTGTCGTCAGAGACTTCGATGCCCTGAGCCATCCTGCCTATGATCCTGGAGATCTCGTCGTCGATCACCATCTGCTCCAGCCATATCGTCCTGCAGTCCTCGAGGAGCCCGATACCGGCGATCATGTCCGCACCTGCCAGTATCGGAGTCACCGCGCTGGCGAACTTCTCGTAGGCCGCCTGCTCGTCCGGCTCCTTGGACGTGGTCACGAAACCCCCGGCTAGGGCGGGGAATCCGAAATGGTGTGCCATCTGCGTATAAGCCGCGGATGTCAACCCGTGTTCGGGCCCTCCTCCGGCCCGGGTGGATGCTTTCATGTCCAGTACAGCCATCCCGCATGCGAACACGAAGGCCGTCCCCGGCCTGTGCAGCTGGATGATAGTGTTCCCCGCCAGGGCCTCGGCGACACCGACGGCCACCGTGCCGGCCAGGGTGACAGGGCCGGTGGCTCCCGGGCCTGGCATGACATAGAAGCAGATGGGCATCCCGCCGTCCGCTGCAACGAACCCTGCGTCCATGCCCTCTGCATCGATATGTAGAGGCGACGAACTAGTGTGGATGGATGACAGGAATGGTCGCTTCTCGAACTCCTCCCTTCCTCCTGCAGCCGCCGTGGCGAGCGCCAGCACATCCTCTACCTCCCAGTCTGTCGTGTTGGTGGCCAGTGTGATGTGCTTCTCGGTGTTCTCCAGGGATGCCTGGAGGTCGTGTATGTGTCTCGTCCCCATGGGGACGTCCTGCGAGGTCACGCTGGGCCAGTTCACTCCATGCCCCTTCAGCGCGTCCGATACGAATGCTGCCTTCGCGACATCCTCCTTCCTGGACACGCGTCGCTCCCTCGTTTCGAAATCCATCGCCATCGTGCCGTTCCCGTCGCTGCACACATGGACATGCTCTCCGTCGAGCCTAGCATCATGCCCCGGCGTCCGCCCAAAGAAAGTCACGCTCCGCTTGTTCTTCCGAGCGAGGTCTTCGACGAGGCTCGGAGGGAATCTCACGATTGAACTTTTTTCGTCAAAATCGCATCCTGCATCGCGCAGGAGGTTTTGCGCTTTTTTACTCTTAACGGCGACACCGGTCCGTTCGAGAATCTCGAGCGCGGCATATCTTATCCGCTGCACACCCTCGGAGTCGAGCACCTGCCGCCTGCACCTGATCGGTATGGAGTTAGCCATTCTGAATCCCTTCTGGTTCGCCCTGCCAGTCCGTGCGGCCCGACTTCTTCGACGTGCCGCATTCGATAGAAATACAATTTGTCGGAGCCAGGACGGGTTGTCCGCCTGGCCCCGGTTTCAGGTTTGTCCTCGGCATCGCCTAATGGACCTTCGACTCGCCGCCCCACATGGGCTTGTCTATCTTCTCGATGATGGCAGCAAGTTCCTTGTTCGCGCCGTCTGGAAGCCTTGGTACCTCGTGGGTCGCCAGTATCTCCTTGACCTTCTCCCTGGCGGAGTCCCTCATCGTCTTCTTGCCCGTCGTCGACCACGCGTCCTCCGAGCGTCTGTCGACCAGTGCCGGCATGAAGTGGTCCGTCCTGAGGTACTTCATCGTGTGCTTCTGGGCGAGGTAGTTCTTGCCTATCCCGACCTTCTCGATGACATCCAGCGCGAGCGTCTCGTCGTTCGCCCACTCGCCTCGGATCAGTCTGGCAATGGCCCCGACGATATCGTCGTCGATCACGACCTGCTCGAGGTGCAGACAGCTGGAGTCCTCCAGCAAGCCTATGCCGCACATGAGGTCGGCGCCTGCCAGCAGGGGACCGACACAGCCTGTGTAGGTGTCCACAGCGGCCTGCAAGCCTGGCTCCTTCGCGGTTCCGGAGACGCCCACGCACGACGGCATGCCGTAGTAGTGCGCCATCTCCGTACCCATCGCCGAGCATATCGCGTGCTCTGGACTGCCGCCAGCCCTGACGGTGGTCTTCATGTCGAGCGGAGCGATGCCTAGTCCGTATATGACGGCCGCACCCGGAGATGCCAGCTGGGTCATCACGAGAGCGCTCAGGACCTCGGCGTTGCCGACAACCATCGAGCCGACCAGCGAAGCTGGGCCGGTCGCGCCGGGCTGTGGCATGGTGAAGAACACCAGTGGCACGCCGCTCTTGGCGAACTCCAGGCTTGCGTCCATAACGCCCGCGTCGTGCTGCAGTGGCGCGTAGGTGCACTGGAGACACGATGAGATCGGTCTCCTGCGGTACTCCTTCTCGCCTCCAGCCGCCGCGTAACCCATGGCTGTGAGGTTCTTCGCGTCCTCGAGCGTCACGCCCGTCTCGTACATGACGTGCTTCTCCGTGTTGTTCAGAGATGCCTCAAGGTCGTGCAGATGCACGGTCGACGCTGGCATGTCTGTCGAGCTGACCATCGGCCAGTGGACATGCAAGTTCGGCAGGGCGTCGCATATCTTGGTGGAGTTGACCAGGTCCTTCTTCGTCGAGTTTCTCCTCTCACCCGTTTCGAAGTCCACCGCTACTGCGCCGTTCCCGTTCGCGCACATGTAGCTGTGGTTCAGATCGAGCCTCGCGTCATACTTTGGGTTCCTCGCAGCGAGGGTGATCGTGGACTTCTTCTTGCTGAGGGCTTCCTCGACGAGATGGGACGGCATCTTGGCCGACCTTGCCTTCTCATCGACTTCGCAGCCGTTATCTTTCAGAAGCTTCCTGCA
>JAJISI010000079.1 GCA_022848805.1 Thermoplasmatota archaeon
CTAGTTTCGACTTGACATCCTCGGTACTGAGCGGGACGAACACGGACTTTCTGTGGCTTTTCGACCCTTTGACCACGATGATAGCGCTCACCGGGACCGACAACTTGCGTGATAGGAACTCGACGAGCTCCGCATTGGCTGCGCCATCTTTCGGCTCTGCAGCGACCCTGACCTGAATCGCTCCTCTCCACGCGTCTATCCCACCTATCTCGGTCGATCTAGCCCCTGGAGAGACGACGAAGTACACGAGGCATCCACCTCGGGCCTCCTTGACGAATTCAGCCGGACGGTTCATGACGAGGTCCGTCGAGTTATTATCGCGCTCGGTATAATCCTTTTCCCAAGCCGGTCAGCGCGCAAGCATCAAATAGGTTGTTGATGCATGCGCGAATCAATGGCCGATAAGAGGGGGGACATGGGATATGAAGAGATCATGTCGCTTTTCAGACAGGAATACAAATCTCCTCAGCTGACGAAGGTCGAATCCTCCCTTTACGACAAGATGAACCATTACATCCGGAGTCTTCGAAAGGAGAGCGAGCGGGAGCTCGCTGTCAACCCCAGCTCTCAGGCGAGCATGATGATCAACGATCAGCTGAAGAAGGCGACCGAGAAGGTGAAGAGGGTGTATGAGCTGCGTCAGCGCAAGATAGCGCTCCTATCCCTGAGAAGAGTCGCTGGCGACAACCCCGAGACAAGCAACCTCACACGTGACGAACTGGTCCTTTATTCCAGCTTGATATCCGTGCTGGGTGCTCACCAGGACAGCAACGCCGATTTCGAGAACATCGGGCCTCGGTTCTCCGAACCGAAAGACATCGTCAATCTTCCAGACGCCCCTCCGAGCAAGTCCTCCACAGAAGAGGACGAGGCGTCCGAAGGAGAGGATGCGAAGGAAGACCTGGTCCTTGTCCGGGTGCTTGAGGACGTCCCGACCTTCGCGGGAGTCGACAGGGACTACACTCTCAAGAAGGAAGACCTGGTTTCGTTGCCGAAGAATGTCGCGGACACGCTGGCATCGCACGGGAAGATAAAACTCATGAGCGTCTCACTATAGCGCGAACGGCCCGTTCTGGCAACCGTGTTCCGTGGGCGAGACCGAAGGGCATGCCCCGCAATCGCCCGTTACGCACCTCTCAACAGCTTCCTTCGCCAAGTCCATGGTGTTGTTGTCTTTGCTCAGGTGAAGCAGCACTATCTGTTTGAGTCTCTCGCTGGCGACCTCGGAGCACAACCTCCCAGCGTCCTCGTTCGAGAGATGGCCATGATTGCCTGCGATGGTTCTCTTTAGGAAAACCGGGTAGCTCCCGTTCATAAGCAAGGTCTCGTCGTAGTTGGCCTCTATCATCACCAGGTCGGAATCCCTCATCGCCTTCAGCACCTCTTCTGTCAGGGATCCAAGGTCGGATGCGGCCGATACTCTCCTTCCGTTGAACGAGATCGAGTATCCGACGGGCTCCGCCGCCAGATGCATCACCGGGAACGCGTGAATGCTGAGGTTGCCGATGCCAAATGTGCCATGGCGTTCTATGGTTTTCGCATCGGTCCCTTCGAGAGGTGAGAGTGCCAGCGTACCCTCGGTACCAAACACCGGGATGTCGTGGACGCTACAGAACCGCTTCGCACCTCTGTTGTGGTCTGTGTGCTCATGGGTTAGCAGCACTGCATCGATGTCTTGCGCTTCGGTGCCGAAGGCTGAGAGCCTCCGTTCCATCTCTCTGCACGATATCCCCGCATCTATCAGGACTGAGGTTTCGTTCGAGCGGAACAGAATCGAGTTGCCGCAGCTGCCGCTGCTCAGTACAGCTACAAACGGTCGGTGCATCCGGCTGCCACTATGACTCCATTGCTGATAAAATCTTTCCGGGCCGACTCTGTCTCTGACACGCGCCGTCGGGATTCGGAGGCATGTTCTAGCAGCATCGTTTCCTCGGGCCAGATGGTCTCTGGGGAATGTCCAAGCTCGATAGTTTTATTAACGGCGACCATATACTGCGAATTCGCGGGCCTGTAGCTCAGCTAGGTAGAGCAACCGGCTCTTACTGCGATACCTATCGGTTCTCTCAGGAGATACCGGTGGGCCAGGGGTTCGAATCCCTTCAGGCCCGCCATTTCTACTGGTCTAGCTGACGCACGGACGGCTGCCAATTCGCGGATGAAGATTCAATAGCTTCGGTCTAGTGATTTGCCAGGCTATTAGGGATACCAGGTTGGTGTCATGCCCGAGCAGCCCTTCAATTAGGAAAGGTTAATGCGGGGGACGCTCATCATCGACATACCACGGCCGCTCGAGTGTGTGACGGCAGGAGAGGTTGAAGGCGATGGCCCCCAAGAATCTGTATTTCGCAGGCACTGCCGGGTGTGGCAAGAGCACATTGACCGGAACCTTCCAGCAGTGGATGCGCAATGAGGGGTACGACGCGATTACTGTCAATCTCGACCCCGGTGTCGATACGCTGCCGTACGAGCCCGACGTCGACATCAGAGACTGGATCCGCCTTTCCGAGGTGATGGCCGAGTACGGTCTGGGACCGAACGGCGCCCAGATATTGGCCGCGGACATGCTGGCTCTCAACACGAAAGAAGTCGTTGACGTCATCGACACCTTCAACACGGACTATGTTCTGATCGATACGCCCGGTCAGCTTGAGCTGTTCGCCTTCCGCCAGAGCAGCCGTGTGATTCTGAACGCACTGGACAGAGACTCATCCGTCCTCGCGTTCCTTTTCGACCCTGTTATCGCGAAGAACCCCAACGGTTTCGTGACATCGTTCCTCCTGTCTGCTACGGTCCAGTTCAGACTCACCGTCCCTATGGTGACGATGCTTGCGAAATCCGATCTCCTCACTGAGCCCGAGAGACAGCTCATCGAGCGGTGGAGTACGGACAAGTATTCTCTCTGGAGCGACCTGTGTGACGAAGCCGCGAAGGATCCACAGACTCAGGTCAATCTTGAGTTTCTTCAGGCGTTGGAGACAGTCGGCGTCGTCGGAGACGTGGGTTTTACGAGCTCTGAGACATTCGAAGGGATCGCGGACATATACGCGATCGTCCAGCAGCTGATCGAAGGCGGAGAGGACATCGAAAAATAGGCCTAGCAACCCGCAGATTCTCACGGTTCATCGTCGTACGATAGTGGTACATGCAAATGTCTTAAGAACGAGTATACTGTCCGCTTCTTGGTCCAACGTGAGGTGTCTCCGAATGTATGCTGTTGTTAAGAGACACAAGGCTGCTGGGGCTGAGATCGAATCGGTCGATAAGCCCAAGCCAGGCAAGGATGAAGTTCTCATCTCGATGAAGCACAGCTCGATATGCGGCACGGATGTTCATATATGGCAGTGGAACCACTGGGCCGAGAGACGGGTGAAGAAGCTGCCGATCATATTCGGTCACGAGGTATGTGGCGAGGTGGTCGAGAAGGGGGATGAGGTAAGCTCCCTCGAAATCGGGGACTTGGTCGCCGCTGAGACGCACATCGTCGATAGAACCTGCTATCAGTGCAGAACCGGCAGGATGCACATATGCAGGGACATGAAGATACTCGGCGTGGACACAGACGGCGTCTTCGCGGAGTACATCCGCCTGCCGGATATGAATGCGAGGAAGCTCCCGGCCGGTCTGGATATCAAGCTGGGTTCATTGCTAGAGCCGCTCGGCAACGCCACTTTCACCGTACTTCCGGACGAGTGCGCGGACGATGTCCGTGACAAGAACGTGTTCGTTGCCGGGTGCGGGCCGATCGGCCTGATGGCCGTGGCGATATTGAAGGCGTTGGGTGCCCGGAAGGTGATCGCGTCGGAGCTCGCCTCCGACAAGGTCAGGTTCGATCTCGCGAAGCGCATGGGGGCCGATGTGGTTCTCGACGCGGCGATGGGGCATGATAACCTTGTCGCGGCCGTTCGGGATAACACCGACGGCAACGGTGCGGACGTATCGCTCGAGATGTCCGGAGCACCCGCTGCGTTGCGCCAGGTGTTCGATGCGCTGACGCCAGGCGGGCGCGTGTCCATCCTCGGACTATACCCCGACCCCGTGAAGCTGGATATCAACAACGCCGTCACATTCAAATCCGCCAGGGTCTATGGTATCACGGGCAGGAAGATGTTTGAGACATGGGAGGAGATGTACAAGATCCTCAAGAGCGAGGAGTTCAGGACGAAGCTCTCATCGATAGTCTCACACACCCTGCCGATCAGGGACATCGCCGAAGGTATGGATCTCATACTTTCGAAGCAGTCCGCGAAGGTGTCTCTGGTTCCTGAATGGTGAGGATATGGCGGATAGGGATCCCGTATCGTTCCTTGGTGTCGAGTACAGAGCGCTCGTCGAGGCCGAGATCGACTGGAAGCTCAGGGTCTTGGAGGGTCCGAGCTCCCCGAGATGCAGGGTCGACGGCAGGGATGTCATCATGCTCTGTTCGAACAACTACCTCAGCCTCAGCAATCATCCGAGGCTGAAGCAGGCTGCCATCGACGCAATCAAGACGCACGGCGCTGGCTCGGGCTCTGTGCGGCCGATAGCAGGAAACATGGACCTGCATGTCGAGCTCGAAGAGCGACTTGCGAGTTTCAAGGACGCGGAAGCGTCTCTCGTGTACCAGACCGGTTTCGCTGCGAACGCCGGGCTGATACCTCAGCTAGCTGATTCCGGAGACCTCATAGTGAGTGACGAGCTCAACCACGGGAGCATAATCGACGGAGTCCGGCTGTCTAAGGCGGATAGGGCGGTGTACCATCACTCCGATGCCGCCCACCTGGAGGTAGTTCTGGATACGGCAGAGCGGCACGATCCGTCTTACAGGAGGATACTAGTGATCACCGACGGCGTGTTCAGCATGGACGGAGATATCGCCCCGCTCGACAAGGTTGCGGCGGTCGCCCGCGACCATGGCGCGATGGTGTACGTCGACGACGCTCACGGCGAAGGGGTTCTAGGAGACGGCGGGAGAGGCGTAGTCTCGCACTTCGGCCTGACGAGGGATGAGGTCCATGTGGAGATGGGGACCTTCTCCAAGGCGTTCGGCGTCGTCGGGGGGCATGTGTCCGGAAGCCGCGACATGGTCGATTTCGCACTGAACAAGTCACGCACATGGCTGTTGAGCGGCTCTCATCCTCCATCCGTGGCGGCTTCGTGTATCGCCGCCATCGATGTTCTCGAGACCGAGCCTGAGCACGTGCAGAATCTCTGGTCTAACACCGAGTACTTCAGAAAGGCCGTCCAGGGCATGGGCTTCGACACCGGCAACAGTGTGACCCCTATAGTGCCGATCATGATCGGCGACAGCGGCGATGCGAAGAAGTTCAGCCGCCGTCTGTTCGAACTCGGCGTGTTCGCCCTTCCGATAGTCTTCCCGATGGTGGCGCGGGATAAGGCAAGGATAAGGACGATAATGAACGCTGCGCTGTCCCATTCCGACCTGGACGAGGCGCTCTCGGCGATCGAGAGGATAGGCAAGGAGATCGGTCTTGTCTAGTCTCACTCCTCAGCGGCATCGGTCTGCATTTTCTCCGTGACAGACACCTTGAACTCTTCCGACGGGATGACGACCTCGAATACGACCATGTCGATGACGCCCTTCTCCTTGAGCGACTGTTGAGGTGGCAGGAGGTGATGCTTCTCCATGAATTTGCTCAGCAGGTCCTTCCCGTCCTCCCTGACTGCCTTCTTTATGACTGCCGGTTTCCTCCAGAAGCCGGATCCAAGTTTTGCGATCGTCCTGACGCCTTCTAAGTGGAGCACTATCATCTCATGCTCCTTGGAGAAGAACTTGTCCCTGTTCTGAGGGATGACCTCTATGCCTCTGTTCCTGTTAGGCGCTTGCCAGATTGTGCATTCGAAGACATCGCCCTCAGCTGATGTAGCCGGTGCTTCCGCCCGCTTTGGCGGAGAAGTGAGGACACGACAGTCGGGGCAGAACATCT
>JAJISI010000008.1 GCA_022848805.1 Thermoplasmatota archaeon
AGCCGGCGGCGCTCCCTATATCGGTCCACTCGCCCCATCTGATCGTGCGCCCGCTCGAGGGAGATGTCCTGGGGGAAGGGCACGTCCAGAACCTGCTCTCGATGACGAAGGAAGCCGACGTGGTCGCGATCGGCCCCGGGCTCGGCTCCGCACCTGAGACGCTGAGGGCGGTGCAGATGTTCGTACCGAAGTGCACGAAACCGATGGTGATAGACGCCGACGCCATCGCTGCGTGCGGATCCAAAGCACAGATACTTAGGAACAAGCAGGTCGTCATCACCCCACACGCGAACGAGTTCAAGAGGCTCACCGGCATGGCTCTCGGAACAGACGATCCTGCGATGAGAGGCGAGAGGATCAAAGAGGCAGCGGCGAGGCTGAGGGCGAACATACTGCTGAAAGGCCCGAAGGATGTGATCAGCGACGGAAGGATGGTCAAGCTGAACAGGACCGGCAACAACGCCCTCGCCGTTGGCGGGACTGGAGATGTCCTCACAGGCCTTGTCGCCGGGATGATAGCGCAGGGGGCGAAGCCGTTCCATGCCGCCAGGATCGGGGCCTTCGCGATGGGGCTCGCGGGGGACCTTGCGTTCGAGGAGAAGAGCTACGGCCTGGTCGCTACAGACGTGATCGACAAGATACCGATCGTTCTCAGAAGATACGAGCACGACCGACTCGAGTGAAGTGCGTGGCACGCGGACAGGGGATTAGTTTTTTATCGTGGGGCAGTCCGTATGCCTAGCGTGACCCTGGAACCCCTGCCCGACGTGCCCGCGCTCATCATCGCTGGCCAGCGTAGATGGGCATGCATAGCCGACCTGCACATAGGGATAGAGGCGTCCCTGAGAGCGTCCGGGTTCAACGTGCCCAGCCAGATGCCCAGTATGCTCTCGACGATGGAGTCGCTCGCGTCCCACGCCGACAGGCTTCTGATACTAGGAGACGTGAAGCAACGGATAACACACGCGAGCGCGCGGGAGGACCGCGAGATCAGGCAAGTAATGCGAGAGCTGATGCGGGTCTTCCAGGCGATCGTGATCACGCCCGGGAATCACGATGGAGGACTCAGGGAGGTCCTCCCGGATGGATGCATAGTGACGCCCACCCAGGGAACCGTGATAGAGGAAACGGGTGCGTTCCACGGCCATGTATGGCCCTCGCACAAGACGATGGCGGCCAGCAAGCTCGTGATGGGACATGTGCACCCATCGGTGCTGCTCGAGGACTCGATGGGCGGCAGGATGAACGAGAAGTGCTGGTACAGGGCCCCGATGGTCAAGGAGAAGGTGCTCGAGAGGTACCCAAACCATCCGGAGGAGCTGGTGATCGTGCCCGCGTTCAACCCACTCATTACCGGGAGCCCGATCAACGCAGATGGTGGCCTACTCGGTCCGCTGCTCAGGAACGGTCTGGTCGACACGCAATCTGCCCGAGCGTACCTACTGGACGGCACGAACCTCGGGACTCCTCCGAGGGTCGTTCGTAAGCCGGTCCGCGCGAAGTGAAGAGCATCTCACTTCTTCTTGCTACGGTCGAAGAATATGTTCTTTCCCTTCACCGAGAGTGGTATGCCGTGCACGAGGCTGGACTCGGTCATCCCGAGACGCTTGGCGGACACGCCAATCCTGTACATTATGCGGTTGTCCACGTTGTGCTCCATAGCCGTCTTCACTGCTGACCCGAGCGCTATCCCTAGATCCAGCAGCCGAATCGCGCAGCTGGGACCGTCGAAGTCCCCGCTGTGCGACTTGTCGTTGAACTCCTCGCAACCTGCGAAGCCGCAGGCGCCGCAGTTGAGGCCTATCCCCTTGTGAGGTAGAAGGCCTATCAGCAGGACGGCGTCGGAATCCAGCACGTTCTGCCCGTCACGTTCGAACCCAGGTATGGCGCGCTCCTTGGACACCTGTATCATGTCCGTCCCGAGCGCCACCCTCTCCGATTCGTCGACCAGTTTGACCTCTACGAAATCCTGCCCTGCAGCCTTCGGAGCCGTCCGAGCGGATATCTCCATCAGCCCGCCGACCGTGTTCACCGCGTCTTTCACAGACATGCCACGCGTATCGATTCCTGGGGATTTATATGAGATGCCGGCCATCTACTGAAACCTCTCCGGGGAGGAAGCGGCACATGAAGGAGAATCGGCGGATGCTCGGACGGACCAGGTCCCGTCGCAGCTTGATGGCCAAGAGGCCCCGCATGATCGCCGTACCCAAGGGGAGGATGCGCAGAGCGGCAGCCCGAAGGATGCAGGTGCGCACAAGGCCCCAGGTGAAGGCCATACGCATCAAGGGAGAAGCGCAGTGCGGCATCTGCCTGGGCGTGATAAAGAAGGATTTGCCCAGCGTGCTGTGCGGGTGCGAGAAACAGTATCACAACTCGTGCGCCATGCGCATCAATGTGTGTCCTGCGTGCGGCAAGGAGCTGGGGTACGTCAAACAGAAGCCGCACGTGGTGGACTCCGACATGCCTGCCGTGAAGCCGGCGAAGCTCTCGAAGCGGGACAAGCTGTTCCTGCTGGAGGAGAGGTTCCTCCTGGGAGAGATCACCGAAAGGACCTATCTCGGCATGCGGGACGAGGTCAGCAAAGCACCGGACACCGCGATGTTCTGCGACATCTGCGGCCGGAGGTTGCTGGACGGGGAGACTTGTGACTGCACGATGTACCAGCGGGAGCTGCAGTGCCCCGAATGCGGGTCGAAGCTCTCGGACGAGGACGTCTTCTGCAGGAGATGCGGCGTCGTGTTCTCACCCGAATTCTCCGGAGACCTGTTCCAGTGTCCCGAGTGTGGTCGCATCGTCTCCGATGAGAACGGCACGTGCGATTGCGGCGTGCTGCTGGTCGGCGAGGGAAACATGATCTGCCCGGAGTGCGGCGCGGAGATACCGGAGACCTCGCTCGGGTGCCCGATCTGCGGCTGCTCGTTCGTCGAGGAGATAAGCGAATGCCCATCGTGTGGTAGAAGAGTATCGAAGGATGCGTTCACCTGCGAGTGCGGGGTGGTCTTCTCGGACAGAGTCGCTGGGGCGGAGTGTTCCGAGTGCGGTGCGAGCGTCGAGCTCGAAGACCAGTTCTGTCCCGAGTGCGGCGCGAGGTTCGCGGACGAGCCGACGCTGGAAGGGAAGCTCGAAAGAAGAGTTAGGAGCTGAAGGGGGGCGGACACATAAACACGTGTCCGCCGTGGAATGTTAATAGGTTTTTGCGCTAGGAAGTCGCTCCGGACCTCAGTGCACGAAGTCTATCCCGTCGTCGTCTGGCGTGAACGACTTCGGGGCGCTCCCGCCGGCTGCGGCGACGGCGTTTTGCGAGTCGCCACCACTGCCCATCAGGAGAGCAGACTTCGCCCCCGTGACTATGAGCAGTATCCTGACCTGTCCCTCGTTGTCAGGGTCGACGCTACAACCCCAAATGATCCGCGCGTGCTTGTTTATCCTCTCGCCGACGGCCTCTGCGGCCTTCTGCGCCTCTGAGACGGTCATGTCCGGCCCGCCGACCACCCTGATCAGCGCGCCCCTGGCATTCTTCAGGTCGATCTCTCCGAGCAACGGGGAGCTGAGGGCCTCGTCGATGGCCTCCTGGATGCGCTCCTCAGCGTCGGAGTCATCGGATTCGCCGATCCCGACGAAGGCCACGCCGCCCTCGTTCATCACGGTCATGATGTCGCTGTAGTCCAAGTTGACCAGCCCAGG
Organism: Thermoplasmatota archaeon; assembly: GCA_022848805.1. Lineage (GTDB taxonomy): Archaea > Thermoplasmatota > Thermoplasmata > UBA10834 > UBA10834 > UBA10834. Next base: position 3,688 of record JAJISI010000008.1, read on the forward strand.
CTTTGTGATGATCTCCGTCAGACCTCTGATGGTCTGCATGAGTACCTCGTCCGCCACCTTGAACGCCGCGTCGACCGGCAGCTTAGGCACAAGCTCGAGCAACTTGTCGTTCGGGATGACGATGGTCGTATCGCAAAGCCGCCTCAGCTTCTCGAGGCCGTCCAGCGCAGTCTCCATCCTCACCTCGCCCTCGGCCTTGAAGGGCAGCGTAACGACCCCGATCGTCAGAGCCTTCAGATCCTTCGACAATCGAGCGGCGAAGTGCGCGGATCCAGTCCCGGTGCCGCCGCCCATCCCCGCTGTGACGAACACGATGTTCGCTCCGTCCAGGAAGTCGTGGATGTCGCGCTCGTTCTCCTTCGCAGCGGCCTCGCCGATATGCGGTATGGCTCCGGCGCCGAGGCCGCGCGTCACGTTCTTCCCGATCAGAATCTTCTTCGGCGCGTGTATGGCCAGCAGATGCTTTGCATCCGTGTTGATCGCACACAGCTGAGCACCGGATACCCCGGCCTCAACGCATCTGTCGATCGTGTTCGAGCCTCCACCGCCACATCCGATGATCCTGATGCTAACGTCAAGCTGAGCAGCGATCTTTGCGATCTCCTCGTCATCCGCGCTCATCTCAGAAGGCTTCTTCTCTTCAGGCTCAGAAGGCTTAGAAGGCTTCTTGAGCAGTTCTTCCACGTCTTTGCCCAATGCATCTTTAACCAGTGACTTCGGCATGAGTGCACCCCATAAAGCTACGTTAGTAATCAGGTACCCAGAATATAAGTATTCCTCAAGAACGGAGGCGAGCCAGATAATCGTGATGTGAAGGGTCGATGCGCATATGCGCATACGCGGATGCGGGGCGTTTGTGAGCGGGCCTTGTTATTTTGAGAGACGTTTATCTCGCGGGCGACGCGCGCGTCCTGGGCGCCCGGCTCGCACGAAAACAGGTTAATATACGCAGTCGGTGATAACGTACCAGTCAGTCGGACGCGGATGGGATGATAGTATGAAATCGCTCATTGATGATGCTCTCGAGATACACGAGACAAGCAAGGATTCGAAGGCACCAGTTGAGACGCCGGACGACGCAGAGCTTGCCAAGATCGTGAAGACCCTGAAGGTCAACATCGCGATCGTGGGCTGCGGCGGCGGGGGGTCGAACACAGTCAACCGCCTGGGACAGGCGGGGGTTTTCGGGGCGGAGATCGTGGCGGCCAATACGGACGCCAAGCATCTGCTCCATGTGCACTCGCCTCACAAAGTCCTTCTAGGAAAGATGACCACGAAAGGCCTCGGGGCAGGTGCGTTGCCCGAGATAGGAGAGAGGGCGGCGCAGGAGTCCGAGGAAGAGTTGAAGACTCACGTCAAAGACAACAACATCGTCTTCGTGACCGCGGGCATGGGAGGAGGAACTGGAACGGGGTCGGCTCCCGTCGTGGCGAGGCTCGCGAAGGAGTCGGGAGCACTCGTCATCGGAATAGTCACCATGCCTTTCGCAGCGGAGGGCAAGCTCAGGATGGAGAACGCGATCAGGGGACTCGACCGGTTGAAGGTCAACTGCGACACCACGGCCGTCATAATGAACGATCGGCTGCTGCAGATAGTCCCTAAGCTACCGATCGACGCCGCCTTCAGGGTGGCGGACGAGGTGCTGATGGAGTCCATCAAGGGGTTGACCGAGATAATCACGCGTCCGGGACTCGTGAACCTCGACTTCAACGACGTAATGACGATAATGAAGAACGGCGGCGTCGCGATGATCGGGATGGGAGAGGCGGACAACAAGTCATCCCGGAAGGAGAGGGCCGAGGCCGCCGTGGAGCAGGCGCTCGAATCCCCGCTGCTCGGGGACATCGACATATCGTCAGCCGGGGGTGCGCTCATCCGGGTCGTGGGAGGGCCTGATATGACGGTGTCCGAGGCGGAGAAGGTGGCGGAGCTCGTCAACGACCGGATAAACCCCAGAGCCCGCATCATCTGGGGCTGCAGCGTCGACCCCGACAACGAGGGTAGGATCAAAGTGATGGTCGTCCTCACGGGAGTCAAAGCGCCCGACTTGAAGGAGGCGCTGGACAACGGCGGCGACAAACACAAGAGCGCCGATGATTTCGTGCACTGAGTCTTACGATGACCGGAAAGGTAGAGCGCGGTAAGTGGAGGTACATCGCCTTCCGAGTGAACACAGGCAGACAGGTCACGCGCAGGGATATTGTGGGTGCACTGCTGGAGAAGGGCAAGACGACCCCTCTCGGCGATTCCTTCCGCCTGACCGTCTTCGAGCGGGACATAGGCATACTGAAGGTGCCTCACACTATGAAGGACGAGGCGATCAAGGTCATGGGATCCGTCGACACCGTCAGAGGAGGCAGATGCACGCTGACGACGCTGAAGACATCGGGCACCATCCGCAAGCTTAAGGATGAATGCTTGAAAGACCCACGAACGCTAGCAGACCACGCGCGCTGACCAGGCGTCCAGACGGTGGCCAGAATTCGCCGCAAACCTTTATATCGGGCAACTGCCTTAGGACAAATCCGGCCACCGGCTGAGGTAGCTGGACTTATAAACGTCTATCGACGAAAGAGGTGTCATTCAAGATGCAGCCAGGACAGATGGCGTACGACAGGGCCATTACGGTATTCTCCCCCGACGGCAGATTGTTCCAGGTGGAGTACGCGCGAGAGGCGGTTAAGAGGGGGACGACGACTGTCGGCCTGAAATTCAAGGACGGCGTGGCGCTCATAGTCGATAAGAGGATAGCTAGCAAGCTGATCGAGCCTACGTCGATCGAGAAGATATTCCAGATCGACGAGCACATAGGCTGCGCCACATCGGGCCTTGTGGCGGACGCGAGGGTGCTGGTCGACAACGCACGCGTGATCGCACAGGTAAACAAGGTGACTTACGCGGAGAAGATAGACCTCGAGACCCTCGTCAAACGGCTTTGCGACTTCAAGCAGAACTACACGCAGTACGGCGGTGTGAGACCCTTCGGGACGGCTCTCCTGGTCGCGGGAGTCGACGATACGGGGGCGCACCTCTTCGAGACGGACCCCAGCGGGGCGCTCGTGGCGTACAAGGCCGGCTCGATCGGCGCTGGCAAGAACGCCATCATGGACGTCTTCGAGGAGGAATATGAGGAGGGCATGACGATGGATGACGCCGTCCTGCTCGGGTTGAAGGCGCTCACCAAGGCGACGGAGGACAAGCTGAGCACGCAGGCCGTGGAGATCGGCATCGTGCGTAGTGACGAGAACTTCAGGACGCTCACGGAGGCGGAGGCAGACGTCTACGTGAAGAAACTAGGCAGCTGAGCGGAGGCATATGGTAGACCTCGACGAGGCGATTGTAGCAAGATACGAATCCCACGGCGAGAGCTTCGAGATACTGATCGACCCCAAGGTCGTCCAGAGTATGAGGGACGGCAAGGAGGTCGACCTCATAGAGCACATGGTAATAGACACGGTCTTCAAGAACGCCAAGAAGGGCACACGCGCTGCAGAAGGAAAGATGAAGGAGATGTTCGGCACGACCGACCCCCTGGAGGTGGCGAAGACCATCATCCTGAAAGGGGAGGTGCAGCTGACCACCGAGCAGCGGCGTATAATGCAGGAGAACAAGCGTAAGAGGATAGTGGAATACATCGCCCAGCACGCGATGAACCCGCAGACCGGCGGCCCACATCCGCCCACGAGGATCGAGACGGCGATGGGGGAGACGAGGGTCAAGATCGACCCTTTCAAGACCGTCGAGGCGCAGGTCCCGGCGATAATGGACGCGCTCCGTCCGCTCATCCCCATCCGGTTCGACAAGGTACGCATGGCGGTACGCCTGTCCGGGGAGGACTACGGGCGGTGCTACGATGACTTCAAGAGCTTCGGCAGGGTCGTCAGGGAGGAGTGGCAGAACGACGGTTCCTGGATAGGGGTCATCGAGATGCCAGCGGGTATGCAGACTGATTTTCTCGACCGTATGAACAACAGGACCCACGGCGAGGCGGACACGAAGCTCCTCAAGGATGACAAGTGACCGCGCCTGCTGGATGATAGTCCAGCCATCTATAGGGTCCAGCATGGGGCGGTCTGTACGACCAAAAACTTAAAGCAGGGGATGCGATTTTGGGCCCTTGGTAAGAGACGAGGGTAAATGCGCTGCGCAGGAGAGACCTAGGAGACCTCTGAGCCTCCGGGACCCGCGGGCAGAGTGTTTATCGGAATCACCAATTGAAGCGAGTGATTGCAGATGCAGCAGAACGATTCTAGAGAGAATGTGAGAGAGATAGTCGTACCTGGGGACCTGCTGTCCAAGTCAGGACTGAAGGCGGGACCGGGCACGTACGTCGAGAGCGGGCACATATACGCCGCGCAGCTCGGCATCAAGACGACAAGGTCGGACATGGTAGGCGTGGTCCCGCTGTCGGGTCAGTACATCCCCATGCGAGGAGACATGGTGATAGGCAAGATAGTCGACATGGGCGCGTCGAACTGGTATGTGGACATAAACGCCGCGCACCAGTCATCGCTCCACGTGAACGAGGTTCCGTGGAGGGTGGAGTTCGGCGAGACGGGCAAGTTCATGACCGTAGGCGACCTCGTGTCGCTGAAAGTCGTGGGCGTGGACGAGCTCGGCAAGGTCCAGATATCCATGAAGGAGCACGGCCTTAGGAAGCTCGCGGGAGGGGTCGTCATAGAGGTGGCCCCGTCCAAGATACCCCGTGTGATAGGTCGTAACGGCTCTATGATACAGATGTTGAAGAACGCCACGAGTTGCAGAATATATGTGGGCCAGAACGGCAGGATATGGGTCGATGGAGACTTGGACAGCATGCTCAAGGCCATCGACGCCATCAAGCTCATCGAGGCCGAGGCCCACAGCACAGGCTTGACCGAGAAAGTCGAGAAGCTTCTCGGGCAGAAATGCGGCAAGGGAGAGTGAGACGAATGGGAGGAACACCGTTACCTGATGGTATCAAACTAATAGACGAGAACGGCAAGAGACTCGATGGGCGGAGGCCCGACGAGCTCAGGCCCCTGAAGATCGAGGCTGGGGCGCTCAAGCGCGCCAACGGCTCAGCCTATCTGGAATGGGGGAACAACAAGGTCATGGCGGCCGTGTACGGCCCCAGGGAATGTCACCCCAGGCACATGCAGGACCCTACGAAGGCGCTCGTGCAGTGCCATTACAACATGGCGTCGTTCTCGGTGGACGACAGGAAGAGGCCGGGGCCGGACAGGCGCTCCCAGGAGATATCCAAGATCACATCCGAGGCGCTGACGCACGTGGTCTTCACGGAGTACTTCCCGAAGACCTCCATCGATGTGTACATCGAGGTCCTCCAGGCCAACGCTGGCACGAGGTGCGCCGGATTGACCGCCGCATCCGTCGCGCTGGCCGATGCGGGCATACCCATGAGGGATCTCGTGGCGTCGTGCGCGGCGGGCAAGATAGATGACACGGTCGTGCTCGACCTGGGCAAGGAGGAGGACAACTTCGGCCAGGCGGACATACCGGTCGGATACATACCGAGGGACGACGAGATAGTGCTGCTCCAGATGGACGGCGACCTCACGGCCGACCAGTTCAAGACCGGGCTGAACATGGCAATCGAGGCGTGTAAGAAGATCTACGACGTACAACGGGATGCGCTCAAGAGGAAGTACACGTTGCCTGCTGGTAAAACCGACGAGGGCGGGGGGGTGAACTGAACATGGCCAAGAACGTCATGGCGGACCTCAAGCGGGATCACATCACCAAGCTGCTCTCGAAGGGTATGAGGATAGACGGGCGGAAGTTCGACGAGCCGAGGCCGCTCACCGTCGAGAAGGATTTCGTACAGTCGGCCGAGGGCTCCGCACGTGTGCACCTCGGAGACACCGATGTAGTCGTCGGCGTCAAACTGATGGTCGGCCAGCCGTTCGGGGACACCCCGAACAAGGGCGTGCTCACGACGAACGCCGAGCTAAAACCACTCGCGAGCGAGGCGTTCGAAAGCGGCCCGCCGGACCAGAGGTCGATAGAGGTGGCACGCGTAATCGACAGAGGCATACGCGAGGGAAAGGCGGTCGACATGGAGAAGCTCTGCATCGAGCCGGAGAAGGAGGTGTGGATCATGTTCGTGGACGTCCACGCCATCGACTACGACGGCAACCTGTTCGACGCGGGCAACATAGCCGCGATGGCCGCGCTCAAGTGCGCCGTCGTGCCTGCGAAGCGGGCGAAGAAGGGGGAGGACTATCCGCTGCCAGTTTCGCACGTGCCGATATCGGTGACGGCGGTGAAGATAGACGGACACATACTTGTCGACCCTACCTACGACGAGGAGATCGTCGCCGAGGCGAGGCTGACGGTCACGTCGAACGAGAAGGGAGACCTATGCGCGATGCAGAAGGGCGGCAGCGGGAGTTTCACGCCAGACGAGGTGCTCAAGGTGGTCGAACTCTCAAGGAAGATCGGAGCGGACATCCGCTCGAAGATATGAGGATACAGGATAGCTGATAGCGATGACCAAGAGGACGAAGAAGGTCGGCTCCGCGGGAAGGCTGGGGCAGAGGTACGGCGTCAAGATAAGGAGACGCATAGCCGAGGTAGAGGCCAAGGGTAAAGGACGCCATGAATGTCCCAAGTGCATGGCGAAGGCCGTGACCAGGACAGGAACGGGCATCTGGACATGCAAGCACTGCGGGGTCAAGATGGCCAGCAGCGCGTACAACCTCACGCCTCCGGTCTCGGTCAAGAGAGAGGTCAGGCACGTGCCGACCGAGGCGCTGCCGGAGAAGACGCCCGATGAGCTGATATCGGAGGAAAAGCCTGAAGAGCCGCAGGAATGATGAGGTGCTTGGATGTACAAATGCTCGAGATGCAAGGAGCCGGTCAGGTCAGTCATGAACACGGTCGGGATGCAGTGCGAGAAGTGCGGGTCCAAGGTGTTCTACAAGGAGCGCCCGAACGTCCGCAAGAGCGTGCAGAGCAGGTGACCCAGACGCACAGGGCTACCCTCACACTCAGGACGGAGCATGCTGAAGTGGTCAGCAGGGCGCTCTCGCCGGAGCTGACTGAGAAGATACCACGCACGAAGGTCGATGTGACTACCAGGGACGGCGAGGTGGTCATAGGCGTCGATGCAGAGGACCTAACGGCGCTCAGGGCGGCCCTCAACTCATATATCAGATGGAGCAATGTAGCAGAGGAGACGGCAGAGGAGGTCGGAAGAAGATGATGGACAATCTACCACCGAAAGTTCAGAACCAGATAGCGCAGTTCCAGCAGCTGGCGCAGCAGATCCAGATGATCACATCCCAGAAGCTCCAGTTCGACGCGCAAGTGCGCGAGCTCGACAAGGCGATCGCAGAACTCGACAAGGCCGGTGACGCGGTCGTCTACCGCAACATCGGATCGCTGATGATACAGTCGAAGGACAATGCGGTCCTCGCGACGGAGCTGAAGGACCAGAAGGAGACGCTCGAGGTCCGGGTGAAGACCCTGGACCGGCAGGACAAGCAATTGAGGGAGAGGCACCAGGGCCTGCAGGAGCAGATAACGAAGGCGCTGAACGTCCCATCGCCCGAAGGTGAAGGGGACGAGAAGCCGAAAGCGGGTTGATAGCCGCCTCAGCACCTATTTTATAAGCATTCGTCATTGACACTTCCGTGCTCAAGGAGATAGCGGCTGAGCTCGGATCGGGCGGCGGCACCACCGTCGTGCTCCACGGGAACGCGGACCCAGACGCGGTTTCCAGCGCCTTCGCGATCTCCAGGGCGTTCGATGATGTTGTGATAGCTGCGCCTGGGGGGCTGGACCGTGCATCGAAGGTTCTCGCACGGCAGCTGGATATCGACATCGTGATCGAGTCTGTTCCCGATTCGAAGCGCATACTCGTACTCGATACATCGGGCCCGGACCAGATACCGGTCGATCTCGACTACTCGGACGCGATAGTCGTCGACCACCACGCGAAGAACAGCCAGTGGAACGGTTGCCGGTTGTATTATTGCGACGACTCCAAGGCCTCGTGTGCCGAGATAGTCTACGAGTTGCTGAAGGTCGCAGGCAGGGTGCCGGACAGGGATGTGGCACTCGCCCTCATGGCAGGGATACTCACCGATACGGGACATTTCAAGTTCGCAAGGCCGGACTCCATGATCACCTTCGCGGAGCTGATGCAGCTGCACGGCGTAGACATGGACGAAGCGATGGGGCTGGTGTCCATGGAGGCGGATCCGTCTGAGAAGATATCGCAGCTCCGTGGCGCTCAGAGGCTGAAGTACTGGAAGGTGGGCAGACGTATCGTCGCCATATCCCAGGGCAGCGCATTCGAGGCGTCAGTGTGCAAGGCGCTGGTACACCTGGGAGCGGACATCGCGTTCGTCGGTTCGCAGCGAGGGGAGAGCTTCAGGATAAGCGCCCGTGCGACTTCGGAGATGGTCAGAGAAGGTGTGCACCTGGGGAAGCTGCTGAACGGGGTAGGCTCGGAGACATCGAACGGCGGAGGAGGCCATCCCGGCGCCGCTGGTATCTCCGGCGTGGGGGATGTCGAGGCGATGCTGAACATCTCGGCCGACAACGCAGCCAAGCAGCTCCGCGAGCTGGAATCATCTGGTTATCGATAGCGACTTCACCTTCTCGAGGTTGTCCGGGTGAGCCTTGAAGTACGACCTCACGGGCTCCATAAGCCCGTTGACTGAGTCGGAGACGCCGTTCTTGAGGTCCATCGGATGCAGCGACTTGGCCGCGTACGCCTTCTCCAGCTCCTCGAAACACGAGAACTCGATAGGGCCGCCGTACTTCGCCGGGCGCTCGATCTTCAAGGTTCCCAGCCTGGGGAACACAATCAAACGGGCCATGTCCAGGACCGGGTTGGCCTCAGTCTCGGGAGGGCAGAACGCGTTCTTGACCTTGCGGGCGACTTCCTCGGAGCTGTCGTGCATGAAGACCGCGCTGTCAGGGCTGCTCTTGGACATCTTCGCATCGACGGGGTCCATCCGCGCTCCACCTACCAGGCTCATCAGCAACGGGGTGTGCACGGCAACGGGCTTCTTCCATCCGAGCTTCTCTGCGGCGTCGCGGGCTAGCATGTGCGCCCTCCGCTGGTCCATACCGGAGTAGGCTATGTCTACATCCAGCTGGAAGATGTCGGCGACCTGCATCGAAGGGTACATGATCTTCGACGCATCGATTTCCGCCTCGTCCTCGCTCCGGCCCATGATAGTCATCGCCCGCTTGAGCCGTCCGAGAGAACTCACCTTGCATATCTTGATGAACCTCTCCCAATAGTCGAGCCGGGCTATCAGCTCGGAGGCGTACACGAACTTCGCCGACTCGTCGACCCCCAGGGCGATGAAACAATCCCGCATGTACTCGCCGCATGCGCGGATGCTGTCCATATCTCCGCCCAGCTTGTCATTGATCATCGCATGCCAATCAGCGAGGAACACGGTGAAGTCCACACCGGCCTTCTGCATGTCGACGATCTTCGAGGCGGTGATCATCTGTCCCATGTGTACGAAGCCGCTCGGCTCGTAGCCGATGTACGCGGTCGGCTTCGAACTGGTTTCGAGAAGAGATCTGAGCTCCCCCTCGGTGACGATCTCCAATGCATCCTTGGTGATCAGCTCTAGCCTTCCATCGACATTCATCGTACCGCGCCTCAGACCGATAAAGTGCGATGCGTGAAAAAACTTTGTGGGTGAAAGCGTGCACAGAAAGGTTAAGAGGAGCGCCTGCATTAGCACCTTCCCCGTCGCGTGCACGGCAGGGAGGGTTGCGATGTCTATCTCCAGTATGCGAAACGGCAAGATGATTATCAAGGTCTCAGATGTGAAGGACGTTGCAGGCGACGGTTTCAGGATCTCAGAGGAGTTCTATCGCGAGCTGGATAGGGAGGTCCACTCGATGGTCGAGCAGGCAGCGAAGAGGGCGAAGAAGAACGGCAGGAAGACGCTGAAGCCGTACGACCTCTGAGCTGCCGTTGTCGGATGATTGCCGCCGGTGTTCCGATGACGGACGATGATAACAAGCATCCGATGGAAAGCGAACAGCGTCGGAGGAGGCGCAGCCCGAGAGAGCCTGTGTCCGTCTGGAAGGAGAAAGAGAATCTCGGCGGCGAGGTGATCGATGCAGGCGTGGTCATTCTCAGAACTTCGGGATGCTCGCACTCCAGGGGCGGAGGATGCACGATGTGCGGGTACAACCAGGAGTCCTCCGAAGGGATCTCGTCGGAGGACGTCATCGCTCAGTTCCGGTCAGCTTCGAAGAGTCTGGACGGAACGCAGTTCCTCAAAGTGTACACGTCGGGGTCGTTCCTCGACCAACGGGAGATGCCTCCTGACGCTCAGAGAGAGATTCTGAGCTGGTGCAGCGACAGCGGACGCGGCCTCCTGTTCGAATCGAGGACCGAGTTCATCACCGAAGACGGCCTCGGGGCGGCGCTCCAGGTACACGACGACGTCGAGGTCGCGATCGGCCTGGAGAGCGCTAACGATAGGGTTCTGAAGTTCGCGATCAACAAGGACATGACCGTTGCCGACTACGACCGCGCCGCGACCGTCGTCAAGTCGAAGGGGGCAAGACTCCGGTCGTACGTGCTCCTGAAGCCGCCGTACCTCACAGAGGCGGAGGCGATAGAGGACGCCATCTCGACGGCGAAGCACGCGGCCCTCATGAGCGACACCATCTCGATCAACCCGGTCAATGTGCAGAAAGGGACCGTCGTGGAGCGCCTCTGGAAGAGCTGGTCGTACAGGTCGCCGTGGCTCTGGAGCGTGATAGAGGTCCTGAACGCCTGCGCAGAGCTGGACCGAAAGGTCGTGTGCGACCCGACAGGAGGCGGACGCGAAAGAGGCGCGCACAACTGCGGCGGATGTGACGAGGAGGCGCTCTCGGCGATCCGCGAGTTCTCGCTCACCCAATCACGCAACAAGATTCAGGTGTCGGAATGCGAGTGCCATGGCCTATGGGAGACGATCCGCGAGCTCGAGGGTCTGGTCGTCGGTGGCACGCCCGATCTCCAAAGGTTTTTCAGGAAGCACGGAGCTTAGAGTGCCAGAGGTCAGCTGATGAACGAGTACGAGGTACGCAGGGGCCATCAGGGAAATATCGCGCCCGACAAGCTCAAGGAGCACATGAAGGACATCTTCGGCAACGTCGAGCCGAAGGGAGAGCAGTTTGTTTCCTCGTTCGGCGCCATTAAGGAGATACGTGCCTGGCAGAGCGGCAAGAACATGCTATCGGTCGACACGCAGATGGATCCCTCGGTCCCGGAAGAGGCCGCCCAGAAGACCATCAAGGCGTACAACACGTTCCTCGAGAGGGCGACGGGCTACACGAGCAAGGAGCGCGGCAAACGCGCGCAGAAGAAAGCCAAGAAGGGCTAGACCTAGGACTGGGCGTAGGTGGGCGAACGGTCATTTTTATATACAAGCACCCCATTCAGCAGCCTTGCGATACCGAGGCGGTATCGACCAGACGCCGTATGGGCAATGCACTCGTGGCAACCCAACACTCGCGCTGAAATCGGTTTTCAGGCGCGCACGAGGCGTCACGGTCGAAAACGAGTGCCTCGACTCAGTACTCGATCGATATCGAGGACATCGAGCTAGCGGTATCTAGCTTCGAGACGAGGGATTGCATATGGCACAAAGGAGACGTCCAAGAAAGGGCTCGATGGGCTACTCGCCCAGGAAGAGAGCCAGAAGCATAACTGCCAGGATATCCTCTTGGCCCGAGGTCGAAGGGGATGCCGCCAAGCTGCAGGGGTTCGCCGGATACAAGGCAGGGATGACCCACGCGTTCATAGTAGATTACAGGCCGAAGAGTACCACATCCGGGCAGGAGATACAGGTGCCCGTGACCGTGGTCGAGGTGCCGCCGATGAAAGTCTGTGGCATCAGGCTGTACGACATATCGCCCTACGGCCGCAAGGCGGTGGGCGAGATCTGGAGCGCGAAGCTCGATAAGAACCTATCCAGAAGGCTGCCCGTGCCGAAGCAATACGATGAGAAGGATGCTTGGTCCAAGGCGGAGAAGCTGGAGTACGAAGACATACGGGTTTTAGTTCATACGCAGCCGGCACTCGTGTCGGGCCTGCCGAAGAAGAAGCCGGACGTCATGGAAGTCCGCGTGGGCGGCGGGACGCTGGACGCACGCGTGCAGTTCGCCAAGGGCATCCTCGGCAAGACGGTCGCTATCAGTGATTTCACCAAGGAAGGCGAGATGGTCGATGTCAGCTCGATCACGAAGGGCAAGGGCTGGCAGGGAGTGACCAAGAGATGGGGCACGAAGCTGCTCATGCACAAGAACAGCAAGCACCGGAGGTTGGCCGGTAACCTAGGTCCGAAGAGGCCAGGCTATGTCAGACCCACCGTTCCGCAGGGCGGCCAGATCGGGTTCCATCAGAGGACGGAGCTCAACAAGCGCGTGCTCAAGATAGGAGAGAAGGGAGAAGAGGTCACCCCGAAGGGGGGCTTCATAAGCTACGGAGTGCTGAAGAATCCCTACCTGCTCATACACGGCTCGGTCCCCGGACCGTCGAAGAGGCTCGTGAGGTTCAGGGAGCCCGTGAGAGACACCGGGATAAAGCTCTCCGAGTCGCCGCAGGTGACGTTCATATCGATTGAATCAAAACAGGGGGCATGATTGAATGGCTGAAAAGACAATCAAGCAAAAAAAGGCTAGTGTTCCGAGCGAGAAACACGCCCCCGTGAAGCTCAACGTCTACGGCCTCGACGGCGAGGTCGCGGGCAAGGCCGAGCTGCCCGACGCATTCAAGGCAGATTACAGGCCGGACCTGATACGCAGGGCGGTCACCGCGATGGAGGCCAACGCGAGACAGCCGTACGGGCCCAAGCCGACCGCAGGAGACCGCCACTCGGTGTCGACCTGGGGCAAGGGCCGCGGGGTCGCGAGAGTGCAGAGGTTGAAGGGCAGTTCCCGTGCCGCCCAGTCGCCCAACAACGTCGGCGGGCGTCGCGCGCACCCACCGAAGGTCGAGAAGGACCTCGGGAAGAAGATCAACAGGAAGGAACTCCACCGAGCGAAGATGGCAGCGCTCCACGCGACGAGCGTACCAGAGATAGTGCGTGGGAGAGGGCACCAGTTCGACGAAGAGCTCACGGTGCCGGTCGTCGTGAAGGACGATTTCGAATCGATAAAGTCGACGAAGGACGCCATAGAGTCGCTATCGTCCATCGGCGTGTACGCCGATGTCGCAAGGGCCAAGAACGGCCGCAAGATAAGAGCTGGCAGGGGTAAGATGCGCGGGCGGAAATACAGGAGCCCGCGGGGCATCCTGGTCGTCGTCTCCGACGAGTGCGACGGAGGCAGGAGCATCAGGAACCTAGCAGGTGTAGAGGTCGCCACCCCGAAAACGCTGAACGCGTCCGTGCTGGCCCCGGGCGGAGACCCCGGGAGGTTGACGATGATCACAGAGGCCGCGCTCGCAGAGATAGGCAGGTGGGGCGAATGAGAAAGACGATACTGCTCCATCCATATGTCACAGAGAAGACCATGAACGCCATGTCCGGCACTCCCAACCAGGACCTCAAGGACGGCAACAAGCTCGAGTTCGTCGTCCGCAGGGACGCTACCAGGGCGGATGTGAAGAAGGCGTTCGAGACGCGCTTCGAGGCGAAGGTGGATAGGATCAACATCAAGATAGCCAAGGACGGCAAGCACGCCATCATCAAGCTGAAGGAGGGCTACTCGGCCGAGGAGATCGGCATGAGGATAGGCATATTCTAGGGGTGAGTCACGATGGGTAAGAATCTCATAACTCAGAGAAGGGGAAGGGGATACGGACGCTACAGGTCCCCGAGGCATCTCAAATTCACCAACGCCAGGCATCCCAGGGTTCACCAGGGGAACGGCGTGATCGTCGACCTCAAACACGAGGCGGGGAGGATCGCCCCGCTGGCGAAGGTCCGCATGGACGGCAAGGAGTTCTGGATGCTGGCACCTGACGGCGCGTGGGTCGGGCAGGAGGTCGCCATAGGGCCCACGAGCTCCATCGTCGCGGGAAACTCCATGGCGGTCGGCGAGCTGCCCGAGGGAACGATCGTGTACAATGTGGAGCTGCAGCCGGGAGACGGCGGCAAGCTCGTCAGGACTGCGGGAAACGCCGCGACGATCGTCAGCCACGGCGCGAAGACAGTCATCCTGCTGCCGTCTGGCCAGTTCAAGGAGGTCGACAACAAGTGCAAGGCCACTGTCGGCCTCGTCGCAGGCGGAGGACACAAGGAGAAGCCGTTCGTTAAGTCCGGCAAGAAATTCCACGCGTACGGGTCGAAGTCGAAGGCGTACTTCTCCGTCAAGGGAATCGCGAAGAACGCGGTCGACCATCCGCACGGAGGAGGCGGTCACCCACATGTCGGGACGCAGTCCAGTGTGGGCAGGAACGCGCCTCCAGGAAGGAAGGTGGGCAATCTGGCACCCAAGAAGAAGCCACGAAAGAAGCCGAGGAAGGTGTGATTAGATGGCTGAGACTACCAAGGCCGATTCAACCGTGGCCCCTGTCCCTGCTCCGGCGGCGAAGCCGAAGCCGGCCGTTGCGAAGCCGACCAAGAAGGCCAAACCCTCTGCGAGGCACGGAGGAGGGTCTGCGAAGGCCGCACGCAGGAGGACGAGGAAGAAGAAGAGCCAGATTCAGGCTCGAAGGAAGAAGGAGTTCACGTACAGAGGGCATACGATGGAGGAGCTCCTGAAGATGCCTCTGGCCGAAATCATAGAGCTGCTCCCCGCGAGGGCGAGAAGGTCATTCATACGCGGCCTCAACCCCGAGCAGGAGTCGTTCGTGAACAGACTCAAAACCTCCGAAGGGCCGGTCAGGACCCATCGGAGGGAGATATTCATACTGCCGTCGTTCGTCGGCAAGACGGTAAGCGTGTACAACGGCAAGGAATTCCAGTCGGTAGAGATCAAGCCTGAGATGATAGGGCATTCGCTGGGCGAGTTCGCGTTGACCAGGAAGGGTGTGAATCACTCCGGACTAGGTGTGGGCGCGACAAGGTCGTCCAAGTTCATGCCGTTGAAGTGACGTGGGAGGTCGAAACAACATGGGATACACACAGGATACGGATCCGGAGACGACCTCCAAGGCCATCGGCAAGGAGGTGAGCGTATCGCCCAAGCACTGCAGGGAGGTCTGCAAGATGCTGAAGGGCATGAAGATCGAACAGGTGAGGACTTACCTGCAGGGCGTCGTGGATCTGAAGACGCCCGTGCCATACTCCAGATACAAGCTGTACCTCAGCCCCAAACCGAGGGTCGGGCCTGCAAGATATCCAGTGAAGGCGGCGAAGGCGATCCTGGAGGTCATAGAGAGCGCAAGGTCGAACGCGGAGTACAAGGGCCTCGACGCGGACAACATGAGAATCAAGTGGGCGACCGCGCACAGGGGAAGGGTCACACAGGGCTACATGCCCAGGGCGTTCGGACGGAGCACCCCCTGGAACGAGCAGACGACTAACATAGAGATCATACTAGAGGAGGTCGACCGGTCATCCTGAGGATGGCCCCAGACGGAGGATTTCAATGGCAAGCGAGAGGAAATTCGTCACCGAGAAGATCCGGAGGGTGCTGCTCAAGGAGTACATAATGTCCAAAGTGAGCAGGGCAGGCTTCGGAGGTCTCGACGTCCAGAGGACGCCTATGGGTACTCGCGTCACGTTAATCACGGAGCGACCAGGCCTCGTCATCGGCAGGCGCGGGGAGGCCATCAAGAGCCTCACGAGGGCCATCGAGACCGACTTCAACTTCAGCAACCCGCAGATCGAGGTGCAGGAGGTCGAGAGCCCGAACCTGAACGCCCAGATCATGGCGGAGAAACTCGCGAGCGCGCTCGAGAGGGGCTGGCACTTCAGACGTGCTGGCCACTCGACCGTGAGGAGGATCATGGAATCCGGCGCCAGGGGCTGCCAGGTGACGGTCGCTGGCAAGCTGACGGGTCGACGCCATCGGAGAGAGAAATTCAAGAAAGGCCACATCAAGTTCTGTGGCCAGGCCAAGCTGGACTTCATGGAGAGGGGTTTCGCGAGCGCCCGGATGAAGCCCGGCGCGATAGGCATCACTGTCCAGATCATGCATCCGGATGCTAGGCTTCCGGACGAGATAGACATCATACCTCCGCCCGAGCCAGTGGCTGCGACGCCCGAGCCGGCGGTCGATACCGGGAAGGAGCGCGAGGCGAAGGAGGAGGAGCGCGCGGCCGAAGCGGTCGAGGAGCTGAAGAAGGCCGTCGACGGCGAGAAGGATAAGCCGAAGAAGGCCGCCTCCAAACCGAAGAAAGCTGCCTCCAAACCGAAGAAGAAGAAGGAGCCAGCGGCAGAGGACTCGGAGGAGAAGCGCAAGAAGGACGACAAGAAGGAGAAGGCCCCTTCGAAGCAGCCGGAGGTCGAGGAGGGCAAGAAGAGCGACAAGGCAATCTCCGATAAGCCCGCCGCCGATGTTCCTACGAAGACAGAAGCCATCGAGCCGACGAAGCCTAAGGCGATAGTCCAGGTGAAGGAGAAGCCCGTCGAGCCGGCCGCCGCGGAGAGTGAGCCAAAGGTCGAGCCGGGAACGGCACCGAAGGCGGAGCCGGCCGAGAAGCGGCCCGAACCCGACAAGAAGAAGGACGAGAAACCGTCCGAGGAGAAATGACGATGGCGCTACTGAAACCGAAGGACCTCAGGGCCATGAGACCCGATGGCCGCGAGACCAAGCTCAAGGAGCTCAACGATGAGCTCATGCACGAGAGAGGCGTCGCAGCCATGGGAGGCGCACCGGCCAGCCCGGGCAAGATAAGGGCGGTCAGGAAGAACATCGCGCGCATAATGACAGTCCAACGGGAGCTCGAGCTGGCCGGAGAGAGGCCGGCGGAGGTCCCGAACGCCAAGAATGAGAAGAAGCTGAAGGCCCCGGTCAGCCGCCCTGAGAAGGAGGCGGTGGGCGAGGTCGAGGACGACGACAAGGAGAGCCTGGATCGAGAGGATCAGGAGGAGAAGACTTAATGGCGGGTATTTGCTCGGTATGTGGATTGCCTGAGGAGCTATGCATCTGCGAACAGATAGCGAAGGAGCAGCAGCAGATCAGAATAACCACTGACACCCGACGGTATGGCAAGGTGGTCACCGTTGTCGAAGGGATAGATTCCGGAGACATCGACATGGAGGAGCTCGCAAGGAAGCTGAAGACGAAGTGTGCCGCAGGCGGCACCTACAAGGACAGCAAGATCGAGCTCCAGGGTGATCACAAGAAGAAGGTCAGGGAGACACTCGAAGAGCTCGGGTTCTCAGTGGACTCAAGGTAGGCCGGGCATGAAATCAAAGGATTTCCGGAGAAGACTGTTCATCGGACTGGATGTCGCTGTCTCGGCATCGACCTGTCCGTCCCAAGTGGGGATGCGTGGCAGGGTCGTTGACGAGACGAAGAACACGATGATGATCGAGCAGGACGGCGCTGAACGGGTGATCGCGAAGGCCGGCTGCGAGTTCAAGTTCGAGGAAGATGGACGGACGCATGTGGTCTCCGGGAGCGACATAAGGTTCAGACCTGAGGACAGGATCAAGAA
>JAJISI010000080.1 GCA_022848805.1 Thermoplasmatota archaeon
GGAGGAGAAGCCGAAACCCAAGCGCAAGCCCAAGGCGGCCGTTGCACCACCCGCTCCTCCGGATGCTCCCAAGACTGAGAAGGAAGCGCCGAAGAAGCCGCAGACCGCCGATCCGGTCAAGGAGGAGAAGCCGAAACCCACGCCCTCCGCGTTGGACAACGTCCTGCTGTTCGGCAGGTTCGACGTCTCCGAGATCCACATAGAAGACCCCGGCATAGCGAGATATGTCGATGTCTCCCCGATAGCCGTCCCGCACACAGGAGGCAAGCATTCCAGCAAGGCCTTCGGGAAGGCCAAGATGAGCGTCGTCGAGAGACTCATAAACGGCATGATGAGGACCGGGGCCTTCACTGGCAAGAAGATCAAGAGTTACAGGGCTGTCGAGGACGCCTTCATCATTATCCACGATAAGACCAAGAGGAATCCGCTCCAGATGCTCGTCGACGCACTCCAGAACGCCGCCCCTCGCGAGGAGATCACACGCCTTCAATACGGCGGCATATCCGTCCCGAAGGCGGTCGATGTGGCACCTGCCAGGAGAGTCGACCTCTCACTGAGGCACATCTGTCGGGGAGCGCTCGAGTCGTCGCACAAGAGCAGGAAACCCATAGGCGAGTGTCTCGCGGACGAGATAATCGCCGCCTCAAAGGGCGATGTCAACTGCTACTCGGTCAGGAAGAAGGAAGAGGTCGAGCGGGTCTCAGCCTCGGCGAGATGATCGCGAGACCGTTCTTCGCAGGCGGGGCCCGTGAGATATACCATTCGAAGTGATAGCTGAATAGCAACCCAGGGTGATGACATGGGAAGGAAGGAAGACAACATTCGAAAGGCTCAGGCACTGATGAGGACGACGGATTTCATCCGCAACATAGGCACAGCCGCTCACATAGATCACGGGAAGACCACCTTGTCGGATAACCTCATAGCGGGCGCTGGAATGATGTCCGAGGAGCTCGCGGGCAAGCAGCTCCTCCTCGACTTCGACGAGCAGGAGCAGGCCAGAGGTATCACGATCAACGCTGCGAGCGCGTCTATGGTCTACAAGTTCCGCGAGAAGGAATATCTCATCAACCTGATCGACACGCCTGGGCACGTCGACTTCGGAGGGGACGTCACGAGGGCCATGAGGGCCATCGATGGTGTGCTCATCCTCGTCTGTGCGGTCGAGGGTGTCATGCCGCAGACTGAGACGGTCATCAGACAGGCCATACGCGAGAAGGTACATCCCATACTGTTCATCAACAAGGTCGACAGGCTCATAAACGAGCTGAAGGTCACGCCGGAACAGATGCAGCAGCGGCTGACGACGATCATCAACGAAGTGAACGAGAAGATAACGAAGCTGCTGCCGCCCGAGCTGAAGCAGGTGTGGTCCCTGAAGGTCGAGAGCGGTAACGTGCTCTTCGGCTCTGCCTACAACAACTGGGCCATCAGCGTGCCGTACATGAAGACGACCAACATAACGTTCAAAGAGATCTACGACTACTGCCACAAGGATGACCAGAAGACCCTCGCGAAGAGGGCCCCTCTTCACGAGGTCACGCTGGACGCGGTCATAACGCACCTACCGGACCCGGTCGACGCGCAGAAGCTCAGGGTCCCCACCATCTGGCGCGGTGACATTGAATCTGTCTTCGGCAAGGGTATGATGAACTGCGACCCCGAAGGCCCAGTCGCGCTCATGGTTACGAAGATCATCATCGACCCGCATGCGGGCGAGGTCGCCGTCGGGAGGCTGTTCAGCGGCAAGATCGCGAAGGGACATGAGCTGTACATCAGCGGCATGCCTGACGCGAACAGGGCGCAGCTGGTGTCCCTCACGGTCGGAGCCGACAGGATACCGGTCCCGGAGATCGACGCCGGCAACATCGTAGCTGTATCTGGCCTCAAGGACGCCATAGCAGGGTCCACGGCCTCCAGCGACCCTGAGATGGCGCCGTTCGAGAAGATGCTGCACTACAGCGAACCGGTCGTCACGGTCGCGATCGAGGCCAAGCACACTAAGGACCTCCCTAAGCTGGTCGAGGTCCTGAGGACGGTCGCCAAGGCCGACCCGTCCATACAGGTGGAGATCAACCAGGAGACGGGAGAGCATCTGATGTCCGGCATGGGCGAGCTGCACCTGGAGGTCACGCAGTACCGTATCGTGAACGAGTACAAGGTGCCGATCAACACATCCCCGCCGATAGTCGTCTACAGGGAGTGCGTCTCAGGCAAGGGCGGCCCGTTCGAGGGCAAGTCGCCCAACAAGCACAACAGGTTCTACATCGAGGTCGAGGCTCTCGAGCCAGCCATCGTGGAGGCGATCCGCTCAGGCGACATCTCGACTGTGGGAAAGGTGAAGGACTCCAAGGCCATGGCCAGAAAACTCCAGGACCTAGGCATGGATAAGGGTCAGGCGAAGGGCATACACGCGTTCGAAGGGACGAACATCCTGCTGGACACGACGAAGGGCATCCAGTACCTACACGAGACGATGGAGCTCGTGAGGGATGCATACATCGAGGCGATGAACCGGGCCCCGCTCGCGAACGAGAAGTGCATGGGTATGAAAATTATGCTCGTCGACGCCAAGCTGCACGAGGACAGCATCCATAGAGGGCCAGCGCAGGTCATCCCTGCCGCGAGGTCGGCCATCTACGGCGCCATGTGCCAGGCCGGCAGGGTCCTCTACGAGCCCGTGCAGAAGGTGTTCGTCAACGTGCCTGAGGACCTGATGGGCAACGCGATCCGCGAGGTCCAGCAGCGGAGGGGTGTCGTCGAGGACATGAAGCAGGATGGCGAACAAACGACCATCGAGGCGAAGTGTCCAGTGGGCGAGATGTTCGGATTCTCCGCGTCCATCAGGAGCGCCACGAGCGGACGTGCGCTCTGGTCGACCGAGAACTCAGGCTTCGTCATGATGCCGCGTGAGGTGCAGGATAAGGTCGTGCCGCAGATAAGGCAGAGGAAGGGGCTCAAACCAGACCCGTATGACGCCACGTATTACGCGGGTTGAGCGCGTCTCGAGGCCGACCTGGATTGCGTGGTTCGCTACGATTCGGAAGCCTTCGAGCACGGCTTCTGCATAGACGAAAAACCCCCTATCATGAATAGACCGCGAACCGCCTTGACGCGCACCGAGTCGCTAGCCGCAGGTCAGGTGTTTGTGTTCCAAGACTGCCTATGACATACGATTAGTCACTGGGCTACCAGGCAAAAAGACTAATATACCAAGAGCATGATGCTCGAATCGTAGGTAATGGAGGCCATGAATATGGCAGAAAAACCACACATGAACTTGGTGTTCATCGGACACGTCGATCACGGTAAGTCAACCTCCGTCGGCCGGCTGCTGCTCGATACAGGACATATCGAAGCGCACATCATCGAGAAGTACCGGAAGGAAGCCGAGCAGAAGGGCAAGGGGACTTTCGAGTTCGCGTGGGTCATGGATGGACTGAAGGAAGAGAGGGAGAGGGGTCTCACCATCGATGTGGCCCACAAGAGGTTCAACTCGCAGAAGTACTACTTCACCATAATCGACGCTCCGGGCCACAGGGACTTCGTCAAGAACATGATCACTGGTACGAGCCAGGCCGATGCGGCGGTCATCGTCGTGTCGGCTGTCGAGGGTCCGCAGGCGCAGACGAAGGAGCACATATTCCTCTCGAGGACCCTGGGCGTGAAGCAGATCATCATCGACGTCAACAAGATGGACGCCGTCAAGTACGACCAGGCGAAGTACGAGGAGACCAAGAAGGCCGTCTCGGATCTGCTCAAGACCGTCGGCTACAAGCCGGACGATGTACCGTTCATTCCCGCATCTGGCTTCAAGGGCGACAACGTCGCGAAGGCGTCGGAGAACATGTCTTGGTACAAGGGTCCGACGATCCTCCAGGCGCTCGACGCGCTCAAACCGCCCGAGGTGACGACCGGCAAAGCTCTCAGGCTGCCCGTGCAGGACGTATACACCATCACCGGTGTGGGTACAGTGCCCGTTGGCAGGATCGAGACAGGCCTGCTGAAGTCCGACATGAAGATCACCTTCATGCCGTCGAACAAGACCGGCGAGGTGAAGACGATCGAGATGCACCACGAGATACTGCCCCAGGCGGCTCCAGGCGACAACGTCGGATTCAACGTCAGAGGCATCGCCAGGAACGATATCCGCAGGGGAGACGTCGCCGGACCGGCGGACAGCCCCCCGACAGTCGCGAAGTCGTTCGTCGCTCAGATCGCGGTTCTGAACCACCCGAGCGTGCTGACGGTCGGATACACGCCTGTGTTCCACTGCCACACGGCGCAGGTGGCATGCACCTTCACGGAGTTGCAGAAGAAGCTCGACCCGAAGACAGGCGCCGTCAAGGAGGAGAACCCGCAGTTCCTGAAGACTGGCGACATCGCGTTCGTGAAGATCGTGCCGACGAAGCCGCTGGCGATCGAGACCGCGAAGGAGTTCCCGCAGCTCGGCAGGTTCGCCGTCAGGGACATGGGCCAGACGGTCGCAGCCGGGTCGGTCGTGAGTATCGAGAAGAAAGAAATGTGATAAAACCCCTTTTTCCCTTCTAATTTCGCCAAGATGTTTTGAAGAGGTAATGAAAAAATGGCACAAAGAGCCAGGATATCGCTGAGCGGCACTGACCCGAAGAAGGTCGACGGGGTATGCAAGCAGATCAAGCTGATCAGCGAGAAGACTGGCGTGGCCATCTCCGGCCCCATCCCGTTGCCGACGAAGCGCCTTATGGTGCCATGCAGAAAGAGCCCGGACGGGGAAGGGGCCGAGACTTGGGACCGCTGGGAGATGCGCGTGCACAAGAGGCTCATCGACCTCGACGCGGACGAGCGCGCGCTGAGGCAGCTGATGCGCATACAGGTGCCGGACGGCGTCAACATCGAGATTGTTCTGAGGTCATGATCCTCTTCATGAACGAAATACCGCGTCTTGAACTAACGCTTAATCGATGATTTGAATCAATTGTGGCATATCCGACGAGCGACTTCCCCCTCTCGTTGCCTGGGGTCGTCATCCTTCTGCCCTTCAGTTATTGCTGCCGTCTCGGAAACCTATTTAACGACAACGCTCAATCGGCATCGCGCAGAGTCTCCATGGGCCGATAGATCAGCGGAAGATCGCCTGCTTTGCAAGCAGGAGGTCAGGGGTTCAAATCCCCTTCGGTCCACCATTTATCGGAAATGCCATAGGGGCGGAAGGGCATACCACGAGCGGTCGATGGGATTGGCAAAGAAACTGATTGTATGTAAGAAATGTGGAGCCAAGAATCCAGATTATACCCTCCAATGTGCTTCTTGTGCCTCCGCGCTGCGCGTCCCTCCCGCCAAGGATTCGTATGCAACTCGGGAAGGGCGGACATCAGATGGCTTGGTCGATTCCACCTATGGGCATAGGACCGATGACCGAAAGCCGATTTGGCAAACAAGACATCGCAACCGCGCTGCGTTGAACCTGTTTTTGGTCGCCCTCTTTGCATTCATTCTTATTTCGAACTTGTTGTCTGGTGCAAGCGCTTTCTACATTGCTGTCGTGCTGGTGTTTCTGGTTCTTTCCACGACGCGGTTCCTCCTTACTTGGCGCATGATTCGACGAGAGCATCGCCATTCCTCATCGATGGGCGCGGAGTGAAATCGCCTGCGCCATCATGCCTAAGACGGCGGGAGTTGCAGGGTTTCGAAGGGGCCGTGGTGAGAAAAGGCTATAGGGGCGAGGAGAATCATGGCGATGATTGTGGAAATCGTCACAAATTCCTTAGGAACTACGGTCGCAGCGCTACAACCTCTTTGTGACGGTAG
>JAJISI010000081.1 GCA_022848805.1 Thermoplasmatota archaeon
CGCACGGAAAGGTCAAGATAGACGGGAGAAGGGCGAGGATACTCGAGACCTGACCGTCTCGCAGTCCCTGGAATAATTTAAACTAGTGCGACCGTTATCCCGCCTTGAGGTCGCAGCATCGCCAGGGGAGGATATCTTGGAGATATACGACGGTGAATTCATCGCGGAACTCGAGGCCATCGCCAAGAGGGTGAGGTCTCATTCGATTACCATGATCTACCGAGCGGGCTCCGGCCACCCGGGCGGTTCGCTGTCGGGCGTCGATGTAATGGTCGCCCTCTACTTCCACATAATGAAGCACGATTCCAAGCGGCCGGACTGGCCGGAGCGGGACAGGTTCGTCCTGAGCAAGGGCCACGCCGCCCCCGCTCTGTACGCAGTCCTCGCTGAGTCCAAGTACTTCCCCGAGAAGGAGCTGGAGACCCTGAGGAAGCTGGGTAGCAGACTCCAAGGTCATCCGTGCATGCGCAAGACTCCAGGGGTCGAGATGTCCACAGGGTCCCTCGGGCACGGCCTGGCAGCCGGGAACGGCATGGCGTTGGCGGCCAAGCTCGACCGTAAGCTGTACCGGATATACGTGCTCTGTGGGGATGGCGAGATGGACGTCGGCGAGACGTGGGAGGCCGCGATGCTCGCGTCGCACTACAAGCTCGACAACATCACAGCGTACATCGACAGGAACAAGCTGCAGCTGGATGGCCCGACGGAGAAGATTATGTCACTCGAACCTCTTGCTGACAAGTGGAAGGCCTTCGGGTGGCACGTGATCGAGATAAACGGCCACAGCATGAAGGAGATCATCCAGGCGACTAACGAGGCTAGGGGCGTCAAGGGCAGGCCCACCGCTATCATATGCCACACGATCAAAGGCAAGGGCGTGAGCTACATGGAGGGTTCGCTACACTTCCACGGCAAGGCACCCACGGACGAGGAGTACAAGCAGGCGATGAAGGAGCTGGGGGCGACGGGCCAATGACATGGAAGTGGGAGAGCCAGAGGAAGCAGTACGGCCGCGCCCTCGTCGAACTGGGCAAGGAGAGGGGCGATGTCGTGGTGCTCGACGCGGACCTCTCCAGCTCCACGAGGACCTGCGACTTCGCATCGGCGTTCCCCGAGAGGTTCTTCAACTGCGGCATCGCAGAGCAGAACATGATCGACACCGCCGCAGGCCTCGCTGCGTCCGGCAAGACGGTCTTCGTCTCGACCTTCGCTGTCTTCGGCACGGGTAGGTGCTACGACCAGATCAGGCAGTCCGTCGCGTACCCGAAACTGAACATCAAGATCGTGGCGTCTCACGCTGGCATCACCGTCGGAGGCGACGGCGCGTCTCACCAGATAATCGAGGACATCGCCCTGATGCGCGTGCTCCCCAACATGGCTGTCATCGTGCCTGTCGATTCGAACGAGACCTACAATGTCGTCAAGGCCGTCGCGAAGACCAAGGATCCAGTGTATGTCCGCATCGGAAGAGCGGACGTGCCGACGGTGACAGATATGGACACGCCGTTCGAGATGAACAAGGCGAATGTCATGAGGGACGGGAAGGACGTGACGCTTATAGGTTGCGGCATCCTGGTCTCGAAGTGCCTCGAGGCGGCCGAGGAGCTGGCGAAGCACGGCATCGACGCCCGGGTCATCAACCTGCACACCATCAAACCGCTGGACGAGAAGACCGTTGTCAAGGCCGCGCGCGAGACAGGCGGAGTCGTGACGGCGGAGGAGCATAGCGTGATGATGGGCATGGGCAGCGCGGTCGCGATGTGCCTGGTCGAGAACTTCCATGTGCCGATGAAGCGCGTCGGCATACCGGACGTGTTCGGCGAGTCGGGAGCGTGCAACGAGTTGATGGAGAAGTACGGCCTCACGATCGAGAACATAGTGGAGGCCGCGCACGACGTGATGAAGAGGAAAAAGTGAGGGGTCGACACATGAAGATATTCATCGATACTGCGAATCTGGAGCACATACGTGAGGTCAACAGCTGGGGCATACTGGACGGCGTGACGACCAATCCGACACTGGTCGCTAAAGAGGGGCGCGTCTTCGAGGATATCATCAGGGAGATATGCTCGATCGTCGACGGCGACATCAGTGCGGAGGCGGTCTCTATGGACGCGGACGGCATGGTCAAAGAGGCCAGGGAGCTCTCGAAGATGCACAAGAATGTCGTCGTGAAGATACCCATGACCGCTGAGGGCCTCAAAGCCGTCAAGATCCTGTCGGGAGAGGATATCAGGACGAACGTCACGCTTGTCTTCTCATCCAACCAAGCACTCCTCGCCGCGAAGGCCGGCGCGACTTACGTGTCGCCGTTCGTCGGGAGGCTCGACGACATAAACCACTCGGGCATGGACCTGGTACGCGACATCGTCGAGATATTCGATGTGCACGGCTACCACACACAGGTCATCGCAGCGAGCATCAGGCATCCACTTCATGTGACCGAGTCAGCGCTCGCAGGTGCTCATGTAGCCACCATACCGTACGATGTCCTGAAGAAGATGGTCAGACACAACCTGACCGATGCGGGCATCGAGCGCTTCCTGAAGGACTGGGAGACTGTCCCAGGGAAGTGAGCCGGAACGCGTATACGCCCTGTAAATCGGCATGACGCCGTGTTCGACCGGTCGAATCTTCTTATCGACGTCGTACTCCCGAGGGCCTAAGCTCATTGTTTGACGCATGATAATCGTCGCGGTTGTTGGCAAACATGAAATATCGCTGACGGCTGTTCGATGCTCGTGCGATCCGAGGCTTTGGTCATCGGCGGGGGTCCCGCCGGCTCTATCGCGGCGATGAACCTTGCTGCAGACCACGATGTCATCATCGTCGAGGAGCACGATGCCCCCGGTGAGCCCGTCCAGTGCGCTGGACTCGTCACCCCGAGAGGGGTACCAGACTTCGCCAGAGAGAGCATCATATCGAACGTCAGAGGGGCGAGGATTCACTCGCCACTTGGCTTTGTTCTCACGATCGAGTCGAAGAAGCCGAGGGCACATGTCCTCGACAGGAAGATCTTCGACTCACTGCTCTTCGAGCGTGCACTCTCGGCCGGTGCTGTCTCGGTCACCGGCTCAAGGGTCAGGAAGGTCAGGGACGAAGGGACGTCCATCGAGGCAGAGCTGGATGCCCCCGGTAGGGACAGTCATCTCACCGCTGATGTGCTGATAGGCGCCGACGGCCATCGGTCCATCTGTCGACAGGCTGCAGGCCTCCGGCCGCCGAAGCAGGTGCTCCGCGGACTCCAGACGGAGCTGACAGGCGTCGAGTCAGACCCCGATTTCGTGGACCTGTACATCGGCTCTAAGATCGCCCCAGGGTTCTTCGGATGGTCCATCCCGGCCGGCGACGTGACCCGAGTCGGTTTGTGTACTTGGGGCGAGGATGAACTGCCTTCAAAGTACCTCAAGAGACTGTTGTCCCGACCGGAGTTCGCGAACGCGTCGCAGATATCGAAGTCCGCTGGGCGTATCCCCGTCGGCGTCGGCAGGTCTGCGGTCTCCGGCAGGATCATGCTCGTCGGTGATGCAGCATGTCATGCGAAGCCGCTGTCCGGGGGTGGCGTGTACACCGGCATAAGAGGCGCGGAGCTGTGCTCGGATGTCGCTCGTCGTCACCTGGATGACCCGGATGGGGCCTCGCTCTCCGATTACGACGCCCTCTGGAGGGAGGCGTTCGGTCAGGAGCTGAGCAGGGCCTTCCGGATACGGAAAGTGTTCCTCACGCTCACAGACAAGAAAATGGATCGGGCCCTCCGCATGTTCGACGATCCCGAGGTGAGGGCTCTGATCGAGGCGATGGGGGACATAGACTATCCATCAGCGCTTTCGAAGAACGTTCTCAAGCTTGCCCCTAAGCTCGCCAAGTTTTCCCCTCAACTGATAAAATCGCTTCTCTAGCTTGGGATACTTGCCAGGGTTGTCCAGGACGAAGTAGTATGTCGCCGTGAACGCCGTTCCCCCGCATGCAGCGATCAGGAGGGCCAACGGCCATCTCGGGATTGGGATCTTGAGCCCGAAGGAGGAGTCAGGGATGAGGCCATCCACGCCCAGTTCGGACATGTATGTCATGTTCACGATGCTCTCCTCAGGGTCGAAGGACACCATCTCGTCCCACTCGTAGTCCGAGAAGTACCCTCTCGACTGAAGGACCACCTGCGTGTCGTTCGCTTCGAAAGAGAACGCCATCCGGAAACGCATGAAGTAAGTGCTTTGCAGGAAGTACGAGCCGTGTGGCGTGTCCTTGTCTGTCATGATCGTGAGCGTCACCCTCTCCGTCGTGTTGAGCGGCAGTTCCGCGAACTCAACGGTCGTCTCAGTGTCGCCTCCCTCGAACGCGGGCGGGTTATCGAAGTCGTCGTCGACGTCGCGTACCTCCTCCTGCGTCGCGTATCGGTATATCCCTACGTCCAGTGTGATGTTCACCATAATGCACTCAGGGTCGTCGTAGGGGTTCGTCAGGTTGAACGCGAAAACAAGCGACTCGCCGGGGGCGACGGTCGGCGTGATAAAATCAGATAGCATGTTGTTGGCATATTGCGGAAGGCCAGGCGCGGGCACCGAGGCGGATGCTTGGCCCTGGACGATGACGAGAGCAACGAATGTGAAAGCCAACCAACCGCGTCTCATAGTGAGCGAGGAAAACCCCGAGGAGCTATATGCTTTTTGGCGATGGCGGCCCTCGCAAACCATTAAACTCATGCCTGCTTTCAGACGTCCGTGAAGGGCGTAAGGATCTCGAAAGAACGGGCAGAGGGGATGAGACGGCGTTTGGCGTCAGTGCATGCGGTCGACAAAACGAAGTCGATCATCGAGGAAGGTGGCCATGTCATCATCCCGACCGTGGGGACACTCGATATCGGCTCGTTGCTCGGGCCAGATGCCGATGTCGTCGAGCGCGTCTTTCCGCACAGACGCTCCCGCAACGATCCCATCGACGACATCCGTGACGAGGCGGAGTTACCGGAGTCGTTGAAATTGCTCCTACCGGTCAAGTGGGAGCAGTTCGGGGATGTTCTCGTACTGCGACTTCCGCACGAGCTAGACGAGCACGAGGAGGAGGTGGCAGCGGCCTATGCGTCTGTCCTACGCGTGAAATCGGTCCTCAGAGACGAGGGAGGCGTCACAGGTGATCTCAGGACACCTGTCGTACGCCTGCTGTTCGGCACAGACGTCGTAGCGGTTCACAGAGAGAACGAGATCCTGTACAAGTTCGACGTGTCGAAGCTTATGTTCTCGTCGGGGAACAATGATGAGAGGGTCCGGGTGGCGGGCATCGGCTGCGACGATGAGATGGTCGTGGACATGTTCGCCGGCATCGGATACTTCTCCATTCCGTTGGCCGTACACCAGCGGCCCAGGAATATAATCGCCTGCGAACTCAACCCGGTGTCCCACAGCTACCTAGTCGAAAACATAGGGCTTAACCATGTCGAGGATGTCGTCGAGCCAGTCCT
>JAJISI010000082.1 GCA_022848805.1 Thermoplasmatota archaeon
GGGTCGTCATTGCTACGTTGTGCATCCTGATCGCCGCAGCCACTCTCAGGTTCGCCAATATCGGCTGGAGCTATTCCAACAACGGCATCGATGAGGGCGTGATGATCGAGAGGGTGCTGATGGTGGATCATGGACTCGCACTCTATTCCGAGCTTCCATGCGACCAGGCACCCATGGCGTTCATCGTTGGTTCTCTGTTCGGAGGGGATGTCGTGTCGCTGCGGGCGCTCACCGCAATGCTGTCGTTCGCCGCGGTCGCCTGCTGCATGGTCGTCTCGCGCCGGATAGGCGGAAACTATGCCATGCTTGCGACGGGAGCGCTGCTCGCCGTGGATTTTGCCTTTGTCCGGGAGTCGAGACTGTTCTCGCTCGACGCGATGGCCACATCGTTCCTGGCGTTCTCGTTGGCAGTTTTCATGTTGCACCTGGAACGGAGGAACCTGGCGGTGCTTGCACTGGCAGGAGTTCTCGCAGGGATTGCCTGCTCGATGAAACTCATCGGCGGGCTCGCCCTGTTAGCCATCATCGTATTCATTCTCATAGAGGCGTTGAAGGGGAGGATGCCTCGGAAGACGGCGTTGATGGATATTGCCCTGGTCGCGTCGTTAGCCGCGTTGCCACTGATCATCCTTATGGCTGTGCTTGGTGCCAACGACATGATCCAGGGGATGGTGCTCGACCAGGGCCACAGAGAGTTCGACGCGTTCTTGAAACTCTCCCTGCTCGCCTACTTCGGCTTGAACCTAGCATTCGTGTTGCCGCTCGCCTATGCGAACCGCCTGTGGAGCCGGGGCCCGAGGGAGCGTCTGCTCCTGACAACCACCTTCGTCATCCTCGCGTTCATGATCGTACAGCCGCTGGTGTTCCTGCACCATGTGGTGATTGCCGGGCCCGCCCTCGCTATTCTTGCCGGCGTGGTCATCGGGAAATCGATTGAAGCTAAAAAGGCGTCGGTGGAGAAGATATCCAAGGTGAGTGAATCGAAATGGGGATATGCTCGAAGGGTGGCGATTCCCGCTTTCGTCATCTCTATCGTGATATCGGGCAGCCTCTCGACATACGGTCTTGCGACCCAGGGCGAGCCCTCGCAGGTCATATGGGGCGAGGTGGTCGCCCAGCTTTCATCCGAGGGCGATTACGTGATATGTGGCGACCCGATTATCGCGGCGTACGCCGGACGCATGACCCCGCCGGAGATGGTCAACGTGGCCGAGCGACAGTACCCAGAACTCACTCTGGAGCGGCTGTGCCAGGCGGTGACGGAGTATGATGTGGCGGTGGTCGTCGTATGTTACTATCTGAACGATTTCGAGGGGTTCCCGTCGTTTCTGGAATCCCACAACTACACCTCCGTGCTACCAGAGCGAGTCATCCCTGAAGGGAGGGCGGTCCTCGACCTCTACCAGGACGGTATCGACCCGGTTATGCTGTACGTGAGGAGCGCTGACGCGTAGGCGGCCACACCCATATCCCTGTCTGAACCTTTCCGGTCACTCAGATGTCGTCGCTGAACGTCCAGAGGGAGTTCGCTATGAAGTTGAATATGCTGACCAGGAATATGGCGATGACCTGGGCGACGACTAGGAAGACGCTCGCTCTGTCCTCCCCGATTCCGAGGTATGGCATGAGGTCCTCGACGATAGACTTCAGGATGATGAGGTTGAGCATCAGCCCGTTCATGCTCACGAGCAGGAACTGAGAGTACTGGATGTGGATCTTTCCCTTTGACCTGAATGTCCACCACCTGTTCAATATGAAGTTGTTCGTGTCGGCCACTACGAACGCCAGCACCGCCGCCCAGAGGTAATGGGCGAAGAATACTTCGACAGCCGTCCAGAGGATGGCTAGGTTGATCACGGTGCCTATGCCGCCTATGAATGCGAATTTTATGTACCGCGCGAGCCAGGGCTTCTTATGCTCGTACAGCCGGATGCAGTGGTCGATGTACTTCAGGTAGACGGATGCGCCCAGCTTGCTCTGGCCAGCCTTCCTGTCTGCGAAGGTTATGGGCACCTCCGCGACCGAGTCGTACTTTCCCTTCACGAGTATCTCAAGTCCGATCTTGTAGCCGATGGGGTTGAGCTCCACACCATCGACGACGGACCTCTTCAGCGCGAAGAATCCAGACATCGGATCCTTCACCTTCGTTAGTCCGCGTGCGAGAAGTGTAGCGCACTTCGAGATGATCCGTCTGTGTATGGGCCAGTTCTCGACGGCGCCCCATTTGACGTAGCGGCTACCGACGACCATCTGCGCCTCGTCCGATTCGATCTTGCCTGTCATCTCGGGTATCTTCTCCGGCGGGTGGCTCAGGTCCGCGTCCATGACCACCAGTGTGTCTCCCGTCGCGGCCTCGAATCCTTCCATGACCGCCGTGGACAGCCCGAGCTTCCCCGCTCGGTGCACGACCTTGATGTTGTGGTCCTTTCCGAGCTCCTCGGCGTAAGCACCCGTCCCGTCCGGGCTGTTGTCATCGACTATCACGATCTCGATGTCCATGCCTTTCCCCTTGCAGGCGGCCTCTATTCTGTTGACCAGCTCCTGCAGATTCGGCTTCTCGTTGTATGTTGGAATCACGACTGAGATCGTGGCGTTCCCCCCCCGATTCCGATCTTTCGCTTGTATATCACTGATGCGACGATGCTGACCAATATTACGACGGCTACGGCGATTATGGCCACCCATGGCGCGATGTCCTGTCTGAGGTTGTCGTAGCTAAGCCATGCCAGCGCTACCACGACCGTCGACTTCGCCAGCGCTCCTATGATGAGATACATCGCGCATTTGCGTAGGTCCCATTTGCAGACCGCCATGAACGCTCCCGTGTACGGCACCAGCGGTGCGACCCTGTTCAGCAGAAGGAGGCGCTCGTCGCTCACTATGAGGAAGTCCGTGTATTTCCGCATGACCTTTTGGATCCTCTTGGGCATGCCGACGAACTTGACGATGGAGTAGAGTATGAAGTTGCCTCCTAGGCTGGCGATGCTTGCGACGACGATTATCAAGACCGCCCATCCGATCGAATCGAAATGAACGCTGAATATCCAGATCATCCAGACCTCAGGGAGCGTCGGCACGCCCGTGCCGTCGATCAGGATTATCGCAACGAGGGCGAGAATCATTCCAACATCCCCAAGGGAGGCGAAGGTGTCGATGATCTCCTCGCCTATCATCGGCCCAGCCTCCCCTCTGCCAACTCTTCGTAGAGTTCCTTCAACATCCTCGCTGTAATCTTGATGTCATGCCCTTCTGCGAGCTTCATCGCCCCATCGACCATTTGCTTTCTGAATGCTTCGTCGTCTAGCAGTTTCTCAAGATTCGTTGCGAACTCGTCGTCCGTCTTGCTCTTGATGCAGTGCGTCCCGTCGACTACCCAGTCCTCGTAGACTGGAATGTCCCTTATCAGAAGGGGGCAACCGCAGCTTGCGGCTTCGAGCATCACATTGCCATAGCTCTCGGCCTTCGTGGGGAACATGAAGACGTCGGCGGCGGAGTATACGTCCACGATCCGGTCGAATGGGACATGGCCCGGGAAGAGTACGTTGTCAGGCGGCGCTGTCTGAAGTGCATCCTCAAGGAGCACCTCCGAAGCCCCTATCCAGACGAAGACGATGTCCTTTCTGTGGGCAAGCTTGGAGGCGACATTGACGAATGTGTCAACGCCCTTTCTCGGTATTCGGAGACCCACGCTGACCACAAGCTTCTGATCTCCATCTACGCCTAAACTGTTCCTGAATTCCCGACCCTTGCTCGCGTCGCGCACGAACACCTCGCGGTTGATGCCATTCGGTATCGTTCTGAACGGCCCTCGAACGCCGTCTCTCGAGAGCGATTTGGCAACGTACGGAGTCGCTCCGAGCACGACGTCTCCCATGTTGTAGAACAAGGTCGAGTATCTCCGGACGAACGGATAGAACAGGTCGCCTCCCTTGAATCCTCCCTTGATGAGTTCAGGGAGATGCCGTCCGTGGACCACTAGAGGTCTTCCGACGATCTTCCTCCTCAGCGCCCACATGAAGGAATTCGGAAGGGGGCTGTGGATGTGGAGCACATCGTAGTCCGCGCCGGGGTCGTTGAAGACTACCCGACACCCAAGCTTCTCCAACTCCTTGGCGACCATAGGAGCGTTCGTGCCCATTCCGCCTGGGTTTTTGAACGGGATCAGCTTTCTATAACTCTCTAGCTCTGTGAGCATGCAAACGGAGACCATTTCTCAGTCCTTCCAGACGAGCTCATGGACCAAGCCCGAGCCTTGGCCGCGATGATAGTTTCCGGACATATATATGTACCCCAGCCCAGGGGGCGGCACCGGCGGCTCAGCCGGAATGACGATTGCGACAATCCGGTCCGTCATCATCATTTTGCGAAGGCCCGGATATTAACCCCGAATTTACCATCAATTAAAGCCTGGAGCTATAATCTTCAAATCTGGCAGGAAGCCTCCGAGAAGGGGATTCTTTACCAGTGAAGAATGAGCCGGGCGTCCTGGCACATCCACGATGCGCGGACAGGGCCGTCGAAGACTTCTACGAACGAAGGCCCTCACTATGAACCTCTGGTCCGCCCTCCGGCGCCTCTTCCATGCTGGTTGGAGCCATTCCACCCTTTCGACCCTTCAGGCCGAAGAACATCACCAACGCGATGATGACCAACGCGATGAGGATCCCGAGGGCGAGGCCGTAGGATTCGATGAAGCTCTTTTCCTCGACGGTGATGGTCACGGTATCGGTATCTGTTATGCCTTCAGCATCCTTGACGGTCAGCGTCACGATGCAGGTTCCTGCGACGTCGAATGTGAATGTCGGGCTAACACCGTATAGCTCCCACGCCTTGTCGTTGTACGTGAAATTCCACGTGTAGTTCTCAATCAGAGCATCGTCGCTCGACTTGGATCCATTGAAAGTGGCCACATCGCCGACAGTCGCATTCAGGTTCGTTCCAGCATCGGCCGTTGGAGGGCTGTTGTGATCCATAAACAGATAGGCGCGTCCTTCGCCCAATTCGCCGTTGTCGTAATGATTTGCACCAACAACGACATCGGCGAAACCATCACCGTTTATATCTCCAGCGGACGCGACAGATTCGCCAAACTGAGCAGCGATCTTATTGCCCTCGACGGTCCACGAATACGTTGCGGAGAGACCCAAGGCCGAACCCAGATAAAGGTATGCACAACCTTCGGCTGCTTCTCCGTGGTCGTAACCAGGCGCTCCAACGACAACATCGTTATAGCCATCGCTGTTCACATCGCCCGCGGATGCGACGGCGTGGCGGGAGCGGGAAGGGTCGGCGCGGGACTTGGTGGGGCCATGACGGCCCTGGTTGAGAGCGATTCAAGCGGGGCGCTCCTCGACCGGCTCGCCC
>JAJISI010000083.1 GCA_022848805.1 Thermoplasmatota archaeon
CTTGTGCTTCCTTGTCAGCTCGAAGACCCCCTTGACGAACTCCTTCGGAGGGACGACATATCCTCCCTCTCCCTGGACGACCTCCATGCTGATTGCCGCGACATCGCTCGGCGGTATCTGGTTCTCGAAGTAGATGTCCTCGATCGCATTGACGCAGTGCATGTTGCAGCTCGGATATTCGAGGTTGTACATGCATCTGTAACAGTACGCGTATGGCACGTGATACACGCCAGGCATCAGGGTGGCCGTGAAGCCCTCCCTCTGGACCCACTTGCTGGCGGTGCACGACATCGATCCCGTGGTTCTTCCGTGGAACGCTCCCAGGAATTCGACGATCACCTGTTTCTTCGTCGCCGATTTGGCTATCTTGATACCGGCCTCGAAGGACTCCGAGCCGGTGTTCGAGAAGAACACCATCTTCTTGTTGTCACCAGGAACGGATTTCGCGAGCCTCTCGGCGACCTCGTTCTGCAGCTTGCAGTAGAAGTCCGTACCAGCGACATGCGTGTACTTGTCGACCTGGTCCTTGACGGCAGCGACGACCTTGGGATGTCTCGCTCCGATGTTCAGAACGCCGACACCGGCGTAGAAGTCGATGTACTCGTTGCCATCGACATCCTCGATGACCGCTCCTTCGGCCTTCTTGAAGACAAGCGGCCAAGACTTCGTCGCCTTCACAAGCCACTCCTCGTCCTTGGCGACGGCCTTCTTCGCCTCCGGGCCCGGAGGCTCCACCTTGATGGTCGGTACTTTCGTCATTAGAGACATCTCCTTGGTTGGGTGGTAAGCACATGCTTGATAAATCGGTTATGGTTTTACACGCATTTTTTGGCCGGAAATCCGCCGAATTCGAACATCTGGATACGATAACCGTACGGATTCAGCGCGGTCGGAGGTTTTCGACGCCGTCCTCCTCCGTCGTGGACCGCTGTAGGTCCATCGACAACGACCGAACGGCCGACTGGACCCAAAACGTATATAAAGGAGCCATATTTTAGGGGATACCTCCACGGAGAGATTTCCATCGTGAAGTATACTCGGTTTGAAAGGGCAAGGATTATCGGCGCGAGAGCGTTGCAGATTAGTATGGGTTCGCCGGTACTGACAGATATTGCGGACAGCGTGATCGACCCGATCGAGATATCCATCATGGAATACAACAGTGGCGCAATCCCGATGACTATCAAGAGAAGTGGCTGAGGTTTTCAAATGGAAGAGCAAGCCGTTACTGAGATCGAGGGGTCAGGGGGACCGGAATCCCGTCTTCTCATACCCGAGGATGTCTACCTGACATCCGGCGTGCACATCGGCACTCAGCAGAAGAGCGCCGACATGAAGGATTTCATATTCAAAGTTCGATCAGATGGGCTGTACGTGCTCGACGTCAAGAAGACGGACGAGAGGATACGGGTCGCTTCGAAGTTCCTGGCGCGATGCCCGCCCAACATGGTGCTCGTCGTCTCGGCACGACAGTACGGACAGAGGCCAGCGAAGATTTTCGCCAAGGCCACCGGTGCCGGCATCGTCGCGGGAAGGTTCGTCCCTGGCTCGCTCACGAACCCGATACTTCCGTCTTTCGTCGAACCCGAAGTAGTCCTGGTCACCGACCCAGCGGCCGACGAACAGGCGCTGTCTGAGGCGTTGAGCGTTGGCATCCCGATCGTGGCGGTATGCGATGCCAACAACGAGACGAGGAACGTCGATCTCGTGATACCCTCGAACAACAAAGGTAGACGCGCTCTGGCGACCGTTTACTGGTTGCTTACGAGGGAGGTTCTCAAGGCTAGGGGAGCAGTCCAGACCGATGAGGATTTCAAGATGACCATAGAGGAGTTCGAAGCCTCTTTGTAGCCGTCTCTTCGTCGTAGCCCTTTGGAAAAATCTATTACTGTTTGCCAGCCATTGCTGTGCCTTGAGGAAGGAGGGCCTCGTGTGAGACGTCCAGCTGTTGCAGGTCAGTTCTATGCAGGCGACAAGGCGGGTCTGACCCGCGAGGTCGAGGAGTGCTTCAAAGGACCGCTTGGTCCGCAACTTCTGCCGACGCCTGGGAAGGGTCCCAGGAATATCATTGGTGGAGTCGCCCCGCATGCAGGGTTCATGTTCTCCGGCGGCGTGGCGTCCCATCTCTACGCGGAGATAGCCTCGGACGGCGTTCCCAAGACATTCGTGATACTCGGGCCGAACCACACAGGACGAGGCTCGAGCATCGCGCTTTCCACGGAGGATTTCGAGACCCCTCTAGGGGTGGCAAAGGTGGACCAGGAGCTGGTGCAGGCCCTAAGGAAGGACCTCGTGGATGTCGATAACCAGCCTCATCACTCCGAGCATTCTATCGAGGTGCAACTCCCGTTCATACAGTATCTGTCGCAGGACTTCATGTTCGTGCCTATCTGCATGACATTCCAGGATTACGACGCTTCGGTTTCGGTCGGCGAGACGATCCGGGATGCGATCAAGGACCGGGATGCAGTCGTCGTCGCATCTACGGATCTCTCGCACTACGTGAGCGTCGCGACCGCGAAGTCGAAGGACGCCATGGCGTTGAAGGCCATAGAGGCGATGGATCCCAAGGGGTTGTACAGGGTCGTGATGGACGAGAACATCTCCATGTGCGGTTACGGTCCTGTGATGGCGATGCTGACCGCCTGCCGCGGCGGAAAAGCCAGGATTCTGAAGTATGCGACATCGGGCGATGTCAGGCCGATGAGGGATGTGGTTGGGTACGCGTCTGTGGTTGTTGAGAAATGATAGCGGCCGGATCACAACCGGGGTTCTGCTGATCCTATTCGTGGCTAGTACCATATGGGTCGCGCTCACCGTCGCGGCCCCGTTGATGGTTCCATCAGACACGCTTCTGGATCTCACAGGAACGGTCGGGATGCGGGAGAACGACGCACAGTTCGAATCACTTAGCATCGTACCTCGGACCCTCTACATCATAGGCGATCTCGAGTGCCATCAGATAGCCGAGCGGAGCTACTTCCTGAACGGCAACCAGATGCCTTTCTGTTCAAGGGACCTCGGCCTGTTCCTCGGGATCGCCCTCGGTTTCGGCATAGCCACGTTCTTCATCCTTCAGCTGAATCCGATGTGGCTACTCATCGGCTTGGTCCCGATCGGGCTCGATGGTGGTCTTCAGTTAGTGACCGAGTATGAGTCGACGAACCCTATGAGATTGGTTACTGGCATGGCCGGAGGCGCGGCTCTCGCGCTGCTTCTCGCGAGCTTCGTTCTCGCTTTTCGGGAGGATGCGAAACGAACACCCTCTTTCGAGCAGGAGCGGCTTAAGGAAAATATGAACACATCCTCGGATGCCGACGTTGAGGGTCGATTCGACGAGGACGGCCAGTAGAGGAGCGGAAGCCGGAATCCTGGACGAATCGAAGCAACTATTAATACTGTCCAGTTCGATTCGGAGGCGATGGAGGCGGGGCGAGGCTCGGCTCCTCACAAAGGAATGGTGAATCATGTCAGAAGCACAAGCTCAGCAGCCTAGGAACTGTGTGTCCTGCGGACGGTCAATTTCTTGGGACGCGAATGTGTGCCCATACTGTGGTCACGATTTCAGAGCCGCGATGGCCGGCCCGGCCGCTCAGAAGAAAGAATCAGCGATGCCTGTGATCGGAGGAATTCTGATTATAATCGGCGCAGTCATTGAGTTAATCGTCGGTGGCGCGCTGGCCATAGGTGGAACTGCCCTCTTCGGCCTGAGCCTCGGAAGCAGTGGTGTACTCGTGGTCTGCGGCGCTATCCTCGTGATCGTTGCGATCATCGCCCTGCTCGGAGGAATCTTCGCCTTGCAGCGTAAGAATTTCGGCTTTGCTGTTTTGGGTGGCGTCCTCGCACTTGGCGGTTGGTTCATCCCTGCGCTGATAGGGTTGATATTGGTCGCGATATCGAAGGATGAGTTTCAATAGCTGAGCCATCACCCCACGAATCTGGGGTGATGGGCATCCGTGACGAGGGCCCCTCGAGGGCTTCTTCCAAACCCCTTCTTCGTCCACATTTTTATTGTCATCGACTCGGCGTGGATGCCGTGAGTGCCCGCTCTAGGATTGGTACGTCAGACTGCTTGCCAAGGGAGCATATGGGATCGATTCAGATCCTCTTCATCATGCCAAGCTCGGGTTCGTACACATCGCCCTTGTCCAGCAGGTTCGATATGATCTCCTCAAGACGGACCTTGTCTATCTTCTTCGCCTTCGCAGCCTCGATGATCTTCTCCCATTGAGCGCCCTTCGGCCCCTTGTCGAGCGAGTCGATTATATCGAGGACGGTCGCCTCCTCGTCTCCTCCGACCTTGAGCTCCTGCAGCTCCTCCGCAGCGTCATCTTCCGCCTTCCCCGTCACCTTCTTCTCGGGGGA
This sequence comes from Thermoplasmatota archaeon, assembly GCA_022848805.1. Taxonomy (GTDB): domain Archaea; phylum Thermoplasmatota; class Thermoplasmata; order UBA10834; family UBA10834; genus UBA10834. Next base: position 4,366 of record JAJISI010000083.1, read on the forward strand.
TGGCTCAGCAGGAGCCGACGGCTTGGGACTGCTCTCACCCGAAGGTACCTTCATGCCCTCCGGCAGGATCGTCCTTAGGGCGTCCTTGACGGATTCCCTGAAACGTTCCAGGTCGACCTCCTTGTAGTACTCCAGCGCAAGCACGACCCCCTCCGCGAGGTTCTCGGGATAGCCCAGACGAACGAGTTCGCCCGCGCTCGGCTGGTCCATCTTGAGCGCCTCCTCGACGGCGTCTATCCTGACGAGCGTGCTCTTCGCCGTCTCGAGCACCCAGTTGTCGCGCGCCTCGCCTGCAACCTCCCTTATGCGCTCCGGACGTATGCTGAGGTACGTCACGCCCTCCTCGGGCGAGTACGCGCGGCTCTTGCCGACGACCGCAGCGAACGCAGGAGGCGATATCTTGGATAGAGAGGCCGCCGCCTCGGGCTGATACTCCCCAGCGGAGAGGTAGAACGTCCCAGTGGGGTCCTCCATCCTCGCACGGTAGCGCGGTTTGCCCTCCTCGCCGACCTCCTCGACCTCGGTCACGACGCCGACGACGAGCATGCGGTTGATCCTGGCACCGAGAGGGGTGACCACGTACGACACGGGCTTTTCTCCCTCCCCAGAGTGCTCCATCGTGGACGAGGCGTACTCCTCTGCGAACACGCGCCACGATGACTCGCGTATGTTCATCGGCTCTCCTCCAGCTCTATGAGGAGTTTCTCGATCTCCTTCTTCGCCTCGGGCACCTTGAGTTCGGCTTCCTTGGTGATCATCGACAGGCCGTAAGTGTCGGCCGTCACGTTGCCGCCCGCGTCGATCGTCTTGAACAGCAACGCGTCGTCCATCGAGTCCTTGATGCCATCGGAGCTCATCGCCTGCCGGGCCTTTTCCATGCAATCCTCGAGTGAGAAGCCCATGAGCTTCTCGGTGAGCTCCCTCCCGAACACGGCGC
>JAJISI010000084.1 GCA_022848805.1 Thermoplasmatota archaeon
AGGGAGAGGGCCGAAACGGTCTCACCGGTCACTTCCATGGACCTGTACAGGGCGCCCTCCACTCCGATGTCTCCGATTATCGTGAGTATGATGTCTTTGCCCATGACGAACGGGTTGAGGTCGCCGTGGACTGAGAGCTTAGTCGAATCTGGCACTTTGAACCAGAGTACTCCCCTCGCGAACACGGTCGCGGCTTCGGTGCTGCCTATGCCTGTGGAGAACGCGCCGAGCGCGCCGTATGAACACGTGTGCGAGTCCGCGCCGACTATCAGCCTTCCAGGCGCGGCGAATCCCTGCTCGATCATGACCTGGTGGCACACTCCTCCGGAGCCGACTTCGAAGTAGTCCGTCACATCGTGTTTCCTGGCGAAATCCCTCATCTTCTTCGCTTGCTTGGCCGACGCGATGTCTTTGTTGGGTACGTAGTGGTCTGGTATCAGGACGACCTTGTCCTTCAACAATGGCGTGCAGAGTCTGTCGAACTCGTCGAAGGCCGCAGGTCCAGTGATGTCGTTGACCATGACATAGTCTACCTCTGCCTCCGAGATGTCCCCGGCTTCGAGGTCCTTTCCGGATTTGTCCGAGAGTATCTTCTCCGCAATGGTCTTGCCCATCTGAATTCATCCTCAGTGCTTGTACCAAACGGTCCTCGTATCAGTAAGCCTTTCTGCTGATGTCCCTGTTGTCCGCACTCAGCTTGCAGACCCAGAGCCTGTTAAGCGCTTCAACGGTCGAGTCCACGCTGGTCGTAACGATATCCGACCCCACGCTCCTCCCGAGGGAGATCAAGCCAGGGTTCTCGGAGTCGCCGAGCTTGACGGTGACCTCGCAGAGCGCGTTCGACCCGCCCGATATGGCCTCGAGCCTGTATTGCTTGAGCACGATGCTCTTCGAGACCGCGCTCCTCATCGCGCATAGGCTGGCATCGATCGGTCCCACGCCAGTCTCGGACGCCCGCCTGACTTCTCCGTCTATATTCAGCACGACCGTGGCGGTCGGCGTGAAGTTGAGGCCGGTGAACACGGTGAACTCCTCCAACTTGATGACTGGTTCGGTATCTTGGCCGTAGATGTCGTACGCCACGGCCAAGAGTTCGGCGTCGTCCAGCCTCTTGCCGGACTCCGCGTACTTCTTGACCTTCTTGACGAGCTCCTTCATCTGCTCCTTGTCGAGTGAGAGGCCGTACTCCTTGAGCTTGCTCTCGATCGCATGGGTGCCCGAATGCTTGCCCATGACTATGCTCCGCTCCTTCCCGACTATCTCCGGTCGCATGGGCTCGTACGTGGAGGATTCGCTGAGTATGCCGTGGACATGGATCCCCGCCTCGTGCGAGAACGCGTTCTCGCCGACGATGGCCTTGTTCGGCTGTACTCTGATCCCGGTGAGCTGTGAGACCAACCTTGACACGAAGGCGAGCTTACGCGTGTTGACCGACGTGGAGATGCCGTAGAACGCATGGAGCGCCATCACGACCTCCTCGAGGGCGGCGTTGCCCGCCCTCTCCCCCAGGCCGTTCATGGTCACATGGACCTCCTCGGCGCCTCCGCGCACTCCCGCGAGCGAGTTCGCCACGGACAGCCCGAAATCGTCGTGACAGTGAACCGCGAGGGGTACCGTGGTCTTCTTCTTTATCTCCGATACGAACTGCATCATGGCCGGAGGCGTCATGACTCCGACGGTGTCTGGAACATCTATTCTGTCGATGCCGACGCTCTCGATATTGCTGTGCACCTCGTGCAGGAACTCCAGCTCCGTACGCGTCGCGTCCTCGCAGCTGAACTCGGCGATGAGCCCATGCTCCTTGGCGTACTGAACAGTCGTCACGGCCTTCTCGACCGCCTCCTCCTTCGATATCTTCAGCTTCTTCTCGAGATGGACCTTGGATGTGGCGAGGAATATGTGCACCGAATCGACATCGCAACTGATAGCGGCGTCTATGTCCTGCTTGCTCGCACGGCACAGCGCGCAGATCTCGGCCTGGAGTCCGGCGCCCGCGATCTTCTTGACCGCCTCGGCCTCCCCCTCGGAGTTGATGGGGAAGCCCGCCTCTATGATGTCCACTCCGAGCTCGTCCAGCGCCTGCGCGATCTTCAGCTTGTCTTCGGTCGACAGCGCCACATTGGGCGTCTGCTCGCCGTCCCTCAGGGTCGTATCGAGTATCTTGATCTTCTCGGGCATCCTCGTAGCCTCGAAGATCTTCTTATTGTATTCACTAACGAAGACCCCCGTGTCGGGGATCTTGAAGCCACCATCACCTGTTTTTCCAGCACTCCCACTCGGAGGTTGTGTCGACATCGGACCACTCCCTAGAATTCAGCAATGCACAGCACTCAGGCTAGAAGAATAAGCCCCAAGGGCAGCAGAAGCAGCAGACCTCTGGATTTGGTTACCATTCTTCGCCTCTCCAATGCGGTGCGGCCAATCCCATTAGGGAAGGCCTATTCTGGGATGGCCCGAACCTGTATAAATCTTTGCGGATGAATATTCAAGGGACGCCGCCAATCCACCGGACAGTTATGTACATCGCCTCGTGCTGCTGGTCCCGATGTCCCCTGGGAAGGGTAGAAATACGTACGTAGGTGTACGCCGGACGATTACATTGAAGAGAGAGAACCTGGTGGTGGCCTTCCAGGGTGAGAGGGGGGCGTATTCCGAGGACGCGTGCTTCAGATACTTCGGGAACGACGTGCGTACAAAGCCGTATCCGGACTTCAAGACGACGTTCGAGGCCGTGGAGCAGGATGCCGTCACGCATGCCATCGTTCCCGTCGAGAACTCGTTGGAGGGCAGCGTGACCCAGGTGAACGACCTTCTCCTCGACCACGATCTGACCGTGTCCGGAGAGGTGATCGTGCCGGTGAAGCACTGTCTGATGGTGAGCTCGGGCGCAAGCCTGGCATCTGTCAAGGAGGTGCTGAGCCATCCCCAGGCGCTCGGACAGTGCCGCAAGTTCCTCCAGAACTATCCCGATTGGCATATAATCCCAACCTACGACACGGCCGGCAGCGCCAGGACCGTCTCCGAGTCCAAGCGTCTCGACCAGGCGGCGATCGCCAGCAGGCGAGCGGCGAGCGTGTACGGCCTGGAGATCCTCAAGGAAGATATCCAGAGCGAGGCGTTCAACTACACACGCTTCTTCGCGCTCGAGAAGGACCCCGTGCCCGTCCCGGACGCGGACAAGACGTCGATAGTATTCGCCACGAAGAACGTCCCTGGAGCCTTGTACAAAGCCATGGGCGAGCTGGCTTCGAGAGGCATCAACCTGACAAAGCTGGAATCCCGACCCCGCAGGAACAAGGCGTGGGTCTATGTGTTCTACGCGGACTTCGACGGGAGTATGGAAGATCCAGACTGCCACGCGGCGGTCGGCGGCCTTCTCAAGTCGGGTGCGTTCGTCAAAGTCCTCGGCTCATACAGGAAGGCGAGCGGATGGATGGAGAACGACGAGTAGTCTGGACGGTTCCCGCTACTCCTGCCGAGCGAGCTTATTGGACGAATGCTTCAGCTCCTCGAGCCCCTCCTCTCCATTGATGACTATCCTATCCCGCTCAAGCATCGCTACCTGTTTGGAATCGAAGGCCTTGGGGTTGATCGCGATTATCAGCCTAGACTTGGTTATCCATGTCGTCTCGTTGAGCGAGTCCAAGGACTTCAGTACCCTGGTGAAATCGTTGAAAGTAAGCAGGTACTCGATACCGTCGACGAGGACTATGCTGTTCGGATTGCCTTCCATGAACCTGATCAGCGCATCCGTCAGAAGCGCTACGCTAGTAGGAGGTATCCTCCTGTCGCCAGTGGACTCGGTCAGCCAGATGATGGGAGTCACCTGGAGGGGATGCTCCTCCCTGATGCGCTCCGGGAAGACTCTCGTTATCATCAGCCCTTTCGGTATGAGGAACGCGAGGGTGTCCGATGTAGCGCTCTCCTTCTCCGGTATCGCGACATCGGGCCGGAGAGGCAGGGTGACTAGTTCGACGAACAGGTTGGTCGCCGACCCGCCGTTTTCGTCCTCGAACAAGTACACCCCTCGGGGAATGTCGTAAGACCTGAACCCGCCCTGCTCCGTCATCTCGACTTCGGCGTCGACGATGAGCGCGGTGAACCTCCCGCTCGTGACCGACTTCAGGATGAAGACGAACATGACAAACATCATCCACGAGTAAGCGTAGTCGTAAATCGCGCCCATGGCGTGCGCGTGATAGACGTGGAAGAAATACTCCGTGGAAGGAATTCCGATCCATGAACTCGCCAGCAGAGCCATGCCCCACTTCTCCTTAGGGTTCAGTTTCCTGAGATCCCCTCTCCTCCTGGCGGAAATCGGCATGGCCACTCCGAGGGCGGCGGATGTAAGTAGATATCCTAGGACAATCGCCAGGAGCCAGCCACTGCTCCCGGAGTCCCTCTCTCCGATGGTGTCTGCTACCAACGCCGCGACAAGAACCAGAATCCCCGTCGCGCCCCAGGCGGTTATTGGATTGACGGGCTTGGCCGATATCCATTTCTTGAAAGCCGACGTGGTGAAGTAATCCCGATATTTCGTCGTGATTGCCACGGTCCAGACTGACAGCCAGGAGGTAACAACCACAAAGCATATCCCGATGAATGGGGGGTGGGCATGGTTTTCGCCTCCGACCATGAAAAAGGCCGTCTCGAATATCCATAGGAGCATGACCGTCGTGATGAAGGATATTACGACCAATCCTCTTATGACCGCGAAGAACCGCACTCTGACTCGGTAAACGAGGAGGAATGAGTAGGCGATGAGTGCCAGTCCGATAAGCCTCGGGGCGACGACCCCGATCAAGTACTCAAGGTCGCTCACGCATCAACACTCCCCAATCACCCTCGGGAGGTGGAACGAATCCCATGTCCAAGTACTTTTCTCGTCGCAGCCTCGGCGCTCACTTCTCAGGCGTGTGTCACCTGCTGCTGGTCTGCAGGACGGCTCCGAGGCTGGCTGACGATACTTGGTCTCTGTATCTCCGCAGGTACCCGTCGATCTTCTGCTTGGGCAGCCTTCGCTCCCTCAGCCTCGCCTTGACCTCCCTCTCGGATATCAGAACATCGATGTCCCTCGCGTCGAGGTCTATTCTTATGATGTCCCCGTCCCGCAGAGCTGCTAGCGCACCGCCGATATACGCCTCCGGGGAGACATGGCCGACGCAGAGCCCTCTTGTGCCACCTGAGAAACGTCCGTCCGTAACGAGCGCGCACTCCAGTAGGGATTGTTACAGATAGAGATTTTGTAGTGA
>JAJISI010000085.1 GCA_022848805.1 Thermoplasmatota archaeon
CGAGGAGCGGAGACTCGCGAGGCAGTGATACAGATTCGGCCCGGATATTGACCCCGGATATGATTGGGTTCTAATGTAGACACTTGACGAGTCGGTGTGGAATTCTTCATAGGCAAGAAGTCTGTCTCCGTTCTGGACACTATACTCTTAAACCAATACTGCAGATAGCGCATATTTATTTATATACATTATATGCTTTGATATCATATCATGCGCAAAGGCATACTACAATCGCTCAGAGATACCCTGATCACTCGCACACCACTTGAGGACTTTCCAGACGGCGTCTGGAAACGGACTAGCGCCCTGAATACCTGGGGCACGAATGCCATCGAAGGGAATACATTGACTTGGCATGAAGTCAAGCAGCTCGTGTTGGAGGAGCGAAGCATCGGTGGTAGACCGATCAACGATGTCATCGAGACCCTGCAGCACGAAAGGGCCTTCCGTGATCTTATCAGGCGCAAATCGCACCCGATTGGCCTCGAAACAATCCTCGACCTGCATGAATCTGTCTTCAGGGGCGTGAAGATCGATGCTGGCAGGTGGAGACGGATCAACGTGAGAATAAGTGGATCCGAGCACACCCCACCTCGCATGGAGAAGGTTATCGAAGAGATGGAGAAGATGCTTCGCGGGTATGAAAAGAGGGACTTGGAGGGTGAGGAAGCCATCATGCTCGGAGCCTGGCTCCATCGCCGATTCGAATCGATACATCCGTTCAGTGACGGGAATGGACGCGTTGGCCGATTGTTGTTGAACCTCCACCTGCTGAGACACAGTTGGCCCCCTGTCCATATCCTCCCTTCGGACAGGGCACGGTATATCTCGTCGATGGATGAAGGTCACTCGGGAGACATTTCGACCCTCGTTAGCCTCATCGAAGTGCTGATGGCAAGGGCGATACTAGACTTGCTGGACCAGCTCGGGACAGCAATGGACGAACTCAAGCCGCTGAAGGACTTCGAGAAAGAAGGACCCTATTCTGCGCAATATCTGCGATTGCGTGCAGGACAGGGAGAACTCCCTGCAGTGAAAATATCTGGAGATTGGCACACGAGCAAGCGTGCGCTGCGGCTTTATCAACGAGAGATGTGACATTCGTTTCAGTGTTTCTGAAGGAGGCTGGCTGAGGGCAAAACTGGCCAGCCTCTTGTGGGAGTTTGTGTCACTTCATCTTGACGACCTGTCTCCTCTGCGAAACCATGCCATCGACAGCCATTTATTGCCTTCCTCTATTCCGAGTTGCGCCGTTCCTGGATGCCGAGCAGACGAATCCACGTGTCAGCTGCGATGCCCCTCGTCTCGCCCCTGTCCAGATGAACGACGTCACCGGGCCGGACCTTCCAGACACCGTCTCCGGTCGTTATCCGCCCCTGCCCCTCGATTACCACGAACAGCACAGCGTAGTCCTCGGGATGCGGGGAAATCTCCTTTCCAGGGTCCAAGATGACCTGGACGGCATTGAATTCGTCAGATCTGAGGACTGTGCCTTTCGACAGACCCTGGCTGTGGCCCTGAGTCTCCGCAATCTCGGAGAGACTGATTGGCTTCAAGCAGATGCAGCCTCCTTTGCGCGTTTCCGCTTCCCAGCCGTCCTATCGGACTTTCTGACCCTCTCGTGAAGCAACAGGGCAAGCGCCAGGAAGACGATGGCGAACAGGATTATCCCCAGGACGTCGATGGCCGGCCCGAAGTAGCTGGTGCCCCCCACTGCCCATCTGAGCAGATCGTTCGAGTAGGTGAGAGGGGAGATGGCCGCAAGGACGAGGCCGATGTCGCCCACGTCGTCGAGGGAGATGAATATCCCGCTTACGAACAGGAGTGGGAGCCGCACGAAGTTCAGGAGCATCATGATGTCGCCGGGGCTCTCGGTGGGAATGGCTGCGAACATTATGCCGAGGGTCGAGAACGTGAAGGACGACAGCGCGATTGCCAGTACAAGCACGGGCGAGCTGGCGACAGGCATCCCGAACCAAGCTATCCCCAGGACTATCGGCACGGAGGCGAATAGCGCCCCGAAGATGAAACCGCCCAGAGTCTGGCCTAGAAGGATGGAGATGGGATGGATGGGTGCCACGAGCAACCTCTCGTAGGTCTTCGTTTTCCTCTCGGTCGGGATGGCCATCGCCCCGGTAGAGGACGACCCGAAGAACATGGCCATCGCTGTCAGACCCGGAATGAGGATTTCGACTGGCAGGTCGCGACCCACAGCGAACGAGAAGAACAGGAATACTGGGAACAGGACACCGAACATCAGGTTCCCCGGGCGGAAGTAGTATATCCGCATGTCCTTCCGCGCGACCGCCCAGGCAGCGGTCAAGTAACGAACTGGCCGAATCCGAACCTCCGATGATGCCATGTCCATCTCATCAGCCCCCTTTCCCAGCGTTCGTGACAAGTGAGACGAAAACGTCCTCGAGGCTCGGCCCAAGTGTGTTAATAGAGAGCAGGTTCGCCCTCTCGCGCTCGAGATAGTTGACCAGCGAATCCAAGAACTCCGATGGATTTGACGTGAATACCTTCCACTTGTCGCCGTCCTTTCGAACCGCGTTCACTCTGTTGGAGGCCTTGAGCCAGTCCTGAAGGCCAGATGGGTCCTTCTTGAACGCGATCTCGACGGACCTGGAGGCGTCCAGCGTCATCTTGAGATTCTCAGGGGAATCGATGGCCACAATCCTCGCCTTCACGATGATCGCTACCCTGTCACAAAGCAGGTTCGCCTCCTCGATGTTGTGCGTGGTGAGGAAGACCGTCATCCCCCGCTGAGCAAGTTGCCGAATCGTGTCCCGCATCAGTCTTGTTGATGTGACGTCGAGGCCCGAACTCGGTTCGTCGAGGAACAGTATCTCTGGGGAGTTCACCAACGCCATTCCGAGCACGAGTTTCCGCTTGAGTCCCTTGGACAGGTTTCGCGCCTTCTTGTCACTGTGTTCGGCGAGTGCCAGCACGGACAGCAGCTCATCCGACCTACTCCTTCGTTCGGTCCTAGACATCCCGTAGATCTCGCCCGCGAACATCAGGTTGTTCCATACGCTGAGTTCGTCGTAGACATTGGAGACCTCGGGGACGACGCCGAAGTGCTGCTTGGCGCGGAGAGGCTCATTCAGAACATCGTAACCGGCCACTCTCGCCGTGCCCTTGCTGGGTCGCGTGAGGGTTGTCAGCATTCGAATCGTTGTGGTCTTTCCAGCCCCGTTAGGGCCCAGGAACCCGAAGATCTCACCCTTCTTGACCCGGAAGTTGACGTGATCGACGGCGAGGAGCTCGCCGAAATACTTGGTCAGGCTTTCGGCTTCAATTGCGTCCATCGGTTCATGGCCCCCTTCGTTTCCTGGTGGTCTTGTCCTCAAGGTTGTCGTCATAGAACCGCACAAGGTCGTCCATGAGCCGCCTCCTTCTCTTGACCATCCGCAGCCCTTCCTTCAGGAACTCCTTTCCCTCTTGCGTGATGGTGTAGACCCTTCTGTCCGCCCGAGATGCCTTCTTCTCCCACCGAGAGGCGGCAAGACCCCTCTGCTCGAGCCTCCTCAGCATCGTGTAGATTGCGCCGGGCTCGGGAGCGTATTCGTTCGAGGTGGATTTCCTGAGATCGTCCATGATCCGATATCCGTGGGTGGGATTCTCATAGAGCATGCGCAGGATTTCCAGCTGAATCAGACCTCTGCCGGGATGCTGGGAGCAATTGGGCCCGTCGTCGCACATAGATATCTAAGATACATATATCCAAGATTTCTATTTGAATCCTTTCCCAATCATGTTCTGCTTAGGCTATCGAAAAGGCCATCCCAGGTTCACACATTAATTCGAATCAATACATTAAAATGTGCGAGGGCCCGGATATTAACCTAGACATGCCTCATTCGAATGAGAACACTGTCAAGCGTATAATGGTCGAACCCCTCATCAGTGTGGATAGCAGTTCGCAGTCATCCCGAGAGCGACTTCATCATCTTCGGCAATCCAGAGGATTCCCTCGGCCCGACGGTTACTTTCAGCCCGGTCAGCTCGTTGAGCTTCCCGCTCATCCTGCTGACCATGCCCGGTATGATGATCTCCCCGCGGACGTTCTTCTCCTTGAGCTTCTCGTCCTCGATGACTTTCGCCACTGACTCGGGCGTAAGCTTGCCGGCGGCGAACGCCGTCATGACCGATTGGCCCTCGGTGTCCACGACCAGCAGCCACGCGGGTAGCTTGCTCTTCTCTATGTCCGCCCTCACCGTGAAATACGTGAGGGAGAAGTTCGTGGTGAACAGCACCGGCGACTTCTCGTTCGGCTCGCCCACCGCGTACAGACCTGCCTTGACCTGGATCGGTACCTGCGGGTCGGTGAATATATTCTGCCTGAGCGCCAAGAACGGGTACAGGAACTCGCGCGGCAGCTCCTCCATGAGCACGACGGACGAGTACTTCATCACGCCCAGTGCCGCCTTCGTGCGATCGGCCTCGGACGACCCGAGCACCATCACCGTCGGGTAGCCGAACGGCCGGAACCTGTCCTTGACCGCCGCCCTCCTGATGGCCGTCAGGTTCTCCAGCGCCTCCGCGGAGGATCCGACGGCGGGTTCGAGGACGATATCCTCAAGTCCGGCCTTCTTGGCCTTGTCCGCCATCTGCGAAAGCTCGTCCAGGCTGGACGCTCCACCTATGACAAGGGGCAACGACTTGCCCTTCGCCAGCTCGACCATCTGGTCCAGGTTGGCGGGCGTGGCGCGGTACAGGAGCGGTTTCTTGTCTGCGCACGATTCGACGGCCTTCACCGCGACCGAGGCGTCCTCGCACATTATCACGATCGGCATATCCTTCGCGGCAGCCGCCTTGACGGCCTCCACGAACTCGTCAGGGTTTCCGGTCGAATGTCTCAGCGCAACCGAGTTCACCCTCAGAATCTGCCCCACACGCTCGAACTCGGCCGCGCGGGCAGCATCTATCTTCGCCTTCATGCCTTCGAGTCCCTCGGCATCGTCCGCGATTAGACCCAGAACAGTCGGATGATAGAACGTCTTGTCGTGCCTGAACAGCTGCGTCTCGTCGCCGATCTCCGCGGCGAGTTCACCCGAGCCGAAGCTGACCGATCTGATAGGCGGGGAGCCGCTCTCCTCGAGCGCGGACTTCGCCTCGGGACTGACGTGCGGGCACGCATCGAGCGACACCTTCTGATTGGCCAGCTGCATAGCGAACGCCAGGCACGTAGGCAGCTTGCACTCGCCACAGTTCGTCTTCGGCAGGA
>JAJISI010000086.1 GCA_022848805.1 Thermoplasmatota archaeon
GGAGTTCGACGATATCGTCACCACGCTTGATGGTATGGGCCTCCAGTGCATGACCCACTCGTGCGGCGACAGAGGCGTGAGGACCGTCCTTGATGCGTACGAGCACGCCGCCGATAGGAACGCCCCGCACGAGAGAAGGCATAGGATAGAGCACATCGAGATGGCGTCCGAGGAAGATATGCCACGGTTCCGAAAGCTCGGCGTGATCGCATCCATGCAGCCGATTCACACGGCACTCGGTCCGGACACGGCGTTGGAGCGACCAGCAAGACCCGAGAGCACGAGTAAGCCGTTCCCGTGGAGGAGCCTCGACGAGGAAGGAGCGGTTCTCGCGTTCTCGAGCGATTGGGCCGTCGCCGACATGAATCCTCTCCCGGGCATCGAGGCCGCGGTCGCGAAGGACCGGGGCTCTGGCGCGATCCCGGCGATCAGCCTCGAGAAGACTATCGAAGCATACACCTTGAACGGAGCGTACGCCTCGTTCGAGGAGGATATCAAGGGGTCGATTGAGGATGGCAAGCTCGCCGATTTCGTGATACTCTCAGAGGATCTGTTCGAAATCGAGCCTGAACGGATAGGGAAAGTCGAGGTGGTCATGACGGTTGTTGGCGGCAGAGAAGTCCACCGGTCCGGACGGTTCTAGGTCCTGTAATCTGGACGGCGCGTCATCGTCATACCTATTTCGACATCCTACTATGAATCGAATTCCTCTAAGTGACCAGGCTAGTCGGAGCGAGGTATTGGACATGTTGCTAGAGTCATTCTCAGATCTTGGAGTCGTTCCCGTAATGGACGCCTCATGTGCATCTACCCAGAAGATTACCTGGACGCGGTAATCGGAAGTTAATGTTTAAGTATCCATAGACTGCTCTTCGCTGTAAGCCCCAGAGGGGGCCGTTATCGACGCTATTCGTCTGGAAGGGATAGGGATATGGCGCCGAGGAAGAAGAGCAAGAAGCCTTCAGCGCCTGAGCGAGAGGATTCTCGGGCACGACAATACGATTCAAGACTTGAGAGAGCAGAGACCCGGAGGTCTCGCAAGTCCGCGATTCTTCAGCTAAGGATGGGTCGCTCGGCCCACGTTTTAAGCCTCGTGTCGGGGCTGGCGCTTGCGGCAACTGCCATCCTTGCGTACCTCCTGGAGAACTGGGCGCCTCTGATAGACGCGCCGGAGTATGTGACCATCCTCAAGTGGATAGTGCCGTTGGTGGCGGGCATGTCGATCGCCATCATCGCCCTGGCTTTGAAGTGGGAGCCGTACTTCGCAGACCGAACTGAACCCCACTTCCTGCTAGGCATCTCTGCGTTCATCGTGCCGACGGTCTTCGTGGTCCTCATCGTCCTGGACGAGATGGGCGAGCTGACGCTCGGAAGACCCGATTGGCTATATTCTGTGTCTCTTCTCGGGATATCCCTTACGCTCATATCGCTCGCATTGGCCTGGGATGGATGGGGCAGGAGGAAGATAATCAGCCTGGCCTCGGCGATCTTCCCGCCAGTCCTGCTGATGTTCCCCATGGTCCTGCACTTCACTCCCATCGAGCTCGCGAGCATACTTCCGATGGCGTATCTCGGAAGCGCGGTGGCCATACTGCTCAGCGGTTCGATGCTTCACATCATCGCGAGCGCCACCTCTGTCCAGGAGCGTGAGGTGCTCAAGGCGAGCGACGGCAAGCTGAAGGAGCAGATACGCGAGTTGGACCGCAAACGTGTCGCCTTGGACTACCGGGACGACGCTCTCATGACTAAGGAGTCCGACCTCGAGGCCTACGAGAAGCGCCTCGCAGAGGAGATCGTCATGGTCGACGACCGCAAGAAGCAGATATCGGTCATGGAGGTCGATCTCGAGCAGAGGACGCAGCTCGCGAGGAACGCCCGTCAGGAACTCGAGAGTAAGGAGGTCGAGGTCGAGAGCAAGATCGACACACTCCGTCTCAAGCAGGCCGACATAGACTCTCAGCAACGCGCGCTGGAGAAGAGGTCGAAGAGCCTCGCCTCGCGCGACGAGAAGGTCTCGAAGAAGGAGACCGGACTTGACAAGAAGCTCCTGGATGTCCAATCCAAGGAGCGCGAGCTCAGGAACGAGTTGGTGGATGTTGCGGAGGAGCGCTCATCCCTCGAGTTGATCAGGAAGGAGCTGGACGCCCTCCAGCAGACGCTTGCCGAGAAGGAGAAGCAGGTCGCCGTGCGCGAAACGACCATCGACTTGCGCACCCTCGAGACACACGGCCTGAGGGAGGAGATCGGTGAGTTCGCAGAGGAGAAGGGTGCGATAGGCAGGCTCGAGCAGCAGCTGCTGATGAAGCAGGAATTGGTCGCCGAGCGCGAGATATCGCTGAGGTCTCAGGATGAGGAAATCAGGAAGAAAGCGGAGCGGGCCGAGAGGCTGGTCGCCCGTTCGGACAAGCAGATGAACGAGCTCGTCGAGATGGAAGAGCGGATCCTTGAGCGGGAGAAGTCCTTGGCCGAGAAGGAGGCCAATGTCCGCGCGAAGAGGGAGGCACTCGAGGAAGAGATAGAGGACCTCAAGCGTTCCAGGGAGGAGGCCGTGACCGTCGAGAAGCAGTACATGAGCCTCTCAGAATCGCTCAGGCAGAAATCGGACGAGGTCGTCGCCGTGAGGGGGGAGATGGATAACAAGATGTCCTCCCTCGACCGCAGGGAGGCCATCGTCAAGGAGCTGGAGACGAGGTTGAAGGCGGAGCACGGTCGTACCAACGCGAAGATACGGGAACTGATCGAGAAGGAGAAATCGCTCAGGGCGAGAGAGACCGAGCTGGGCCTGAAGCACGCCGAGCTGAAGTCCGTGGAGCGACAGCTCCTGGAGAGCGTCGAGGATGTGGAGTCCGCGCGTGCGGATATCCCATCGATGGACGGCGACGGCGCGAGGACCATCGAAGCTAGGGAGAGACGCCTTCAGGAGAAGGAGCGCGAGATGAAGACTCGCCTCTACCAGCGAGAGAAGGAGTTGGAGAAACGCGAGCAGATGCTGCAGACTCACCTTGTCAAGGACATCGAGGAGATGGGGGAGGACGTCGAGACTGAATATGTGGAGAAGAGGGTCAAGACGGGCATCGAGCGCCTGGATGACCTGCTCCTAGGCGGGATGCCGTTCGCTTCCAACGTCATGTTCGTCGGCCCGCCGTTCATCGGTAAGGAGACGGCGATGCACCTGTTCGTCGTCGAGGGCCTGAAGAAGGGCGTTCCCGCGGTGATAGTCACCACATCACACCCTCCGTCCGAGGTGGCCTCGCAGATCGCCCCTGTCATGCCGACGTTCATGGAGTTCGACCAGCTCGGACTCGTGCACTGGATCGACGCGAGCGGCGGCCCACAGCCCTCCGATGATCCTTCGGCCGGTCGTCCCAACGTCGCTAGGGTGGCAGGCCCGGATGACTACGACGGCATCAACCGGTCGCTCGATTCGGCCATGGCGGAGTTCAAGAAGCAGGGATATCCGTATTTCAGGGTGGCATACCTCTCACTCTCCATGAGCGTACCCAAGGCCGAGGACAAACGGGCGTATCAATTCGTGCAGTCGCTTGCCAGCAAGATAAGGAAGGAGAACGCCATCGGACTATACGCTCTCGAGCGCGGGATGCACACCGAGCAGCAGCTCGAGTCGGTACAGCATCTGATGACCGGGGCGGTGCACTTCAAGGCAGACAAGCAGAAGACTCTCCTCAGCGTCCAAGGCATCTGCGACGCGCAGACGAGAGCCTGGGTCGAGTACCGGCACTCCAACAAGGCGATCATGATCGGAGCATTTTCACTCGAGCGGATTAGATAGTAAGAAGTGTTTTTGTTTTCTCCGTTTCGTGGAGATCAGCGACCTGCTGGAGTGTTTCGTCTAGCGCTTGTCGCTGGAGCTCGTCCAACCTTTCTCGTAGGTTCCAGCGGGCATGAACACCCTGGTGGTCTTGGCAGCGATGCCATCCGAGCGCGACATCATCTCCTTCGCCCCCATGAGCGCCCTGCCGAGGCCGATCCCTTCCCCGCGCGCGGTCATGATAGCCACGGTCGCCTCCCTTATGACGGAGTCATCCAACGAGACTATTCCTGGCACGGCCAGGTCCGCTCCGTGGCATATTGCGTCAACCGCGGAGTCCTTCACCTCTATCTTCGGGAGGTGGTCGAGCACCGTCTCCATCGGGCGGAGCATGCCCTCGAGTTGAGCGCTGTCTCCGCCCACGTGTGCCTCCAACGCGTCCCTGAGGTCGTGGAGCGAGACGACGTCGCCGTCCGTCATCGTCCCCGCCCTCGTGCGTCTCAGATCCTGCATGTGAGCTCCTATTCCCAGCGCGTCCCCCATGTCCACGCAGAGACTACGTACATACGTACCAGAATCGCACTCGACATCGAACAGCACGTCCCTGCCGGATGTCTCGAGTATCTTGAACGAGTGTATGGTGCGCGTCCTCGGCGCGCGCTTGACCGCTGACCGCACGGGCGGGGTCTGGATGATCTCTGTGGTGAACTCCTCCGCCACCTCATCTAGCCGGCCGCGGTCGATGCTTCCGTGCATCTTCATGACGCCGACGTACTCCTTGGTCCCGTGGTGGAGTGAGTCCATCGCTCTGACCGCCACCCCGATACCGACGGGCAGGACGCCTGTCACGCGCGGGTCGAGGGTGCCGCCATGGGCGGCCTTGGATGCGCCGAGCATCTCACGTACCCAGCTGGTAACCTGATGTGATGTGGGTCCCATGGGCTTGTCTATGACGACCACTCCGTCCCTGAGAAGGTCCGCAAGGGACCGCTCGCGTGGCACATGCGGACCGTCC
>JAJISI010000087.1 GCA_022848805.1 Thermoplasmatota archaeon
TGAACAGCGGCTTCGGCGCCACGAGCCAGCCCGTCCTCCAGCCGGTCATCGCGTACGTCTTCGAGAAGCCGCTGATCGTCACGGTCCTGTCGAACATGTCTGGCTCGGCAGCTATGGAATAGTGCTTGTGCCCATCGAACACGATCTTCTCGTAGACCTCGTCCGACAGGACGACGAGGTCGTGGTCCTTGGCTAGGTCTGCGATGCCCTTGATGTCCTCCTTCATCGCGACGGACCCGCACGGGTTGGACGGCGAGTTCAGCAGTATCATCTTCGTCTTGGACGTGATGAGCTCGGCGACGGCCTCTGGCAGCACGCGCCACTCGTCCTCGGCCTTGGTCGTGACCGGGGCCGCCCTTCCTCCGGCGAGGGCGGTCGCGGGCTCGTACGACACCCACGCGGGGTCCGGGAGTATGACCTCCTCCCCCTCGTTCACGGTCGCCATGATAGTCTCGAAGATTGCGTGCTTGGTGGGTGCCACCATCACATTGGATGCGTCGCATGGTATCCCGTTCGCGGTCTTCGACGATCGGGCTATAGCTTCCCTGAGCTCCGGAAGCCCTGCCGCATTCAGATACCGGGTCTTGCCCTCGTCGAGCGCCTTCTTCGCAGCCTCGACGATGTGCTTCGGCGTGTCGAAATCTGGCTCTCCGACGGTGAAGGAGATGATGTCCTTTCCTTCGGCCTTCTTCTGGCCGGCCAGCTCCTTCATCTTCATCGTTCCTGACTCTTTCACCCGACTTATGCGCTCCGCAATCATCCTAGTCGCCCTTTCAGAGCAAGGAGTGCTACCGATATATAGCATTAGTGCTCAACTTTCGGCATATCGCCAGCGCGCAGTCGTGCGGAGAACTCGACACTCAACATGTCCGCCTTTGAGGATCAAGAACGCGCCTTCGAGCCAGTGCAGATAGACGGAAACCCTATTATCCCGCGAACGCCTTCGAACGAATCGATGACGTTGAAGACGGGTAAGCTGTCACCTAGGTTGCTCGCTAAGAGCATCCGCCACACGGGCGCGCGGGATAGAAGGGTACTTCTCGGGCCCAAGCTCGGAGAGGACGCCGCGATAGTCCGTATCGGGAAGGACAGGCTGCTCGTGCTGAAGACGGACCCCGTCACCTACGCGTCGGAGATGATCGGCCACTACGCCGTCCACATCAACGCGAACGACGTCGCCACGAGAGGCGCCACGCCCGCATGGTTCCAGGCAACGATACTTCTCCCTGAGGGGTGCGACGAGAAGCTCCCGGAGGAGATCTCGCGCCAGATATCGTCCGCCTGCTTAGAGCTGGACATCGCGGTGGTGGGCGGCCACACGGAGGTCACCCCCGGCATCTCGAATCCGATAGTCGTCGGAGACATGCACGGCCTGATCGAGAAGCGGAAGCCGGTCCTCACATCGGGAGCGCGCGTGGGGGATACGGTCGTACTCACGAAAGGAGCAGGTATCGAAGGCACTGCGACGATAGCTAGGATGAAGGCGGCCGCCGTGGAGAAGCGTATCGGGCCTGCAGCCACGAAGCGCGCGGCCAGGTTCCTGTTCAGACCGGGGCTTTCAGTCATCCCTGAGGCAAAGGCTGCGCTGGAGTTCGGGGTGACGGCGATGCACGACCCGACCGAGGGGGGCGTGCTCATGGGCGTGTACGAGATGGCGTCAGCGTCCGGGAGGTCCATCGAGCTACGCGCCGACGACATACCCGTGCTGCCCGAGACGACCAGGATATGCGAGCTCTTCGGGATCGACCCGCTCGGACTCCTCGGCTCGGGAGCTTTGCTGGCGACGTTCAGACCGAACGATGCCGAAGAGTACATCGACGCTCTGAAGGAAATGCGTATCAAAGCGGCCGCTATCGGAAGCGTCATCTCTGGAAAGAACGGGTCTAAGATCGTCAGGGGCGGAAGCGTCACTCCTCTGGTTTCTTGCGAGCGCGACGAGCTCCTGAGGATTTCTTAGCTGCGGGTTTCTTAGCTGATGATTTCTTAGCCGCGGGCTTGGCCGGCTTCTTCTTCGTTGACTTGGATGACGGCTCGGGCGCTGACTTCGCAACCTCGAGCGCACGCAACGCCTTCGATGCGACCGTCCAGACCTTGAGCACGCGCCCGCCGAGCGGGACGCGCTTCGCCTTCAGCTTGCTCATATCCGAGCTGAAGGTACCCTTTGAGAAACCACCCATGATGACGACCACACGCTCTCCCTCGGCTGAAGAGACCGCCTCCTCGAGGGACGTTTCCACGCCTCCGGGATTGAGGACCAAGACGGAGTCGGGCTTGAGGGCGGCGACCAATGTGGCGAGAGGCACCTTCTGGCGCAGCTCGAGCAACGCGTTCTCCCTTGAGGGCACGACATGCTGATCGAACAGCTGCTCGATCAAGCCGACGAACCTGATGTAGTTGGGTGGGAGCCTCGTCTCCGGGTTGACGGCGACGACATCGTCGTTCCGCGTGTGGACGAACACCCGCAACCTACCCTCGGCGTTCGCGTCGCTGTCGAGGCTGAGAAGAAGGAACATGTGAACCAGGTCCGGACGACCTCTCCTGTCGCCGTCCTTCAGCTTCCTGAAGGCCGGGTGATGATGGGACGCGTCGAGAAGCATCTTCTCCGGGATCTTGTTCCGGGCGCGCGCGCTGTTGAGGACGCATCGTTCTTCGACGATCCTCGTGGGCACGAGCTCCAGCTCCGCGTCGGCAAGTATGAAGAAATACTGTCTCACGTCAATACCTCTTTTAGCTGATCGTTATCCTTCGCGTAGACGATCTCCTGGGCTATCCGTCTGCCGGTCGACAAACCAGGCTCTATCAGGTCGGAATACGGCGAGCCCGATATGAACGGGTTGGTGCCAGCCACGATCCTGGACGATATCTCGAACACCTTAATCTCCATCGAGTCGGTGACGATGCATTCGAGGCAGAACGGCCCGAGCATGCCACCGAACAGCTCGATCGACGTCTCGACGACCTTCTCGCCCTGCTCCAGAAGCTTCGGCAGGAGCGATTCCCTTAGGACTATCGGAATGTTGCCAGTGACCACGAAGGTCGGGAAGATACCGAGCTTCTTCAGCTCCTCCTGGGCCCCCAGCTTGTACATCTCATCTATGTTCGACTCGTCCCTGCGGTCGACGCTGAGGAACTCCAGTACGCCCTTCCTGAGCCGGTACCCTTCCTGCCTGATGGGCGAGTAGAAGAAGTGAACATAGTACCTGGTCCCAAGCACGTACTCCTGTATGGAGAATTTCTGAGAGTGGTCTATCCCCAGCTTGAAATCGGGGTAGTCCTTCGCGATGAAGAAGCCGCGGCCGCCCTTGGCGCCGTCGTACTTCACCAGGACCGGGCGGTCGATCTTCTTCGGGTCCTCTATCTTCTTCGGCATCTCGATGCCGGCGGATGTGAGCCAAGCACGCTCCTTCTCTCGGTCGCTCTCCCAATCGAGCACGCGCCTGTTGCCGAAGGTCGGCACCTCGAGCTTCTCGAAGTTTCTCGGAGACATGTACTCTACGAACGACCCGTGGGGGACGATGATGACGTTCCTCTCCACGAGCTCCTCCGACCGGTCACCCAGCTCGGAATATGAGTCGACCTTGAAGAACTCGTCCGGCTTGCCCCTAGGGAAGGCGTCGTAGAACTTCGTGTTCTGACCGACGGTTATGCCGAGGGTTTTGAAACCTTCTTTACGCGCGCCGTCGAATATCTGAAGTGAGGTGTGAGAACAAGCAGTAGCGATGGTCAAATCGCCCTTGTCGTAGGAGTCCACGATTCCATCGATACGCTTTTTTGGAACCATTAACCGCAGAATCCGAACCTCTGATATAAAAGTTGTCATCGACGTAGTTCGCTCGAGGGTCGCCGGCAGTCGGCCGTACTGGCCGATGCAGCCATCATGGCCTGGGAATGTGGCCCGAATATCGGAATCAGAGCCCAATTACATATATGACATTCTATAGACGTTCAAGGCACAGCTGCTACGGGCTCCTGCGATTCTATGAAAAGTCAATCTGGAAAGGGCGAGAAGAACGAGGTCGGGCGAAGACGACGGCTGCTCAGAGGAGTCAGTGCGAACGTGGTTCTGCTCGGGGTCGTCAGCCTCCTGACGGACCTGAGCACGGAGATGATCATACCCATCCTCCCGATGTTCCTCTTATCCCTCGGAGCCACGGGATTGTTGATAGGTCTGATCGAAGGCGCGGCGGAGACGACGGCGTCGCTGCTGAAGGTCGTCTCGGGGTGGTACTCTGACAAGATGCGGCGGAGGAAGCCGTTCATACTCGGAGGGTATGGCTCGAGCGCGCTCGCCAAGCCCCTGCTGATCCTGGCCACATCCCCGTGGCATGTCCTTGGCATGAGGGTGACGGAGCGCATCGGAAAGGGAGTCCGGAGCGCACCTAGAGACGCCCTCATCGCCGATTCCACAGAGCCTCAGTCCATGGGCATCGCGTATAGCTTCCACAAGTCGATGGATTCCCTCGGGGCGCTGCTGGGCGTCATTGCGCTGATAGCGCTGGTGTTCGCCATCGGCGCCAGCTTGGATGCTGGCCTGACGGAGCAGGATTACAGAGTCGTCTTCGCAGTCGCAGCCGTGCCGGCGTTGCTCGCAGTCGTAGTTATCGCACTGTTCGTGAGGGATGCGAAGGGGAAGACCGCACCACCGAAGACTTCGTTCGTGTCCGGTATGAGGGACCTCGGAAGGCCGTTCCGACTCCTGATGATGGTCGTGATGGTTTTCTACATCGCCGAGATCAACGTGGCGTTCTTCATACTGAAGGGTCTGGA
>JAJISI010000088.1 GCA_022848805.1 Thermoplasmatota archaeon
GGCAACTCCTGGTACGTATCAGGAGAGACACATACTTGGGGCAGCTACTGGAGTGATTTGACGGCTCCAGACATTAACGATGATGGAGTCGTCGACGATCCCTACATAATTGCAGGAAACGCAGGTGCCGAAGACCGGTACCCCCTGACATACAATCCACTGATGTCGGAATAGCATCCGTACAGTAGTTCTCGCGAGTCTTGGGATTCGATCCTCACCAGCTGCCATTCCGCCCCTATGGCCTTTTCCCAAAATGGTGGATGTGCGGCCGCCGGGATTTGAACCCGCGTTCTGAGCTTGGCAAGCTCAAGTGATAACCAGCTACACTACAGCCGCATCGTGCAGATGGGTCGAATACCACCTGTCCATTTATACCTTGCGTGCGCCCATTGTGTCGCCCCGGTTGAGATTCGGCGTTCTCAGCCACCGCATCACATCTCCGACCAAGTAGAACGAACCAATCGCGCACACACCCTCTCCGGACGCGTTCGAGAGTGCATATGCCATCGCATCTTGCACATTCTCTTCGACTGAGACTTCGCCGTCGAACGACTGCTTCGCGAGAACCGCTAGTTGAGTCGCCTTCACCGATCGTCCGGTCTTCACTTCGGTGATGACCATCTTGGTTGCGTATGGGGCCAACTCCGCAATCATCCCGAGCCCGTCCTTGTCCTCCATGCATGCCACAACGAAGGTCAAAGGCGTCAGTCCGAGCGAGTCTATTACTGAGACCGTGGTGCGTACTCCTTCGGGGTTATGGCTTCCATCGAGAATCACGAGTGGGTCATTGGACCAGATATCTAAACGCCCCGACAACCTCGTTTTTGCCACGCCTTCCCTCACTGCCGACTCAGATATCGAATATCCTGCCGCCATCATCTGCTCAGTCACCGCAATCGCCGTCGCAGCGTTCTCAGCCTGGTGCGTACCGATAAGGCGTGTTCTGAGCCCAGAAATTCTCGTCCGCCCATCATAGTCGAACGAGGTGCTATCCGCTCGCGTCACCACATTCTCGGTTCCGAAGTCCTTCCCTACGAGTATGAGTTTCGCCTCCTTCCGTTCGCAAGCACCTCTGATCACACTCAGCGACTCGGGGTTGCGGTCCGAGCAGACGACAGGAATATCCGTCTTCACTATGCCTGCCTTCTCACGAGCAATCTGCCCCATCGTATGACCGAGATAGGCAGTGTGTTCCTGACCGATGCGGGTGATCACCGAGACTTCTGGAGAAATGACGTTCGTCGCATCGAGTCGTCCCCCCATCCCCACCTCTACCACCGCGACATCCACGCGTTGTTCGTTGAAATATTTGAATGCCAGTCCGGTTGTGAACTCGAAGAATGTGAGCTGCTGCTCACCGCTCTCTTCGGCCATTCCCTCCATCGTCGCCCTCAGCTCGTTTCCGAGTTTGACGACGTCCTCCTCGGAGATCATCTGGCCGTTTATCTTCACGCGCTCACGGAAGTCAACAAGGTGCGGTGAGGTGTACAACCCAACCTTCAGTCCGCTCTCCTCCAGTATTGACGCAAGGAAGGCGCAAACAGAGCCTTTCCCGTTCGTTCCGGTGACGTGGACAGATCTGAAGCACTTGTGCGGATTCTCGATCCTCGACAGATACTCAGTCATGTTCTCAAGACCGAGCTTGATGCCGAACCTCTCCAGATTGAACATCCACTGCACGAGTTCTGAGTAGCCCATCGTCAGGCACACCAGCTGCCGGATATTAGATGGTTGCGAATACACGATTAAAGGTCAGATGCCTAGAACCCATTCGCTGACCGTTTTCCCATCTGCCTTCGCGAGCCTCTTCATCGCCTTCGACACACCTGAGCTGTATTGAGCTGCCTTCTTCGGCCGAGCACTTGCCTCGAGCCCTATCATGTCGGCACATTTCCTTAAGATCAGCTTCCGCCCTTCAAGTCCGAGCTTGTCCTCCAGGGGGACCTGCGAGGACGCCCCGATTACGGTCGCGTCGGCGTATGGTGCCAGTAGAATCTTAAGTCTTTTTTCTGCATATTGTGACAATAATCCCCTCTCGTGCAGCGCCTTTTCCAAGTCAACAGCCATCTGTTCGGATACATTGTCGCTCGATTCGTATTTCGCATACCCTGCGAAGATCTCATCGGCGATGTTCCCGACGAGAATCGCAGGCTCAACCGCGCTCTCGATTACCCTGAGCGTGGGTATCGTATATGATATTCTGACCGGGTCAGTCGTAAGGAGAACGGATCTAGCCAGACGTGCCAACTCCCGTACGTTGTCGTCAGTCAGCTCCAGAATCCTCACATCGAAACCATCCGCATGCGCGAAGGCATGCACATGCTCTGCGTCATGCGATCCCTTGATGCATGCCGAATAGCAGGTCGTCTCAGCATACCTGCTGGCGAGCGCAGCTATTACAGAGCTATCCAGTCCTCCTGAGTATGCCACGCCCACGGTTCTGTGCGGGCGAACGAGGCTTTCCACGGCTTTTTCGATAGTGTTCAGGAGGTTAGCCGAGTCGAGCACGGCACAGTGAGCGAGCCTGTGCGATAAAATAGCGTCGCTGACTCTAGTGGTTGCGGATGTTCTTCGTCCGTCAGTGGTCGGTTGCTGACCTCCAATTTGTCGATTCTTCCGAAACTGGCATCCCCGTTTGGCGGGCCAGACAAGTACCAAAGGCTTAAAAAGCGCATAGCTTATTCACCTGATAGAAGGAGCTCCGACACGCCCTAGGGATGGAGGATTGTTTGATGAATGACGACGACCTGATGAAAGTCAAGGTATGCTTCATTGGCGACGCTGGGGTCGGCAAGACCAGCCTGATTAAGAGATTCGTTCTGGACGTGTTCGATGACCGGTACATCGCGACTATCGGCACAAAAGTGACGAAGAAGATAATCGAGGTAGACAACGGCGAAAGCCAGACTAAGGTCATGATGCTCGTATGGGATATCATGGGCCAGAAGGGCTTCAGAGAACTCCTCCGGGAGGCGTACTTCTTCGGAGCTCACGGGGCTATCGCGGTATGCGACCTCACCAACAAGGAGACGCTCGAGGAGCTTCGCTACTGGATCAAGGCTCTCACGGATGTGGCAGGCGACGTCCCGATCGTGTTTGCGGGGAACAAGGCGGATCTTGAGAACGAAGCCGTCGTGAAGGAGGCGGACCTCCAGGAGCTGGCTTCCAAGTACAACGCTAAGGCGTTCCTCGCCAGTGCTAAGACCGGGCAGAACGTCGAGAACGTGTTCAAAGCCCTCGGGGCCGCCATGTCTGCCAAGCTGGGTTCGCAATAGCCCGGCCAGCACCCATTCCCAGATCTGATAACAGCTTGAGAATGCTTATAACCCCAGCGTTGGCTATAAATGACAGTTAACAGATGCCTCAGGGGTTGTTCACTTGAGAGAGGGGCAGATGGTAATCGCCAGTCAGAGTTCTCGCGTACGGGCGAGGGTTGTAGCAACGGCGTTAGTATTCGTTCTCGCATCGTCCGTGCTCATGTTTCCTTACGGGATGGTTGAGACCACTTCTGCCGATTCGGTTCCGTCGTACGAGCGCTTGTTCTATCTCCACGACGGCGACCCCTTTGGCTCCACCGATTACGATTGGATGAACTCAACCGACCCATACAATCCCGGGACCCTAGATTATGATGAGGACGGGCTTCTCGGAATCACCATCAGGAAGAACCTACCGTCAGAGCGCTGGAGACACTTCTGGATCCTGGACCCCGCTGTGAACTCGGACGTGCATATCGACGGGAACCTGACCGCCCATATCTGGGCATCGTCAAGGGACAATGAGTCTGCTACGTTGATGACCGTCGCCTTCTCGGACATGGATCCTACGGACTGGAGTGATCCTGATGTCTGGATAGAGGTGGCAAGCGTCACGATTCCGCTGACCGGGCCCGTTTTCTCCAACTTCAGGGCTTATGATCTTGTGGCGCCTGATGTCGATTACGTCCTTCCGGCAGGCCATCGTCTCGTGATTACCATAATGCGTGGCGATCCCGTCAACGACGGGTTGCTGGTGCTCTACGACCAGGACAGCTTCAACTCGTACATAACCGTCGAAACACCGGATTTCGTTATGGTGGACAGCCTCTCCACAACCGATACCCTGGGATCGCCTCGGACTCTGTTCTCTGATGCAGAAGATGTAGTCGTCAGAGCGAACATTTCGAACCCTTTCGGAGCGTACGAGATACTTACCCCCCTGGCATTGGTCACATATACTGGAAATAGTACGGTGATCGAGCCGCTCGCTCCCATGACATTGGAGAACGAAGATCCCTCGGCTAATCATTCCTGGAAGGTGTTCACGCATACTTTCGAATCGCTCCCGAACGGTACAATCACGTTGACGGTGTGTGCCGTCGATCCTCAGGGGTCGCCATCTTGGCTTGATGCAGTCATCAGCGTTGTTACGGTCGATCACTTCGGCCTAGTTGCTTCGTCCGCGGCCACCGTGAACGAGACGTTCTCACTCACTCTGTCCGCACTCGATGCGTTCGATTCTGTGATATCCGAATGGATCGGTACAGTCCAGCTGGAAGCATATCTGGAAGATATGGTGACTCCCGCTGCCGGCTCGCTGGGCATTGCCTCGGTCACGCTGTATCCATCAGACGCAGGCCAGCTGGTGGTCAGCGGGCAGACGTATGACTTCTCCGAGGAGACCATCGTCATCAGGGCCGTATCGGGGCCTCATGATGGCTGGAGCTCCCCGATCGTTATCAGCAGTGGCCCTGTGACGAGCATAGCGATTTCACCTCCTGGCTT
>JAJISI010000089.1 GCA_022848805.1 Thermoplasmatota archaeon
AAGTCCTCACGCATGTGAGGCAGGCGGAGCACTTCTCGGGGGTGACCTTCGCGACAGCGCCGCCGTACTCCACCGTTCCTGAAGCGACGAACTGGGTCGCCAGGACTCCCGCGGCTTTTCCTTCGGCCCTTGCGACCGACTCAGTTTTCGGGAACATCGCTGATCCACAGACGAAGATGCCAGGCCTAGGGGTCGCGATAGGTCCTCTCTGCATACTCCCCCGCCTTATTCCGCCGTCCAGAGCTACCGGTATCCTCAGGGCGTCTGCGATTTCAATGTTGTCCGGGTTGGCCGGGACAGACGCGTACGACAGCGTACTGAATCGAAGCGAAACGATCTCGTCCTGTGCCAGATCCCTGACGGTCAGTCTCTTCGGGTCCTTCTTGTCGATCACGGGCGGGTTCTTCTTGTCATATCGTACGAACCTGACTCCAAGTTGTGCGGCCTCCCTGTACGTCAACTCCGACAATCCAGATGCCCGCATCTCCTGGAAGATGAGTGTGACGTCCGTTTCGGGTGAGGCGTTCTTAGCCGACATGGCCAAATCCAGCGCGTCATCCCATGCGAAGTCCTGCGCCTTCATCGTGCTGCCCTTCGGATCGGGGGTGTCCACGATCACGATCGGACCGCTCGGGAGGGTCCCGTTGTCTACGGAGTCTTTGAGCCTGAAGAGAGGCATGGCTTCCTTGCAGGCTTTTGTCAAGGGTCCTTTCCCCTCCGACCAGTCTCCTCCAGAGGCGACGACTATTGCCGCGCACTCCAGAGTCTCCTGCTTTTCGCCCGCCTGTATCACGAGTTCGAAGTTGCCTCCATGCCCCTTCGCCCGCACAAGCCTCGATTTCGATAGCAGAACGCCCGGAGCCTTCAGCGTCCGGTCAGTTTTCTCAATCAGAATCGTGTGCAGCCCATGTCCGGTCGCGACCTGTGCCGCCTCGAGGCCAGCTACTCCCGCCCCCACAACGACCAGGTTCTTCGTCCTCATGGGCTCCTCGTGCTTCTCCAACGGTTCTAGGGCCGCCAGGCGCGCGATTGCCGCGGCAAGCTTCGCCTCCGCCTTCTCCTGGGCGCGGGCAGGATCTTCGCGATGGGGGAGAATGACCTCGTTCGTGAGGTCTACGGTCTCGATTAGGAACTCGTTGATCTCCCCCCTCCTGACATACGCCTGGAACAGGCTGGGGGAAACGTCGTTCTTGGAACAGGGAACGACCAGGACCCGGTCCGCCCCCTTCATCTTGGCGTCTTCTACGATGGATGATATGGTCTTGCTCTGGCACGCGTAGTCAACGGTCACGACAGAGCAGACATACGGCGTCTCCGAAGCCGCCCTCGCGAGCCTGTCGACGTCCAGTACTGGCACTCCTTGGGAGCATACGCGGCAGATCACAACCTGTATCTTGCGCTTCATCCGCCTCCCTCCTCCGCAGGTCTGGCGACCGAAGCCGCTGTGGCTATGCCTCTCGTCACAGCCTCTTCGATGTCCATTGGTTCGCGTACCGCTCCCAGAACTATGACCTGGCCTCCGGTCTGAGCGTCGTCGCACTTCACGAATCCGTATGGGTCAAGGCTGAGTCCGAGAGATGTGAGCAGTTCCTCGGACTCCTTATGTGGACGCATCCCCACTGATAGTATGACCAGGTCGTACGGTTCTTCGGTGACCTCGAGATCCGTCGGTCCGGACGACCGCAGTAAAACTTTCCCGTCTCCCTGGAACACCTCAGCGGGCATGCTCCTTATCAGGCGTACCTGGGGCACTTTCTTCTTCCCCACCTTTTTCTTCTTAGACATTGCCCATTCCTTGAAGTCGTCCTGTGGTTCGTAAAGAGTTCGGAGGTCCATGAAGTAGAAGTCAAGGTCGATCTCGGGGTCGATGTCCATGAGCGCTTGCGCGATCTTCGACCCGTACTTGCAGCAGAACTTGGAGCAGTACTCGACGCCGGTCTTTTCGTTGCGTGACCCGACGCATTGGACGATCGCTATCCTCTTCGGAGGGGCACCGTCCGAGGGTCTTAGCAGGCGGCCATCGTCGTTGAGAGTCCTCTCCGCGTCCACGCTGGATATCACGTCCGGTATTCGCCCATAGCCCAGCCTCGAAATCTCGCCTGCATCTACGGATTCGATACCCGTCGCGTATATGATTGTCGAGACATCCCTGGTGATATTGCTCGCACGGTCGTCGTAATCGACCGCTTTGGTCGGGCAGACATCCGCGCATTTGGAGCATTTCGCCTTCTTGAAATGCAAGCACTTGGCCCTGTCGATCCAGTATGTCCTCGGCCGGCCGCTCCCGGTTGGCGGGAAGATGGCCTTTCCTTCGACCGGGCATGCTTCGGTGCACTTCCCACAATCGATACACTGGCCGGTGACGTATCTTGGGGATACCTTCACCTTGATTCTGAAGCCCGCCTCGCGCCTCTCCACCGAGACGATTTCGGACCGTAGAAGTGTCTCGATCGAGGGGGATCGGACTGCTTCTTCCGCACGGTCGATGACATAGCATACGCCACAGTTCCTGCACTCGGATACGCCCTTGCATGTAAGCTCGCGCGCCATGCCGCCGAGGGTCTCCTCGCGCTCGACTAGCACGACTTCCATCTGGCTATCCACAAGGGTCTTGGCTGCGGTCAATCCCGCAGGCCCCCCTCCTATCACGAGGACTTTTTCCGTCAAGATCATCCCTCCGATTGCGGTTTCTTCGTCGTCGCTGAAACCCATGAAGCGTTATCTCACGCTCCGCAAGGAGAACTCGTGCTGTGGAGTCCGTGGGAGCTGAAATCCACCCCCCGTGTGAGATAGAAGTAAGAGGTTTATCGTCTCCGGGGGCCAGTTCTCATAACGCCCGGAGATGTCCGTTCGCTCAGCGCGATCAGTTCAGGCCGGTTATGTGGCCGTCGTCGTCTATGCTGATCCGCTCTGCAGCTGGGACCGAGGGCAATCCGGGCATTATCATTATCTCCCCGGTCAGAGGAACTATGAATCCCGCACCGGCCAAGAGGCGTACCTCTCGTACGGTCAGAGTCCAGCCCTTCGGAGCGCCCTTCTTGCTTGGGTCGTCAGATATCGACAGCTGCGTCTTCGCTATGCAGAGTGGGAGCTTGTCGTTGCCTGCCGCCTCGATCGCCTTGATGTCGGCCGGGGCAGTCCCGGTGTACACGACGTCGTCCGCTCCGTATATCTCGGTTGCGACGATATTGATCTTCTCCTTGATCGGCATCTTCTCGTCGTACAGCACCTTGAAGTTCGCCTGCTCCTTCTCGAGCGATTCGAGCACTGCGTTGGCCAGGTCGACGCCTCCCTTGCCTCCGTCGGTGAAAACCTGCGAGAGGCCGAATCTGACGCCAATCTTCTCACAGTGCTTCTTGATGTGCTCGATTTCCTCCGGCGAGTCCGTCGGGAACTGGTTGATGGCGACCACGACCGGTACACCCACTTTCTTGAGGTTCTCGATGTGCTTGTCGAGGTTGGAGTATCCCTTCTCGAGGAAGCTGACATCGGGGTTACCAATCTCCTTCTGGTCCATCCCGCCGTGCATCTTCAGCGCCCTTATGCTCGCCACGAGGACTGATACATCCGGTTTCAAGCCGCCGACCCTGCATACTATGTTGAAGAACTTCTCGCCTCCGAGGTCTGCTGCGAAGCCGCCCTCGGTGATGACGTAGTCAGCCATCTTGAGAGCGTATTTCGTCGCTATGATCGAGCTGTTCCCGTGGGCGATGTTCGCGAACGGTGAGCCGTGTATGAACGCCGGCTGCCCCTCGAGCGTCTGGACCAGCGTCGGGTTGATAGCGTCCTTGAGCAGGAGGCACATCGCTCCGATGCCGTTCAGCTTGTCCGCGGTGACTGGCTTGCGGTCCCGGGTGTAAGCGACCACTATCCTCGAAAGCCTGGCCCTGAGGTCCGCCATGTCGCTGGAGAGCGCAAGGATAGCGTTGATCTCGCTGGCGACGGTGATGTCGAACCCGCTCTCTCGCGGGACGCCTCCCTTCACCTTTCCACCGAGGCCGACGACGATGTCCCTGAGTTCCCTGCAGTTCATGTCCATCACTTTCCTCAGGACGACCTTCGTCGGGTCGATGTCCAGCTGGTTCTTCTTGGCAATGTGGTTCTCAACGAGTGCTGACAGCAGGTTGTGTGCCGTCCCCACAGCGTGTATGTCCCCCGTGAAGTGCAGGTCTATGTCCCACATCGGGTACACCTGTGAGTAGCCTCCCCCAGTCGCTCCTCCCTTTATCCCGAATGTGGGTCCAAGGGAGGGCTCTCTGAGGGACAACATAACCTTCTTTCCCAGATGTCCCATGGCCTGGCACAGGCCGATGGAGGTCACCGTCTTCCCCTCGCCCGCCTTCGTGGCCGTGATGGCTGTGACAAATATCAGCTTTCCATCCTTGTTG
>JAJISI010000009.1 GCA_022848805.1 Thermoplasmatota archaeon
AACAGGATAGCCCTTCAGAGCGACCTTCTGGGCGCCAGCGCGATCGGCGTGAGGAACGTGCTCTGCCTGACGGGCGACCATCAGACCTTCGGCAACGAGAAGTCCGCGAAGAGCGTGTTCGATTTCGACTCCATATCTGAGCTGTACACCTTTGACAAGCTCAGGACCGAGGGACTGCAGTCGGGCGGCGACACGATAAAGGATCCCCCTAAGGTGTATCTCGGCTGCGCGGAGAACCCGTTCGCAACGCCCTATGAGTTCAGGGGAATGCGATTGGCAAAGAAGGTCACCGCGGGAGCGGACTTCGTCCAGACCCAAGCGATATTCGACATGGATATGTTCGAGACTTGGATGGACGATGTCAGGTCAAGAGGGCTCGACAAGAAGACCCACATCCTAGCCGGGGTCATCCCCATGAAGACCGCTGGCGCTGCAAGGTACATGAAGAACAAGGTGCCTGGCATGATAGTCCCGAACTCCATCGTCGATAGGATGAAGAATGCCTCGGACTCGAAGGAGGAGGGGATCCAGTTGTGCGTGGAACAGATCGAGACCCTCAAGAACATGAAGGGCGTCCACGGCGTGCACATAATGGCGGTCATGTGGGAGGAGATCGTCCCACGGATCGTTGAGACAGCGGGTCTGCTTCAGAGACCAGCGTACAAGTGAGTTTATCTGGCGCCGCCTAGGCCTTCGTCCGTAAGGGTTATCCATCCGTAGCCCCTCAGCGATGCTGAAGTGAGGCAATGAGCACCGAGGCACTCGAACAACTCCACGAGAGAATGCTGAAGGAGTTCTTGAGAATCAACCCGGATGTCGGGACGGCCGTCGGGCTGCATGACCCATACGATCGACTCCTCCCGCACGGCGGGAGGAAGCGCCTGGACGACACACTCACACTTCTCGAAGGATGGAACGCCTCTGCGAGGCGGCAGGCGGCATCCCAAGAACTCTCGGGTGAAGACAACCTCCATCTCGACCTGCTGAGCATGAGCACAGATATCATGCGATTCGCCACCGACGAATATCCACTGTGGAAGATGTATCCAGACTGCCTAGAAAGCATAGGCGGACTCCTCTTTCTGATGGCATCCAGAGCCTACGCGCTTCCGGAGGCAAGGGCGAGAGACGTGACTTGCAGGCTGCGGCTTATCCCTGACCATCTGAAGCAGTTTCGGACCAGATTCGACCCGGGGGAGCCGGTGAGGCTCTGGACAGGTGCGGCAATCGAATCATGCGACAATTTTCCGGGGTTGCTGAACTTCGTCAAAGAGACATTCAAGGATTGCAGTCATGAACACAGAGACTTGGCGGATGCGGCACTAGCCCTGGAACCGTCCACTGCGGAGCACATGGAATGGCTGAAGCAGCTCCTCGACCGCTCAAGCGAAGACTTTTCGATGGGGAGGGACAGATTCGCGAAGCTGCTCAAGATAAGGAAGATAGAGATGTCAGTCGACGATATTCTCGCCCTTGGCAGAGACCAGCTTGAGAAGCTGAAACAGGAGCGCGCCAAGCTCGCGGACCGAATCGCGCCAGGCAAGGGAGTCGATGAAGCCATCAGGATAAGCCATAACACAGCCCCGAAGACCTTCGAGCGGGCCCTTGAGGAGACAAGGAAGGAGATGGAATCCGCAAAGGAGTTCATCATCAAGAACGACATTGCCTCAATAGACCCGGAGGCGGAGTTGAGAGTCGTCGAAACTCCGGTGTTTCTTTCACCGATGCTTCCATATGCCGCCCTCTCAATGCCCTCGAAATTCGATCCCGTGCAGAAAGGAGAGTATCTCGTAACCCGCCCGAAGAACAGCAACGACCTGGGCAGCCACCTGAACGAAGGATCGATCATAAATACGGCAGTCCACGAGGCATATCCTGGCCACTTCCATCAGGGCGTAAGGTCCAACCGAAAGCACTGGATGCTACAGCTCAACACCATGATCATATCATCCGATACATTCGACAGCGGCACCGAGACTTGCGAGGGGTGGGCGCACTACTGTGAGAAGATGATGTTCGAAAACGGATACAGAGCGACGGACTTGGCAGCGCTCGAGATGGTCAACGGGTCGCTACTGCGGGCGTACAGGGTGGTAGCGGACATCAGCCTAGCCTGCGGAGAAGCCTCGTTCGAGGACATGGTCGAGTTAGGAATCAAGGAGGCGGGGATACCGCGGAACGCGTCTGAAGCGGAGGTGAAGCGATATACTCGCACCCCCGGCCAGGCATTATCTTATCTGCTTGGAAGGGAGCTTCTGATAAGCTTAAGAGTGGAGATGGAAACCACCCTGGGGGACGACTTCGACGAGAAAAGATTCCACGATCTCGTGGCGGACTACGGCGAGCTGCCGTTCTCGCTGATGAGGGACGGAGTGAAAGAAGGGTTGCGTAAGCACTAAGACCCGGTAGACAAGGTTCCGCCTGCTGCCATCATGCCCGCACTTGAAAGCGGAAACGGTTATAACCAGCCAGTCTATACTCTGTCGGCATACCCTTGCTTGCGGGGGAGGGATGCTAAAGCCAGCAGTTATTGAATGCAGCGGAGTAGGTCAAATGAGCAAGGTGAAGAGAGTTCTCGTTAGCGTTTCAGACAAGACGGGTCTGGCCGAGTTTGCCAAGGGACTGTCGGAGCTTGGGATCATCATATTGTCGACTGGGGGAACCGCCACACTCTTAGAGAAGAGCAACGTGCCAGTGGTAGGCGTCTCGGAGGTCACGAAGTTCCCCGAGATGCTAGATGGAAGGGTTAAGACACTCCACCCGGCGATACATGGCGGGCTTCTAGCGATGAGAGAGAAGGACGAGCACATGGAAGCCATTCAGAAGCACGGCATCGAGCCGATAGACATGGTGGTCGTTAACCTCTACCCCTTCGAGGCCACCATTGCGAGGAAGGACGTAGCGCTGGAGGACGCCGTGGAGAACATCGACATAGGAGGGCCGTCCATGCTCCGATCGGCGGCCAAGAACCATTCCTCTGTGGCAGTTGTTGTGGACCCAGCGCAATACCCGCAGATACTCGATGAGCTCAGGCAGAACAACTGTGAGCTGTCAATGGAGACACGGCGGAAGCTCGCACTTCAGGCCTTCAGAGCCACTGCGAGATACGATTCTGCGATTGCACATTATCTGGGTAAGCAGTTCGCCAAGGATGAGGCGTTCCCTGCGAGCATGACCCTATCGTTCGAGAAGCTCGGCGACCTTAGGTACGGCGAGAACCCGCACCAGAAGGCCGCATTCTACAAAGATCTGTTCGACCAGACCGCCCTGAGCGTACCCTCGGTCGAGAAGATGCACGGGAAGCAGATATCGTACTGCAACGTCCTTGACCTCGATGCCGCAATTGCCATCGTCTCCGATTTCGAGAAACCAACGGCCGCGGTCATCAAACACACCAACCCGTCGGGTGTGGCAAGTGCGCCGACCATTGCGGAGGCTTTCAAGACGGCATATGATGCCGATTCAGTGAGCGCGTTCGGATGCGTCGTTGGTCTTAACAGGCAGGTCGACCTTGAGACAGCGAAGGAGATCGCCGGTCACTTCGTCGAGGCGGTCGTGGCTCCCGATTATGACGAAGACGCGGAGAAACTGCTCAAGGAGAAGAAGAACATCCGCCTACTTCGGACGAACATGCCCATCAAGCGTGAGGATGGCAGGCTCATGATGACGAAGGTCAAGGGAGGCATGCTGGTCCAGATGGGGCCGTATGTAGAGCTCGACAGAGGGAAACTCAAAGTCGCTACGAAGCGCGCTCCGACGGAGGAGGAGGTCGACGCGATGATATTCGGCGTCAAGGTCTGCAGACACATCAAATCGAATACCATCCTCCTTGTGAAGGGCGAGCGGACGGTCGGGGTAGGTGCCGGCCAGATGAGCAGGGTGGATTCAACCACGATAGCAGGCATGAAGGCCGGCGACGAGGCGAAGGGCAGCATCCTGATCTCCGACGCTTTCTTCCCGTTCAGGGACGGCGTGGACGCTGCGGCGAAAGTGGGCGTCGCAGCCATCATGCAACCGGGCGGCTCAATGAGGGACGACGAGGCCATCGCCGCTGCCGACGAACATGGAATATCCATGGTCTTCAGTGGACTACGCCTATTCAAGCACTGAACGACGAGCGCCACACATCCCGAGCATTGCCGATCTAAAGTATCGGGACCAGATTGGGCCTGAAATCCCCCGAGTCGGGGGCCGTCATAGCGTATGGAGCGGTGAACGGCTCATCGCCTCGTATCACGGTGACCCCTGATGTCTTGTCTATACGCAAATGCGTATGCGCAAGGTCGGATAGTCTGCTCGTCGACTTCACACTCGGCGTGACCGTGGCCACCAGGATGCCGTCGTTGTTGAGCATCGCTGTCAGGAAATCCATCATCCCGTTAAGGACTGTCGGGCCATATATCGACTCCAGCGAGTCGAAACCGATGATGGCGAGATATGGCTGCTGCGTGTCCTTGAGAGCGTATTGCAGGTCCTGCCATTTGATGTCCACATTCACATCGCCACCCTCAAGGGTCATAGAGTAGTCCTTGGGGGACGCTGACGCGGCGTGAGGCTCGAGTATCCGCACGTTCTTGTCGAATGCTTCAGGCGTTATGAAACCGAGCAGTTCCTCCCTCGCAGTATCCGCCCCGGTCTTCTTAGTAGGCATCCAGGCCACGCCGTGGTCCTGGGAGGCGAAGTTGCATATGATTGCGTTCTCGATCTGCGACGATGAAACGACGGGCACGCCCGGGTTCAGCTCGATCAACGCAATCGTCCCCTTCCTCAAGCCGCCCTCGAGCATCTCATCGAGATCCGGGTTACCGGTCGACATATACTTCCCGTTGGAGGACTTGATCGGCTCGAAAGCCACAGGCGATTCCGGCTTGCCGTACCTGCTGTACTCGAAGGTCCTGACCCGTCCGCCGAGCAACGTGTACACGTATTTCGGCTGGCGTATCTCACAGCCCCTCAGCTTCAGGAGATCCAACTCGCGAATCCTTCGACCACTCGAGTGGTCGAGCGACAGATAGAGGACTCCGTCACCGAGGTAATCGAGCAACGGGTCCGGCGTCTCAAGCACATAGACGACGTTGGTGCCACAACCCTCGACCAGGTCCTTCTGTAGAGCAGTGATGAGCCTAGCAGGTCCGACGCCGTACTTGTCTGCCAGCGCGTCTATGCTATCGATGATTATCAGTGTACGTTCAGGCAGTGCCTTGTCGACGACATCATACGCCATCTCGATCTCGGGCATCATCGAGCCGACCGTCACGGTGAGCTCGTCCTCTCCTGTCGGCTCCGCAGCAGATGAGGCTGCTTCGTCCCCTCCAGACTCTATCTTGCCCTCCAACCGGTGGAGCTCGCTTCTAGGCGACTTCACTTTTGCGCCCTTGAGCTCCCCCTTGATGGCCGCAAGGCCGAGCAATATCTTCTCCACCTGCATCTCGGAATCAGCCTTCTTCCTGAGCTTCTTGCGAGCTTTGAGTATCTCCCCTTCCTTGACCTTGTCCATCAACCATGGGAACTGGTTGAAGAGCGAATGGTCAGAGACCCTGGTGGACATATAGTAGCTCTGCTGGAGTTGTGCCAGCTCCTCTATCATCTGGAGCGCCAACGTGGTCTTCCCTGTGCCTGCCATGCCCCTGAGGATCAGCGAATGACCTCCGGGGCTGGATAGGAATTGGACGATCTCCTTGGGGAATGTCGACGTACCAACCTCACTATTCTCTTCCATCACAACCATACTCCTTCGTCGATGACAATAATCATCTATCTCGTGGCCTGAGGAGACCTCCAGATGGTCCCTCATCCTCCTCCTCTTCTTCTATGAGCTTGATCTCCTTCCATTCTCCGCCGAAGTCCTGGGTAGCTCCCGTGATCATCTGGAACCTGACCCTCAACTTCCCCCCCTCGAAGAATATGTAAGCGTTCTTCAGCATCGACTGATAGAGCACTATTCGCTTGCCCTGCTGAGTCAGTGCTCGGTCAACCGCCTTGAGAAGCCCTGCATTCTCCAACACGTGTATTCGTCTGTAACACGCCGCGATCGGTATGTTGAGCTTCGCACTAAGCTCAAGCGCATGTTTCGGCTTTCGTGAACATGCGACCAGTATCTTCGCAGCGTAGGTATCCATTATCAGTCTTGATGCCTCGATAGGATCCAAGGGCGCGGCCTCCTGAGAGTTGCTGAGCCACGACTATCTGCGATCACATGTTCGCTGGGGGGAAGTCGCGACGAAGGGCGCAACACTCTGATTCGTGCCTGCATCGGATAGATGTCTGGCATTTAATACTGTTTCGCTCGCCGGCCCGGAAGACGGCTTCGGCCCTCGTCCTGAACCACACGGTCTATGAGAGCATTCCTGAAATACTGAGAGGTGTGTTTCAGGTTCAGGCCTGGCGTGCCGTGACAAAGCATTGTAAGAGAAAACGGACATTGTCCACGCCATAGAGGAGGGGCTGTCATGAAAGGTCACAGATGCAGATGCGGTTTCAAAACCACGGCGAAAAGGCTCAGATGCCCGCGATGTGGTAAGCGCATGTCTCTCACCTACTGGCCCAACCATGGAATCGTATTGGCTTACGTGAAACTAGGCGTCGTCCCTGTGAACTATGAGTTCCCCATGGACCTACTCATGCTGGAGGTGAAGACGGGTCCCAAGATCGCCTGCTGGACGGATACGCCGTTCTCTGTGGGCGACGATGTCACATTTGTCCAACTGGGGGATACCTACATCTGCAGCCCACGCTACGACATCAAAGAGATCATGGAACTGCCAGACGACTCAGAAGACGACGGGGGAGAATCCGGCAAGGGCGAACTGCGGTCCGAGTCCTGACACCTTGCTTTCCAGTATCCCCTTCAGGTCATCCGCACTTTTCAGACTCGACCCTCTGAGATCGATGATGAGCTCGCAGGTCATCCGCTCATAATACACGAGGACGTTCGTGTACCCCGCCACCACGTTTATCGACTCATCCCCTAGGGCCTTCATGATATCATGGATGGAGCCAGGGCGGTCCGGTAAATCGACTTTGATCCTAAACAGCTTCGACTCGTCGTCGAGGAATACGACCGATAGAACCCACGAGTCAGGGTCCCCTACCAGCATGACAAGGGATGAATCCCTTCCGAGGAAGTTCTTGTACGCCTGAGGCAGCTCGAATGCGCCATCCTCGATGATACTGGCTTTCTTCTCGGTCTTCCTGAGAGCCCTGGTCTTGACCACGCTGCTGTCGAGTGATGCGCCCCGGGTGTAGCGGGTGGCAAGGTCCGAACTCTCGACAAAGAGACAGTCGACAAGGTTGAGAGACGGATCCGCCGCTTTCTTAGCCGTTTCGAACTCGTTCTTGAGAGACGACGAATCTCCGAAGAACGATAGGTCGACCAGCATCTCCCATATCATGATAGCGTTCGGAATCGAGCTGACGGTCTCGGAGTTCAAGATGTCGATGTTCAGCGACTTCAAGAACTGAGAAGCCTGAGAGAGGCCTCCGGGCTCGTCTCTTACCTGGATGGTGACGTAGGCGATCTCCCGGTAGTTCTCCGGACCGAACGGCGAGAGCACGATCTCATACGCTTTCTTCTCTCCGTACTCGTATCTGAACATCGAGCTGAAGACCTCGCTCCCGTTCACTAGACCCAACGGCTCGCCGACCTTTGAGCTGATAATAACCCTTCCGGATTCCATCCGCCCGAAATCCCATAGCTTCATGGCGCTTCTCCTCGTGTACGTCTGTAGGCTTAACCGAATGATAAAGATGTTGAGACCGGCCTATGGTTTCGGAACGAAGACGTACAGTGTTGGCACTCGGTTCTTGAGCCCGGTCCAATACCCGCAGGTCTTACACTTATAACCCATCGTGACCGACCCGCCGTAGACCGTGAGGTTCTTTATCCTCTCGGTTCTGCCGCCGCAGACGGGGCAGGCGCCTGCGGAAGTCTTCTCCCTCGTGTCCCGGCATCGAATCTCGACAGAGGCGAGACCGTTCCCCAACGCTAGCTTCCTTACCCGCTCCTCGCTGATGGCGTAATCCGAATCGTGCCTCCTGAGGGAGCGCAGCACAAACTCGGTCAGTTTTCGCTGGGAGTTGATGATACCATACCTGCTCAGAACATCCCTGATAGCCTCCACAACCTCGGTGTCAGACGGTATCTTGTAGGCCATCGGAGCGGGATGGCACTACGCTTACGAAAACCTTTCCACGCAGACCTACGGGGTGCTGGCCAGCCCGACACGGTCCGTCCAGCATAGAGTTTCAGCGTCAGTCGGTCGGTAAAGAATATAAGAGAGCAATGGCTACAGCGAAACAGGTGAAGAGGGCATGCGAACGAAAGTCATCATCATGGGGGCCGCGGGTAGAGACTTCCACAATTTCAACGTCTACTTCCGCGACAACGCCAACTACGAGGTCGTGGCGTTCACCGCGACGCAGATACCGAACATCGATGGACGGAAGTATCCTGCAAGCTTGGCTGGGAAACTCTATCCGAAAGGCATCGACATTCACCCGGAGTCGGATCTATCACGGCTCATAAGTGAGGGATGTGTCGAGCAGGTGATATTCGCTTACTCTGACATACCTCACGTAGAGGTCATGCACAAGGCCTCGCTTGTGAACGCCTGCGGTGCAGACTTCCGACTGATGGGAGCGGACCAGACATCCCTAAAGGCCAAGGTTCCGGTGATCGCGGTATGCGCTGTGAGAACCGGCTCCGGAAAATCGCAGACGACGCGGGCCATCGCCTCTGCGTTGATCGGCAAGGGAAAGAGAGTCGTGGCGATCAGGCACCCGATGCCGTATGGCGACCTCGAGAAGCAAGCGGTCCAGAGATTTGCCGCGTATGACGACCTGGACAAGCACGCGTGCACGATCGAGGAACGCGAAGAGTACGAGCCGCACATAGACATGGGAATGGTCGTCTATGCCGGGGTCGATTATGAGAAAATACTGAGGCAGGCGGAGCAGGAGGCGGATGTGGTCCTCTGGGACGGGGGCAACAACGATACGCCGTTCTACGCTCCGGACCTGCACATAGTCGTCGCCGATCCTCACAGGGCAGGTCATGGAAAACTCTACCATCCTGGGGAGACAAACATGCGGATGGCAGATGTCATCATCATAAACAAAGTCGACACAGCAGACCCGAAGGGCGTGGAAGCCGTTAAGGCCGTCATCGCTGAGCTCAATCCGAAGGCCAAGGTTGTGACAGCGGCGTCTCCGGTCACGGCCGAAGACCCAGGGGCAATCAAGGACAAGCGGGTCCTGGTAATCGAAGACGGACCGACGGTGACGCATGGTGAGATGACCTTCGGAGCTGGCATGATAGCTGCAGAGAACGCTGGTGCTAAGGCCATCATAGACCCAAGGCCTTTCGCGGTTGGATCGATCAAGGCGACCTTCGAGAAGTACTCTCATCTGGAGAATGTGCTGCCGGCCATGGGCTATGGGGATAGACAGGTTGAGGAGCTCGAGAAGACCATCAACGCATCGGACTGCGACATCGTCGTCTCCGGCACACCGATAGATCTGAAGAGGATACTGAAGAACGTGAACAAGCCCATAGTCAGGGTGAGATACGACCTTCAGGTTAAGGGAGAGCCAAGCCTGGACGACGTTCTGAGAGGAATCTGACACCGCTCCGGGAAGGGTTTAAACCGGACCGTGTGGATTACCGGCCTCGCGGGAGTAGCTAAGCCTGGACAAAAGCGCAGGACTTAAGGTCCGAGCGCATCGGATGGGCAATCCTGTCTCGCAGGAGTCCGGGGGTTCAAATCCCCTCTCCCGCACATAGATTCGCATTAGTGTCGGCACTGATTCTGAACAAACCATGAAACAGAACTGATGTGGCGTACCGTGGCAGAGTCCGCCTCTCATCTCAGCCTGACTCGGAAGGCATCCTATGCTTTCCGTTCGGAACAAGTATTTCGAACACCGCCCCCTCATCGGGCACTCCGATTTCCCTTATACTCATACCGGTGATGCCGAGGACCTCTCGAACCAAGAAAAGACCTAGGCCGCTATCCGTACCGTACCCTCGCTGGAAAATCTTCTCCTTCTTATCTGCAGGGATACCTATGCCGTCGTCCGAGTACCTGATCGCGACTGCGTCATCCCTGGGTTCGAATTCCACGACCACCTGAGTTGCATTCTGTCCGTGCCTTCTCGTGTTGGTCAGCAAGTTCAGGAAGACCCTCTCGAACATAGGATCGACCAACACCTCGAGGTCGCCCAACTTCTCCTTCACCTGCATACCCTCCATGTCGGTCACGGAAGCCGCACCTGCAAACTCAAGCCTGACCCTCGTCCACTCCGGGTCCTTCGTGCCCGCCTTCTGATAGCTACCCGCGAATTGAAGTTGTTCTGTAATCGTCCTGCAGGCCCTTTTCGCCGCCTCCATGTGCTCGGCCCTCTCACGGTCGTTGCTGTCATCCTCCGCTAGCGAGAGATATCCAGATAGAATCCCTATCTGGTTGATGGCATCGTGTCTTGTTATGGACCCCATCAGGCTCAGCTTCTCGTTTGCCTGCTCGAGCGCCTCCTCCGCTTCCTTGCGCTCCGTTATATTCCTGGCGATGGCGAAAGCGCCGATGGTTCTGCCAGACCGGTCCTTCACAGGGGAGATCGTCAACGAGACGTCCACCATCGAGCCGTCCTTCCTCATCCATACTGTCTCGAACGGCTGTCCGCGGATTCCCCCCTTGGCTCGCCCGAACTCCCGGTAGTACTCATCCAGTCGGTCGGGCGGTATCAACATAGATATGGGCCTTCCCACGGCCTCATCGAGAGAATAGCCGTACATAGACTCAGCAGCGGGATTCCATGTCTGGATCGTGCCGTCAGTGCTCTTGCTGATTATGGCATCCGTAGAGGAGTCGACCATCGACGCAAGTCGTTCAATCTCCAGGGCGGTTCTCCTGCGCTCGGTATTGTCCAGAATAACCCCCTGAAGCTTCGTGACGTTCCCCTCCGGGTCACGACGGACATAGACGTGGGCATCGATGAACAAGGTCTCCCCACTCTTTGTCAAACCCTGATATTCCATGCTAAACAAATCGTCCCCAGCACGGATGTGCTTCTCGATCCCCTCCATCACATCTTCCACACCGTCAGGATGAATGACTTCGGCAAACGTAATCCTACCTGAGCTGAACTCATCAGGCGTGTAGCCGAACTGTGTCACGTTGTCAGAGACGAATTCAACGTTCCAGGGGGGGCTCGGATTAATCTGAAAAACAACGACAGGACTGGCGTTGACTATCTTCTCGAATGCTTCTCGACTACTAAGAGCCTCGGAAAGGGCCTCTTCGATCGATCTCCTGGAGGCGAGGTCTACGAAGATGCATACCGCTCCCTGATATTCGCCGTCTCCTACTATGGGAGATGCTTTGAAGCTCACGAACTGTCGTTTTCCGATTCTGTTCTTGAACTCGTAATCGATCTCGACATCATTCCCGCTTCTGCAGAGCTCCAACGCTTCGCTGGCGAGTTTCCGCCCGTCATCAGTGACAAACTCCGAGAACGACCGCCCTATCATCTCCTTGGCGGAGCACGCCATCATCTGTGCCATCTTCGGATTGATGAAAGATATCTTGTCATCCTTGTCTACGGACCATATGCCCTCGTCCACAAGCTCCACAAGCTGCCGGTGATTCTTCTCGCTGACCTCAAGAGCCATCTTCATGATGATGCGCTCCGTCGAGTCAAGGACAAAGATCATGCTCGCGCTCGTCCGCCCTTTCTCATCGGGCACGGGATAATAACCTACCTCGAAGTACCTCGTCTTCCCAGATTCCCCGTCCAGATAGGGCATCAGATTATTCGGACTGATGCGACCCTTCAGCACACCCTCCACTTTGCCACGCTCAACGATATCTGACAGAAGAGGGGTTGACTCCAGAGAGAAGGGGCGGCCTGTCGCATCCTCGCTTCCTATGCCGGTTAACTTGGCGATTCCATCGTTCCATATGGCGACCTTGCCGTCAGCCTCCAGGACGAGGATGCCAACCATATTCATGTCGACGATGAGTTTGTAGAGGTCTCGCTCTCCCTTGAGCTGCCTTTCAGCTCGTCTGCGGCCGGCCAAGTTCCGGATGACCACCGACAACTCTGCGAATTGCACTCTCATGTCTCCGCTCTTCTCCACATGGAAGTCGGCTCCTGCATCGAGCGCTTCGATCACGGCATCGTCCATGCCTTTTCCAGTCATCATAACGAACGGAGCACGGATGCCGCGTGACCGAACCTCCTTCAACAGCTCGATCCCGTCCATCTCCGGCATCCGGTAATCGCACATGATGACGTCGTACTCGTTCGTATCCAAACGAGCGAGGGCATCCTTGCCAGAATTCACGGCATCTATCGATTCGATACATCCTTCTTTGAGGAATTTAACGGCCAGTTCTGCGAAGTCGCTATCGTCATCTATCAGAAGCATCCTTGTGGAATGCGGTTCGCTGGCCACCTCAGAGGGGCTGGCTTCGGGGGGGTAAGCCATTGTCCTCGCACAATCAAGGGCTCAGCAAACCTATTAATCTTATGCCTAGGTCGATGCCGGACGCAGTTCCGGCTTGAAGCCTCAACTAAGATGCGGCCAGTCAAGTCCACGATCACGTCAATCTCAAATCAATCGGTCAAAAGTACGACCGTTGAGAGTCTCAGGGCGGGCGATCATCTCCTCATGAAGCGGGTGTAGTGACAGACCGGGCACTCCAGGCCCTTGCCTTCTACTTCTACAAGCTTCACGTGCTTCCTATGTTTCTCGCACTCAGGACACATCTTGTCCTTCTCGACGTTATCCATGTGTTCCAATCCGCTCATCTCAACCGTCGCATGACATCCGCACGTTCAGGTAAAAACATTACCACGTCCTGGTTCGTGACAATCACTTCAAGTCATGCACAGTCCGGACCAACGCCCTGAGCGATTCCTCGAACTCGCCATCTTCCACGAGGGTCCCGGTAACTATGATGTCAGCTCCAGCCGGTGCCGCGTCTTGTGCCCTCTCAGGATCGGTGATACCTCCTCCGACGATCAGCGGCACTCCGATGCTGTCCTTCACAGCGCTTATCATCGCGGCTGGTACGGGGGATGGCGCACCGGAGCCGGCTTCCAGGTACACCATCGACATGCCAAGATATTCCGCCGCGAGGGCGTATCCAAGAGCTCTTTCGATGTCGTCTCTCCTCACAACGTCAGCCTCGCCGACCTCTCCGACCTTCATGCCAGGATCAACGACGATGTATCCCATGGAAAGCGTCTCGAGACCCAGTCTCTTTATTACCGGTGCTCCGCGCGAGTGTTCCCCTGTGATGTTTCTCGGGTTCTTCGAGTTGAGCATACTCATGAAGTATATCGCATCGCACCTCTGTGCGATGGCATTCGCCCGTGATGGAAAGTAAATCACCGGGAGTTTGCATCTCGCTTTCATCTCGTCGACGGTCTGGTCGAGGTTCTCCTGAGTTATCCCAGTGGAGCCTCCAACCATGATTGCGTCAGACTCCGCAGCTTGTGCTTTCGACGCGATCTCTCCAGCCACGTCGACAGACTGTTTCGCGGGGTCCACTAATGTCATGTGCATCTTATGCGCAAGCAGGGTCTGATTGATGTAATCCTTCACCCTCAGAGAATCCCTCCGAACAAGAACGCCACCAGAGCGATGAGCATGGCCAGCTTAATCACCTTCTGCCCTCTCTCAGGGTCTTCGAAGTGTATCAGAGAGCTATATATAAAGATTCCATCGGCGAGCACGACGAACGGGATATACCAGATAGACAGCAGCGAGAGTAGGTAGGGTGCTGGGCTGAGTGCAACCGCCCCAATCAGAGACAAAGACGCGAGGATTCCAGCGTTCCTAGCGCCCAGCCTCATCGGAAGCGTAGTTCTGGCGCCTTTGTCTCCTTCCAGGTCCTGGACATCCTTGACGACCTCCCTTCCAAGGGTCGCCAGGAACGCAAGCAGCGCCAGTATCCATGCCAGGTCGAGGCCGTCGACGGACGCGCCGCCGAAAAGGAACACGGCCCCGGTTAGCCAGCTTATCGCCAGGTTGCCCATCAAGCCCTCGGACTTGAGGAACACCTCGTAGGCTAGCATGACCCCGACGGAAGCCACGACGATAATGAATGAGGGCACGCCGATGACGAACCCTCCGGCTGCGGAGAGAGCGAAGAGAGCTGACGACATGAGGACTGCGCCAGAGGGCGACACCAAACCACGAGGGATCGGTCTCGATGGATGTGCTACTCTGTCCACCTCACGGTCGAAGTAGTCGTTCAGGGAATTACCGGCCCCTGTGAACGCAGCGACGACGAGCATCGAGAGGATTACCTCTGTCAGATGGTCCCACACACCCTCGGACCCGACGCATATCACCGCGGCGAGCAGAACCCCGGCAGCTCCCATGGCACAATTACCAAGACGCATCATCGATATGAGTCCAGCAACAACGCCAGGCGCTCTCCTGGATGCCATCGACTCTGGCACATCCTGTGCGGATATAAGGGTTTTGAACGGAGTCCATATGAAAAACATTATGTAGGGATGTCCTGTTCGTCCGTCCTGGAATGCAAAATCCGATGCCTCCAGATGCCGCTAAAGAGATCGAGCATGTGAAAAGTCTCGTCGCGCGGCACTTCCCCGTTTATGATGTCCGAGTCAATTACGACGTTGTCGAATTCTACTG
Organism: Thermoplasmatota archaeon; assembly: GCA_022848805.1. Taxonomy (GTDB): domain Archaea; phylum Thermoplasmatota; class Thermoplasmata; order UBA10834; family UBA10834; genus UBA10834. The sequence continues at coordinate 14,669 of JAJISI010000009.1, forward strand.
CAAGATTGATGAAGACTCGCTCGAGGAGTCGTTCGAGAGACTCAGAGAGGAGATGATTCCACAAGGATACATTCCGATGATCACCTACTTGAAAGGAGAGCACGTTCTGGTCGTTGGCAAGAAGACTTCAGCGAAGCACAGAAGCGCGTACGTGAACCTCGCAATGCTCATAATAACGCTCATCACGGTGACTTTCGCGGGCATCCTCTATTGGGGATCGTACGCAGAAGTCCCAGGCGACGAAGTCTACTCCCCCCATAACATAGCGATGAGCGTCCTCGTATTCACCCTGCCATTGCTGGCGATCCTAGGAGCACACGAACTTGCTCACTTCTTCGCTGCGAGAAAGAGAAGAGTGGCAGCGTCGCTGCCGTTCTTCATCCCGTCGATACCGCCGTTCGGGACCTTTGGCGCATTCATATCCCTTAGGGACCCGATACCCCACAGGAAGGCTCTACTCGATATTGGCGTAGCCGGCCCTATAGCGGGCCTTCTGGTCGCCATAATGGTTGGCTTTGCAGGTCTGATGCTGACCAACATGGAGGCCAAGGTCGTTCCTGACGACCTCGAGCCGGGTGATTCCCTGAGCATCGCCTTTCCCCTTATCTACATAGGTATCGAATACTTGGTGCCCATCGAGGGTGATTACCTGCTCCACCCGATGGCGTTCGCCGCCTGGGTCGGGTTCTGGGTGACTGCGATAAACCTACTGCCCGCTGGACAACTCGACGGAGGACATATCGCTAGAGCGGTTTTCGGCAAACATGCCAAGTACGCCAGCTGGGCCACCATCGCCGTGTTGATAGGACTGTCCTTTTTCTTTCTCGCATGGGTCATCCTGGCCATCCTAATACTCGTCATCGGAAGTAGGCATCCGCCACCCCTGAACGACATAAGCAAGCTCGACTCCAAGAGGAAGGCGTTGGGAATATTCGCCTTCATCATACTTGTGCTGGCTTTCGTCCCCATACCGATGTGGGTAACGGAGATAGACCATTCTTTCGAAATGACGCCCTTGGGCGGGATCGACGAGACGCTATCCCCTGGAGAGACTGCCGTGCTATCCTTCTATGTCGAGAATCTTGGGAATGTAAAGAGCAACTTGACCATCGAATTCACGGACGCCCCGGCCGACTGGAATCTCCTACTCAAATCGTCCAATGAGAGTTCATCGAACTACTCTAGCGCGATCTCGTACCAACTCAATGTTTCCGAGAACATCAGCATCGACGCGAGCATCACACCCTCTGAGACGGCCGCTCCAGGAAACCAGACCATCACAATCACAGGGTATGCCCTGTCCCCGCAAGGGGAGGCCTACTTTGAGGGAGCCATCGAGTTCAACATCACAGTGGACGGTCCATCGCTCGACTTCTGGCTCCCCGAGAACAATTTATCCATCTCAGCCGGCGAGGAAGCGACGACAGGCATCCAAGTCAACAACACGGGGAACGGAACCGTTGAGATCGTTATGACGGCATTGAACCCGCCCTCGATGGTGGGTGTGGCCCTCTACGAAGATTCGCCCGATGTCAACTCGACGACGACCCTGAACCTGACCGTCACAGAACAGAGCAATTCGTCCTTCGAAGTGTTGATATTCGTTTCCACAGAGGCGGTACCCGGAGAGACGATCTTACAGATTCAGGCCACATATCACGAGATTGTGCTGGAGACGATCGATATCACCATAATCATAGAGTGAGTCAGACCCTTCTTAGAACGCAGAAGTGACGTGTCAGAGACCTGTGGACCAACATGGGATGGACCTCGACCGTCTCGAAATCCTTGTTCCCCTCGAGGAGCAAGGGATCGTGCACCGCCATCGCTATCCTGGAACCACTGTTCAAAACGTCAGCACACGCATCGAGTGACCGGGTGTACAGCTCCGGCAACGGCTCCCCGTCGGTACTCGTCGACCTGCCATAAGGCGGGTCGGTCGCGACGCCCGAGACATCCCCCACGACCTTCGATATCTCGCCGATATCGCACCTCAGCAGCTCGGCATCGATATCCAATGACCGCAGGTTCATCCGGGCGCCTTCGACCATCCTCTGCGATATGTCCGTCCCGAGCGCATCACAACCCGCGAGCGATGCCTCCATGACTATCGCGCCAGTCCCGCAGAATGGGTCCAACAAACGGCCGCCTGGCCGCGTCCTCGTAAGGTTCACCAAAGCCCGCGCATACTTGGGATGGATGGATATCGGATGGTTGAACGGCAGATTACGAACCTTTCTCCTCTCGTATGACGACCGGTCTATCCGTCCCATGCATCTACCAACGCATACCTGCTCGGAAAAGACGACGCGGACCTCAGACCGGGGAGAATGTATGTCGACGCCCAAACGATTACGGAGCAACTCACCAACTGTGGCGTTGGTACCCTCAAGGTCGACCTCTGGAAAGGAAGTGCCGACCCTCGTGGAATGCACGCAAACGGGGCCCGGGACATCGATATCCCTGACTGTATCCGTCAACTCGTCCGGCGCACATGAGAAGAGATGTTCCGAGACGCAGTGACACAATGCCAGACGCTCGGAGAGGGCAGCGGGGTCCGCCTCGGTCTCGATGACGACCACTCCGGGCTCCTCGGATACTATCGATGCGGCGCCGCCTAGCGTCTCCGCCGTGGAAATTGCCTCTGATCGAGCGAGCGACTCGCACTCCATCGAGAGCTCAAGGAGCAGCCTCACGGAATGGCGAGATGCTACGGTCTGGATAAAGGCTTCGCCTCAGTCGCCGATGCCGGCCTCAGATACTTGGAACACAGCCTCCGCCTCCGGCAGGTTCGGCGAGTCGATGAGCCTGGCGATGCGCTTGCCCCCCTTGCTCTTCCTGAGATATATCCTGAATGTCGCCGTGTGGCCCACGATGTGCCCTCCTATGGGTCTGGTGGGATCGCCGAAGAACGCGTCGGGCTTCGCAGAGACCTGGTTGGTCACGGCTATCACGGCGTTGTGGACATCGCCGAAGCGCAGGAGGGCGTGCATGTGCTTGTTCAGCATCTGCTGCCTCTCGGCTAGGGCCCCCCTTCCGATGTACTCAGCCCGGAAATGGGCCGTAAGAGAGTCGACTATCAGCAATCTAACGGGCGTATCCTTCGCCTCTTCGAACGCCTTATCCAGGAGTAGCATCTGATGGTGACTGTTGTATGCGCGGGCTACATGGATCTTCTTGAGCACATCGCCCGGGTCCATGTCGGCTGCCTCCGACATCTGGGTTATCCTCTCGGGCCTGAAGGTCTGCTCCGTATCGATCATTATGGTATGTGCGTCCAACCCCCCCTCGTCCACCGGCTTCGCGCAGTTGACCGCCAGCTGATGGCATATCTGCGTGTTGTGGAGTACCGTGGGCAGGTTGCCCCCGACGAACGAATGGGTGCCTGGCACGACAAGGTCGTAAACGAAATCGTCATGGGTGAACGGGAGAACTGACGACACCTCGTCCCATGAGAGGGTATCATCGTTCATCCCCCCGCAGGCGTCGTCATACGATCTCGATGAGGTCGGCACGGCGATGAGGTCTCCAGAACGGATCTCCCATGTCGGCATCCAAGAGATGTCCGGCCCGCGCATAACCAGAAGCTTGTGAGGACCCGTAAGCTCGAGGTTCCTGCCTCCGGTCGTCGAGACCTCGAACATGAGCATGACGCGTTCGCGGTATATCGCAGCGGCGGAGGAACGCTCCAGCTTACCACCAGCGAGGCTGGGGACCTCGACGCCGTTCAGAGGGACGACATGTCCCGAATCGAACGGCACGGCCATCCCACGTCCCAGCCGTTGATACATCCTAGAGATCTCCTCGACCCGCGGTTCGCCATCGGCTAGGTAGAGCACCTCGGTGCGCGGCGAGACGCACTTCCCCGAGCCGTATTCGCCGAAGAACTCGGTGATGGCCCGAGACTCGAACCCACCGCCCATCAGATCGTCCAGCGATTTCGAGCCGGAAGGAAGCTTCGCGATGCTCTTCCTGCGTTCGAGGAGCATCTCGCCCGTCTCGAAGCCGCCAACATCCGCGAGTTTCTTGGCAGCGGCTATTATCTTCGCTGCTGTGGAATCCCCTATCTCGGCCAGTTCGGCGAGGTTCCTAGGTGAATCTACCGCGATCATCATGATGTCGTTGTACCCAGCCTCCTTCAGCTTCTCCAAGATGGCTGGACCGACACCTGGGAGTTTCGAAATCTCCTCCTCCGACATTGAGATTCAACACCTGCAACCTCCAAGACCAGCCACGCGGAATATAAGCGTATTGATTGGAGGTACGCGAAAGTGGGGGGACGATCCCGTCACGCAAGACCGAGTACGCCCCCGAACGACCGTCCGGATAGGTGCTGGCTGGCACCAAAAGGTATTAAATAGGCTTTGCTCTTCGAGGGATGCTATGGCCAAGAAGCGGAAGAAGGACAAGGCGAAGAAGGAGGAGGAGTACGAGTTCAAGCCTCCTGAATTCGATGAGAAGGAGTTCATAAAGAAGGAACTCAGAGACACAAAGACCGTTCTCATCACCGTAGGCTACGCGGCGTTCTTCGGGGTCATGGCCACTGCGCTCGCTCACATTTCGAACAACCTCATAGGCCTTTCCTTCCTCCTAGTATTCGTCGGCCTCTACTCGCTCAAGTACTTCTACCCGTTCCTTAGGATCAATACGGAGGATTTCCAGAAGAAGAACTGGGCAGGGAATGTGGCGTGGTTCTTCCTGACGTTCCTAGCCGTTTGGATACTGACCTTCAACTTCCCCATATCGGACCATGCCAACCCAAAAGTCGAGGACATCGTGGTATGGGTGACCAACGAGGACACCGGCAACATCACGGCGATCGACTACGTCTATGTCTCCAACCAGGGAAGTTACGGATGGGTCCCACGCGACGGCGGGGAGCTCGACGGCCTGATCACGGCGAACGAGAACTTCACAGTGAATATCACGGCCCGCGTAACGGACAACGGAAATCTCAGGATCGCGGAGATATGTGTCGGCAACGTGGAAGGCACCTACTCGGATATGGATGAGGATGCCGACATCCTCAACAGGTTCGACCATGAGATAGGCGGGGAGGACCTCGATGGCTTGTCGGGACTGTTCTTCTTCATCCACGCCGTGGACGACCACGACAACGAGATCACATTCATACCCACGGGTAGCATACCATTGGTGTAATAGGCGGACCGTCGTGCCGCTACCGCTCCCAGGGGGAGGTCTCGTCGAGGTAGTGCGTCATCACGCCGGCATATCTTCTGGCCAGTAGCTGGTCGCCGGACTCGACCATGAAGGACTTGATATTCTTCACATCCTTGCCGAGCGTCAGGGAGGATATCATCTCCTTCAGAAGGGCGTCAGCCCGGGTCTGCTTCCGCTCCGCGACCACGTACCATCTCCCCCCATCCTTGTATGGCTTGGAGAGTCCAGCATGGTCCCACTTGGCGCGGAACTCAACCTCGTTCGGCGAGCCCACGAAAGGGCCTCTGTGTACCCGCTCACGCGGCAGTCGTATGGAAGAGAGCTCGATCAGGAGGGTCACTTCGTCTTCGACAGACATCGTGGTCCCGACGACCTCGAAGTCGCTCCGCTTCAGAAGGGCGGTCATGGAAGTCAGGGATTTTCTCAGCTGAGGGTATAACACGTCGTCTATGAGGTCGAGCCGCTCGAACGACACCACGGTCATATTCTCCAGCCGATCCCCGGCGGCCTTCGCGATCCTCGCCTTCGGCCACTTCTTCGGCTCCGCCGGGAAGAAGAACTTCGCGTCTGGACCAGCTAGGTACGCCCTCGATGCCAGGATGAACCTCATGAGGGCGTCCGTGGAGACGGCTGACGCCACGTTCCTCTCGCCGTCCACAGGATCGACGAACGTCAACGGCTCGGGGAACTCCCTGCCTGGGTGGTCCGGAAGCTCGAACGCCGCCCCCTCGGTCCAGCTGGAGGCCTCCTTGAGCACTTGCTCGAACGTGCCGAAGCGTATGACGAGGAGCTCGCACAGGTAGCCGGAGAATCCCTGGACCTTCGCTTCCGCACCGTAGCAGCCGATGCCCTTCATGAAGCGTTTCAGCAACCTCACCTGGTCGTGCTGGCCGCGCTTCAGGTGCGCCTTCACGAATTCAGTGTGGA
>JAJISI010000090.1 GCA_022848805.1 Thermoplasmatota archaeon
GACGTGCGTCTCGGTGAAGTTCCAGGCCTTGCTCAGGTCGCCGTATCTCACCCTGTAACCTTTCTTGGAGGAGCCGTCGGGTCTCTCTACGCCGATCTCCTCAAGGATATCGAAACCCTTCAGCTTGTTGATGTGACGGTACACGGTCGTCTTCGTGGTCCCCAACGCGATTGCCAGATCCTCCACCACCCAGGCCTTCTCCGGTCTGCTGAGGAAATGGTCGATGATGAGTCTGTATGGGACGCTGTCCCTGATGTCCGTTGCGTCCGTCTTCGGATCGTATCCCTTCGGGAAGTAACCAATCTGATTGAGGAAGAGTATCGCGACCTCCTCCTTGTCGCTCAGTGGCGTGAGAGGTGTGTTGCTCACGACATTTAGCTCGAAGCTCATGTGTTTCGGCATCGAGTCTTTAAGAATTAAGCCTTGTCCTGAAATCAGTCGCCCGAGAGCTCCCGAGCCAGGGTCTTCTCGAACTCCATCTCGAGGACGGATAGAACTTCTCCTCTGACGGAGATGAACTCCGAGGATGTCCGGTCGCGAGGGCGAGGGATGGATATAGATATGATCTCCTTCACGCTGCCCGGACGGGCGGTCATCACGACAATCCTGTCGGCGAGGAAAACCGCCTCGTCGACGGAGTGGGTGACGAAGAGTATCGTCTTTCCCGTGGCGGACCATATCCTTAGCAGCTCCCTCTGCATCAGGTTCCTCGTCTGGGCGTCCAGCGATCCGAACGGTTCGTCCATAAGCAGCACAGCGGGGTCGTTGGCGAGCGCACGTGCTATCCCCACCCTCTGCTTCATACCTCCGGAGAGTTTTTCTGGATGGGCGTTCTCGAACCCTGCTAAGCCCACCAACTCAATGAGCTTCGAAGAAACCTCGTGTCGTTCCTCAACGGGCATCATCTTTATCTCAAGGCCGAACTCGATATTCTTCCTCACCGTACGCCACGGGAAGAGGGAAAATTCCTGGAACACTAGGCCACGGTCCGAACCGGCGGAAGAAACCGATTCGTCGCGTACCTTCACAGACCCCCCGCTCTTCGATTCCAGCCCCGCGATTATCCTAAGAACCGTCGTCTTTCCGCATCCGGACGGACCAAGAAGGCAGACGATCTCACCCTGTCGAATGTCGAGGCTGAACCCGTCGATAGCCTTCACGATGTGCCTGTCGTCGGAGAAGGTCTTCGAAAGGTTGATGAAACTGATCATCACTCCATTCCCATCCATCTGTACAACCTCCTTTCCACTTGCTCCGCGAGCCCTGTGGTAAGAATACTCATCAATCCGATCACTATCATGCAGGCGAAGGTCACATCGAATCTTGAGAATTCCATAGCGGATACCCAGAGAGCGTTTCCCACGCCCCCGCCGAGAACTGGCAACATCTCGGCAGCCACGATACACATCCAGCTTATTCCAAGGCCGACCTTCACACCAGTCATCAGATAGGGCGCTGTCGAAGGGATGACGACTTTGGTGAATATGTCGATTCTGCGGGCACCAAGTGTCTTGGCCGCATCGATCAACGTCTGGTCAGTCCTCTTAACGCCGAACATAACATTCAGAAGTATCGGAAAGAATGCCCCTAGGAATACAATCGCGACAGGCCCCCAGAAGAACGAGAGCATCACGAGGAACACGGGGATCCAGGCGACCGGTGGAATTGGCCTGAACATCTCAATGATCGGGTCGCCGAGGTAATTGACGAACCTGAAGCTCGCCATCAGCAGACCGAGCGGGAATGCGACGACCAGGGCTAGTGTGAACCCGATGACGACCCGCTTGAAACTGGCAAAAGCCATCACGCCCATGGATAGATCCATTCCAGGTACCTCGTTGACGAAGGAGTCGACTAGGACGGTGAAGACGTCGACAGGAAAGGGCACGTACTCCTGCAAGCTCCAGTCCCAGCATCTGAGGAGCCACGCGAAAACGTGCCAAAGTATGACGAAAACGCTCACAGAAATAATCGCTGCCGACAACTGAAGCCGCCGGGATTTCGCGAATCTGCCGAACCGCTTGAGAACCGTATATTGAGCGCTCATCAGAGACCCTCATATGGTCAAGGGAGAAAAGAGGTTTGGTGGGAGTCTCATGCCTTCACGAGTTTGAGTCCCTGCTCGTTGAGCGCAATCTTCAACAGCAGATGTTGGATGCTGGACTCCCCTGGCGTCGCCACGATCTTTCCTGACAGATCCGCGAGAGATGATATCTGCGAGCCGGTAGCGATTACTATCGCGCTGCCCTCGCTATTCACCTGGGCGATTATCGTCGTGTCGGCATCCACATTCAGCTTCTTCAGTATCGCGGGGGGAGCACCAAGGTAACCGATGTCGACATGGCCTGCCACAAAGGCATCCATCTCACTCCCGCCGTTCGCGTACGGCGCTCCCGTTGCGGCGACGACATTTAGTCCGTACTTCTCGAAGACACTCATCGTCCCGCCAACGACGCTGCCATTGGCGGCGACGTACTGGGCGAGCTGGTGTATATCACCTGCCAGATATCCCAATCTTATCGGATCATCGGGGTTGAGTATTGCTGGGCTTTCGGTCACGGAACCGAGCTCATCGAGATATGTGCCGTTCACGTATGAGGAGATGAAGTCCGTCACGTTCCCGTAGCCTCGGTCTCCGACTGTTTCCTCCTCCACAATCCCAGCGTCGATGTACATATCGGTGAATTGATCGAGCGCCGACCTGAACTCGGTGTCCATCTCCCAACCGAATTTCACGTGCTCAAGGGCATTCTCAACAACATCCGCGTCCCTCAGGGTGAATGCCACAGACATGTTCACCAGCAACTGGTACTCCACACTGTCCTTGTCAGCGAGAGCGTCCAGGATCCACTCAGTCGATTCGACGTGCGCCTTCAGAAATCGAAGCGAGAGCTCGGATCCCTCAGTCGTGGATGCGAACTCGTTCGACAACACTACGACGCAGCAAGGATGGTTAGGCATGATTTCGTTCGACCAGCTTAGAACGGTCCCATATCCACCTACTGTTGCCGACGATACGAACGGTTCCCAGGCGATGTAGGCCGATCCGTCTCCTCCCTGGAGCCATCCGCCCATAAGCGTGGGCGAGACGACGACGTACTTCACGGAATCATCATCGTCAGGGGTCAGGTACAGAGCGACACCTGCCGTAGCGACGACGACCGCTGCGGCGATGACTATCGATATCAACAGAGTTGTCTTCTTCTCCATGGTTATTCCCTAGGAGATGTCAGAGAGCGGACGGATATAAACCTTGTCGCAGTATCAGCGAAAAAATGATACAATCGTATAAATATCGGTCACGGCATTAGTACATCTCGGACATATCATGGACAAACATGGCAAGTTATTGAGGGGCGCGGCCGAATCAGATGAAGCTTTCCGACGCATGCTCAGAGAGGTGCTCGATGCACTCGACATCACGATCAAAGAGCTCGCCGAGCGGGCGGGCGTTTCTTCCAGCACGCTGTACAAGATTGTCAATGATGATAGGTCGCCCAGCCTTGACATCCTCAGGAAGATCCTTGTTGCAGTGAGGGAGCTGGAGGGAAGGAGCGAGGGAAACTTCATAGCGGTCATAGCCGCAAGGCATGTCCTCGACGAGGTGGTCGAGAGATCCGTGAGCATCGAGGGTAGGCAGCTGCGCACGAGAGAATATCCTGCCACCACGGTGGAGGACGCGATAGTCGCATCCGTAAGGGCGGAGAGGGATGGCGCGACGGCAATCGTCTGTGCTCCCATCGTTAGCTCGACAATAGAGAAGGTAGTCGAGGTTCCGATTGCGACCATACTGCCTAGGGACAGTGTCACCGAGGCGATACGTCTGGCCGCAAGGAAATCGGGGATCTAGAGGAAGTTGTGACCGATACGGATATGTCCGAGTTCATCGAATTGGTCACAGGGCACGTGCGTTTTGCCGCCTCCACGACCTTCTCGAACTTCGACATGTCGGTCCCTGGTGCAACTTGGACCTCGGGAGACAATGCGATGCTTGGGAATCTTCGCACGCCATCTACCGTTTCGAGCTTTCCGACCGCCTTGCACTTAAAGTGGATGATCTCCACTCCGAGACTCTTCGCGATGCCCAAGAAGACTATCTGGTAGCACATGTTGGCAGCGCCGACAAAGGCGTCCTCCGGAGACAACGGGCCCTTGATCCCCCCGAACTCTACTGGCGGGGAATACGCTAGGGTGAATCCGTTCTGAGAGGATAGCTTTCCAGGGTATTCACCCCCCCATTCCAATACGGTTTCGAATTCCATTTGTATCGACCCGGCAAGAGAAATCGGTCGATTTATAAGTTCCACCTCAGGAATCGTAGGTCGGTAGCTACTGCTGCGGAACAAGAAATAAAAGGGGGGCGAGAA
>JAJISI010000091.1 GCA_022848805.1 Thermoplasmatota archaeon
GTCCGTGGGCTACACCTTCGAGAACGCGTACAACCCGGACTACGGCGATACTTGGATAACTTTGACGGTCGTCGACGCCGCTGGTAACTACCAGTCGAACTGGTTCAGCGTATATGTGGAGCCACTCACGGAAGACGAGGACTGGCTATGGGCCGATATCGAGGATGTCGGCCTTGTAGTCCTAGGGGACGAAGTCACACTGGACGGATCGCGCTCAGGTGCCGAGTCCAGCTCGGACTTGTCCCACACATGGTACGTGAAGCACAACTCCACGTACACTGTCCTCACGGGAGAGACCGCAGAGCTCACCCCACAGGAATGGGGCATGTACGAGGTCATGCTGCTCGTGAGGAACGATGCTGGCCACTACGCCACATCCGAGAGCGGGTTCATCGTAGCACCCGCAGGGGCCGACCCGGACGCGATATCGTGGAGCAGCACGCCCTTTGGGATAGACGTCTCGTTCAACCTCCTCACATACGCGTACGGAGTGGCGCTCCTGTCGTCCGTGATATTCGTGGGCGGGTTATTCGCGAAGGGGTTCTCACACGAGATTCAGAAGGGGACCATCAAGGTCCTGTTCTTCGGGCCGATATCCGTCACGACCACCATCTTCGCCAAGATACTGTACCCGATAGTGGTTGGACCGTTCCTGATATTCCCGCTCGTGATGGTGTCCATGGCGACTTTCGGGCAGGACTTCGGGGAGATATTCGTCATCACTCTCGTGGCGTACCTGCTGGCGGTCATCACCATGGTGGCCGCTGCCTATGGTTCCTGCCTGATATACATAGTATCAAAGAAGATGGTACTGAAGCCACCTGCATTGTCCCGCATGTTCCTGTACTTCTCGCTCATCGGGACGCTCACGGTGTTCGAGTGGCTCTCGTTCGTGATGGACGAATGGCTCAAGGTGAACACCTACGGCGACATGTACGACAAGTACGCCGGAGGCATCGCGTTGTTCTCGCCGTTCCACCAGGGAGGCATATACCTGTCGGACAGGATCATGGAGACGACACAGGGCCTCGACTGGGGCGTGTTCCTCATACCGGTCCTGCTGATAGTCCTGGGCGTGCTGGTGTCGAGAAGACTGTACCCTGACCTGTTCTCGAGAGAGTAGGCGGCCGCGGATAGAGACAGCGCGAGCGGTAACTGAAAATTGGAAAGGTAAGGGGTTTATCGTCTCTCCGGAGAGTCGAGCCTAAAGAGCCTCGACCTTCGCCTTGTTGGCCTGGCTCTCCTTGCCCAGCCTCTCGAGTATCCTCGCGGCCTCGGCAAGCAGGAACTTGGCGATCGTCGAGGCATCGAGGTAGAAACTGCCGGAGACGTCCTCCATCTTCGCGGAGAACGCCTTCGCGCCTGCCAGATCCACCCCGTCAGGCACCTTCGTCTCGATCTTGTACTTGCCCCCATCCAAGTCCTGGATGGGTTCGAGGATCATCTCGTTCAGCTTCTCCCGGCGGGTATGTTCGAGCACGTCGCTGCGCTTCTTGTGCGCCGCAGACAGAGCCTTGAACGACTCGGCGGCCTGTGCAAGGTTGGGTCTGCCTGCGAGGTCGTCGTAGACGGCCATCGCCGCCCTCTCGAGCTCCAGAGAGAATCTGATGACAGATCCGAATGTCGTGCACTCCGGAAACTCGAAGTCATCCATCAGAACCACCTAGAGATCACTACCTTCCTGTCCGTGTAGAAAGTGATCGCGTCACGGCCCTGTCCGTGCAGATCCCCGAGGAACGAGTCCTTGAATCCAGCGAACGGGAAGAACGCCATCGCGGCGACTACACCGATGTTGATGCCGATGTTGCCGGCCTGGACATTGTACCTGAGGTCCCTAGCCGATCGGCCGCTCTGAGTGTATATAGACACCGCGTTCCCGTACTGGCTCGAGTTGACGAAGTCGATCGCGTCATCCAACGTGTCCATGGCCATGGAGGACACCACAGGCCCGAATATCTCTTCCTTGGCGATGGTCATGTCCGGAGTCACGTCCGTGAATATGGTCGGACCGATGAAGTGACCCGACTCGTATCCTGGCACCTTGACCCCACGGCCGTCGAGTACGAGTTTCGCACCCTCCTCGATACCCTTATCGATGTACCCGAGTATGTTCTTCTTGGCAGCGCCCGAGATGACGGGACCCATGTTGATCGACTCGTCGAGACCGTATCCGACCTTGATCTTCTTCGCTCCCTCGATGAACTTGTTCAGGACCGGCTCCGCCACATCACCAACCGCGACGAGGTTCGCCCCTGCGAGGCACCTCTGTCCGGCGCACCCGAAGAACGAGGCGAGCATGTTCGGCACCGTCCTGGCGAGCACTGCGTCCGGCATGACGATGAGGCTGTTCTTGGCGCCTCCCTGAGCCTGGACCCTCTTGCTGTTTTCTGCGGACTTCTTGTAGACATACCTGGCGATCGGGGTCGAGCCGACGAACGATATACCCTTCATCGAAGGGTGCTCCATCATCGCGTCCGCGACCTCGTGGCTCCCGTTGAGCAGGTTCACGACACCTGGCGGGAAGCCAGCCTCCTCGACCAGCTTGAATATGTATGCCTGCGTGAGCGGCACCTGCTTCGACGACTTGAGTATGAACGTGTTCCCAGATGCCACCGCGTACGGCCAGAACCAGAACGGTATCATCGCGGGGAAGTTGAACGGGCATATGGCTCCGAATACGCCGAGCGGAGTCACCACCGCTTCCTCGTCTATACCCGAAGCTCCACCATCCTCCAGGTTGTAACCCATCATGAGGGATGGTATGCCGGCGGCTACCTCCACGTTCTCTATCGTCCTGCGCGTCTCACCACGGGCCTCGTCGATGGTCTTGCCCATCTCCTGAACCATGATTCTGGCGATGTTCTCGAAGTGACCCTCCATGATCTCCTTCAGCCTGAACATCAACCTTCCTCTCGTGATCGGAGGAGTCTCCCTCCAGGACTGCCAAGCCTCCTGGGCAGCTTCGATCGCGGCGTTCGTCTCGGCGGCCGTGGTCATCGGGACCTGGCCGATGGATTTCGCCGTCGTAGGGTTCTCGATGTCGAGATACTTCGACGTGCTCGACTCGATCCACTCCCCGTTCACGAAGTTTTTGAGCTTTCCGTAATCCGCCTTCACTTCAGGTAGTAACACCATGCTCTCGATTCTCCTATTTTTCGATTTTCCTATTCGGCCCACGTTGACCGGCCGACACACCAGCGGCGCCCTCAATCCGGGGAGGCGAGCTGCGATCCGCGAGTCCCCTCGGACGGGATGCCTCGCTAAGTCAAGGACCTGAGACCTCCCCTCCGAAAGACCCTCAAGCACACCTTCTCCGTCGCGATTATCGTGTGCCTTCGGATTTCTTACAGCTTTCTGTCTCTAAATTCGCCAATGTACCAGCTAATCGGGCCTTATTCGCAGTATATTCTCCACGTGTATAAGGATTTTGGTACGAAGAACAGCGCTCATATGTTTAATTTCATACTTCTGGATAATTATCTGGGTAGATTGGCGCATGCAGGCCCTTCGAATACAGCAACAGGCTGTTGCAGGAGGCCGTGACCCTCCCACCCTGGACCGACGTCCAACGATGAAAAGGAGGAAAGGTGTTTGAGGGAGTTTGACAGGCCCAGCGGCTCACTTCAGCCCGGCCTTCTTGGTCTCCTTCTCAATCGCTTGCTCCAGAATCCCCAAGCCGTTCTCGAGGAGGCCCTGCTTGATGATCAGCGGTGGATGCAACCTTATGACGTTGTTGTACTGGCCCGCCGTCAAGATGTACAGCCCTTTCTTGAAGCAGGCCATCTGTACGTTCCTCGCGAGCTCCGGAGCGGGCTCCTTGGACTTCCTGTCCTTGACGAACTCCATACCCATCATCGCGCCTATGCCTCTGACGTCGCCGACCACCTCGAAGCGCTTCTTCCACTCGTCCAGACGCTTCTTCTCCACCTTGTGTATCATCTTGGTGTTCGGGAGCGCCTTCTTCGTCAGTCTGATCGACGCGAGCGCCCCTGCACAGCAGACGGGGTTGCCTCCGAAGGTCCCGCCGAGGCTCGCTGGACCCGGCGAGGACATTATCTCGTCCTTGCCGGTCACGCCTCCGAGGGGCATTCCGAGTGACAGACCCTTGCCTGACACGAGCAGGTCGGGCTCCACCTTCCAGTTCTGTATGCCGAACATCTTGCCCGTCCGTCCGAACCCGGTCTGGACCTCATCGTCGATGAGCACGATCCCGTTATCCTTGCATATCTTGGCCACCTTCTCCCAGTATCCCGGAGGTGGGGCGATGAACCCACCCTCCCCCTGGATAGGTTCCGCGACCAGGCAAGCGACGT
>JAJISI010000092.1:0-1772 GCA_022848805.1 Thermoplasmatota archaeon
GCATCCGTCTTCTGCGAGGCTCCCTCTGAGCGCTGCGATGCCACCCTCCTCGTGGTAGGCGTTGTCCAGGTTCCTTATCACGTTGCTGTCCGCGACTTTCGCCTCCCCGGCGATCTGCAGCATACTCTTGCCAGACACAGTTTTCGCGTCGTGCAACGCGGGTTTCAGTACATGCAAGACGCCTGGTATGCCTCCCGCTTCGTCAAGGTCTATCATGAAATGCTCTCCACCCGGTCGCAGAGCCACTATGTGCTTCGTTACCCGCGAGACCTTGTCGAACACATCCAGGTCGAGGGCGACCCCGAACTCCTTGGCTATCGCGATGAGGTGAAGGCATGTGTTGGTCGAACCGCCGATCGCGTTATCGACCCTCAGGGCGTTCTCGAAGCTCTTCTCGTCGACGATGTCCTTCGGCCGGATGCCCTTACGGGCCAGTTCGACTGCCAGCTTCCCGGTCTCGTAGGCCATCTCCTTCTTCGTTTCCGTCAAGGCGTGGCTGGTCGCGCAACCCGGGACGCTCAGCCCGAGCGTCTCTGTCATACATGACATCGTGTTCGCGGTGAACAGTCCGGCGCACGAGCCCGCACCTGGACACGCCCGCCTCTCTATCTCTCTGAAATCGTCATCGTCTATGCGTCCCGCGGCGAGCTCCCCGACCGCCTCGAATATCGATATGACATCGAGCCGTCGCCCCTTGTACTCGCCAGGCATCATGGGGCCTGCCGTGAGCATGACCGAGGGTACGTTCATCCTGCCGCACGCCATAAGCATGCCCGGAGTGATCTTGTCGCAGTTCGTGACGCCGACCCAGCCATCTGCGACATGTGATTCCACCATAGCCTCCGTGGCGTCGGCCACGATCTCGCGCGACGGCAACGAGTACCTCATGCCGGGAAGCCCCATGGCGACTCCGTCGCATATCCCCGGGATTCCGAACTCGTATGCCTTTCCGCCCGCGTCCTCTATCCCGCGTTTCACCTCCACGACGAGCGGGCCCATATGGATGTGTCCCGGTACGATCGTGTTGAACGAGTTCGCGACTGCTATGAGCGGTTTGTCGAAGTCATCATCCTCGAACCCTGTCGCTCGGAGGAGGCCGCGTGCGGCCGCCCTGGACTCGCCCTTCTTCATCGTCTCGCTCCTGAGGGTCGTCCTGCCTTTCGTCATTCAGGCGCACTCTCCCAGCTTGAAGTCGGTGTGAAGGGCGGCTATCGCCTTCGGCGCGTCCTGCTTCCTCGTTATGAACGATATGTTCAGCTCGGATGATCCCTGCGCTATCGCACGTATGTTGATGTCGTTGGCGGCCATCGTACCGAACACGCGAGCGGCCACCCCGGGCGTGCCTCTCATCCCGGCTCCGACCACGGCCACGATGCTCAGGCCGGCTTCGATCGATACCTCCCGCACCTGCTTGGACCCCAGAAGGGATAGCTCTAGGGCGTTCTGGGCCTTGGAACCGTCGTCCTTCGGTATGGCGAGCGTGATGTTCTCCTCGGAGGAGCTCTGCGATATCATCAGTACGTCGATGTCCTCGTCCGTGAGGATCTCCAGCACTCTCGCAGCCAGGCGTGGTGTGCCCACCATGCTCGCGCCGCTGACCGTGATGAGGTCGACATCGTCGATGTTCGTTATCGCCTTCACGACGTTGCCGTCCTTCACCTTGACCTCCTTCACTATCAGCGTCCCGGCGCCGTCTGCATTCGACAAGCTCTTGACTCGGAACGGCAGCTGGAACCTACCCGCGCTCTCCAGGGCTTTCGGGTGTATCACCT
>JAJISI010000092.1:1872-4304 GCA_022848805.1 Thermoplasmatota archaeon
CGGAACGGCAGCTGGAACCTACCCGCGCTCTCCAGGGCTTTCGGGTGTATCACCTGGGCGCCGAAGTGTGCAAGCTCCATCGCTTCGGAGAAGGATATCCTCTCGATCATGCGTGCGTCCTTCACGACCATCGGGTTCGCGGTCATGAGCCCCTCGACATCCTTCCAGACCCATACTTCGTCGGCCCGGATCGCCGCACCTATTATGGACGCCGTGAAGTCAGAGCCGCCTCGTCCAAGGGTCGTCTGAGTGCCGTCCTGTGTGGCGGCGGTGAACCCGCCTACGACCGGAACGACCCCCTTCTCGACGAGCGGGTCTATCACCTGCCGCACCTCGAGGGTCGTCACATTCATCAGCGGATCAGCCCAGCCGAATTGATCGTCCGTGGATATCCCGGCCACCCCGCCGGTCATAGCGATCGCCTTCATCCCCAGGTCCTCCAAGACACCTTGGAGTATCGGCGCGGAGAACCGCTCGCCGAATCCGACGACGAAGTCCTTGGACCTGGGCGTGAGCTCACCGATGTGGGCGATGCCGAGCAGTATGTTTTTCAGGTCCTCACATTTGGACTCGATGGTATGGATCGTCCTTTCGAGCACATCCTTGCCGCTGATCGCAGTCCTAGCGCTCTGGATGTGCCTCTCCATTGTGTCCTCGACGAACTTGAGGACGTGTTCCCTCTGACCCTTGCCCGCTCTTGTGGCGGCGTCCAGGAGGGAGTTCGTGACGTTGAACATGGCAGATGTCACTACGACGAGCTCGTTCTCTTCGGCTCGGAATCTCTCGACTATCTTGCCGACGTTCCTCATGTTCTCGCCGTCGGCCACGCTCACACCGCCGAATTTCATGACTATCTTCATCGCCCAACACCCAGGTTCTCCAATATCTCGCCTCTATCTGGCGAAATCCTTCCTGATCTCGATCAGGTCGCGTAGCACGGAACTCGCCGTCTCCCTGCCGCCCGCTCCCTTGCCGACTAGCGTTATCTCCCCTGCGGGATCCGTGTCGAATGTGATGGCGTTGAAAGTCCCTGAGACGTTGAGCGGGTGCGTGACGGGCACCTGTTCAGGGGCCACCCTGGCCTTGTCTCCGACGAAGCCTATCAGCTTCAAGGCCTTCGCATCCGCCTCTGCAGATGCGATGTCCTCCTTCGTCACGCCGGTGATCCCCGTTATGTCCACATCCTTTATCGACAGGGACGTGCCCAACACGTAGTTCGATGTTATCACGAGTTTGCATGCGCTGTCGAAGCCGCCCACGTCCGCCGTGGGATCCGCCTCCGCGTATCCGAGTTTCTGGGCCTCCGCGAGCGCGTCCTTCATCTCGACGCCCTCCGAGGTCATCTTGGTGAGTATGTAGTTGCATGTCCCGTTGAGGATGCCTCTGATCGAGTTGATGGAGCATCCTTCGAGGCACTTCTTGGCGAGGTCGAGGACCGGCGTCCCTCCTCCTACTGTGCCGCTGAACTTGAACTTGACATCGTTGTGGTTGGCCAGCTCCATCAGTGCGGGCATGGCGAGCGCCAGAGGACCCTTGTTCACGCATATCACATGCCTGCCCTCCTTCATCGCGGTGCGAACATGGCTCAGCCCGGGCTCTCCCCTCGTCAGCTCGCTGGGGGTCGCCTCGATGACGACCTCGCAGTCGACCTCCCTTATGACGTCGAGGGCGCCTTTCCCCTCCGTGTAGATGTTCGCCCCCAGCTCATTGAGCGTCCCTGTCGCCTCCTTCGATCTGAGGGCCGTCTGGATGTCGATGCCGTCTGCGGAGGTTGCGGCACCCCTGCTGTCGACGATGCCCACCACCCTGGGACGTATGCCGTGGTCCTTCGAGAGGGCGCTCGCTTGAGTATGGATTATATCCGCGAAGCTACGCGAGACGACGCCGAAGCCGACGAGTACGATCCTCATTCCTCCGAACCTCCGAGAACTCTGGATAGCGCCTCCATCGTCGGGTCAATCACTCTGGGCTTCACGCTCTGGGATATGGCGGTTTCCGGGTCTTTGAGGCCGTGGCCCGTCGAGACGCAGACTATCAGAGACGCTCGGTCGACGAGGTCTTCCTCGAGATCCCTCATCAGGCCTGCGAGTGCAGCGGCTCCGGCTGGTTCGGGGAATATACCCTCAAGGCGCGCCATGAACTTCTGCGCTTCGAGTATCTCCTCATCGGGAACGGCGAATGCGGTTCCGCCCGATTCCTTGAGCGCCTTCACCGTCTTGGTCCAGTTCGCAGGGTTGCCTATTCTGATGGCTGTGGCGACGGTATCCGGCATCTCCACGGGCGTCAGCTCCGTGCTGTTGTTCTCGAACATAGCAGCTATCGGTGCCGCCCCCTCCGCCTGCACACCCCTTATGGACGGGCAGCCGGAGACCATGTCCATGGTGTCGTACTCCTTGAACCCCTTCCAGTACGCTGAGGAGTTGCCTCCGTTC
>JAJISI010000093.1 GCA_022848805.1 Thermoplasmatota archaeon
CTCAGACGACGTGGGCGACATAAGGCAGGCGCTGGAGGAGAAGAGGGCGGAACAGCCGGAGAAGGACTTCGGAACCATAAGCATCGTGAGGTTCCCGCCCTGCATGAAGAAGCTACTCGAGATGATCCGCGCAGGGGAGAACGTGCCGCACACTGGCAGGTTCGCCCTCGTGGCCTTCCTCCACACCCTCGGGATGGATTCGGACGCAGTCCTCACGACATTCGCGATGTCGGCCGATTTCGACGAGAACAAGAGCAGATACCAGATCCAGCACATAACGGGCGAGATATCGGGCACGGAGTACACGCCGCCAGAGTGCAACACGATGAGGAGCTACGGCATCTGCTTCGACCCCGACGACCTATGCAACCGAGACTGGATGGCGCATCCTCTGACATATTACCGCATAAAGGGCAAGAAACCCAGGAAGAAGCGAGGGAAGGTCAAGGGAGGGACTTCCAAATCAGGTGCGCGCGCTGGACGGCGGTGACGTTGCCCGCGATGCCGAAGTACAGCATCATCCAACCGACCAGGGAATAGCCAATCAGGTCCTCGCCTATGCCCACATCCATGGACATCAGGGCGAATTGCACTATCGGTACGAGTATCAACAACGCCAGCCGGTCGGCCCTGCCGAGTATGCCCCGATACTCCCTCCTGAGCCCGAGCGCCTGGGCCTGTGTCCCCATGTAGCTGGCAAGCATCACGCCGATTATCGCGAACAGGCCGACGAAAACCGAGCAGTGGGCTCCCAGTGCCACGCCCGCGAGTATGAACACGTCGGCGTATCTGTCGAACACGTGGTCTACGAAATCGCCTCGCTTGGACTCTTTCGCCTGCAGCCGCGCGACCTTCCCGTCCAGCGCGTCCAACAGGCCGTTGATACTGACCATCAGTGCGCCGACGAACAGGAAGATTGCGGCCTCCAGAGTGAAGAAGAACCCCGCAAGAACCGCGAAGGCCAGAGCCGCAATCGAGAGGTGGTTCGGATTCATCCTAGACATCCGTTTGGCTGCGGGGGAAAGCAGCTTGTCGGCCTCGTCGCGGTAGCTGTCTAGAACCAATCTAGAACCTCCTGGCTCCAGTCAACATCGCCTACGGGATATTTCTCACTTTCTCCGGCCAATATCTCCTCCACCGCACACGCCACATCCTGGACGCTCATATCGGTCACATCGACCTCGCACACGACCGGAGCGGCCTCCAGCGCCTCGATCAAGATAACATCGACCGCTTCGGCCTCGACGTTCTCCGTGACTTTCGTTTTGCTCCAACCCTTGCCCATCAGCCGTTTCTTCAGGACTCTCGGGGAGCATCTGAGTACGATGGCGACATCGACGCCGAGCAGATGAGACAGATGGCCTTCGATGAGCGCATCCCCCTCCATACGGCCGACCGACTCCGCCAGCTTGTCGACATCCACCTCCCTCGTATCCCTGGCCCGGTCGAACCCAGCGATCGCGTCAGCGGCTTCCGCGAGGGCATCGACCGTGAAAACCTGGAAGGACTTCACCAGGGCCGAGACACAGGTCTTTCCGACCCCGGGCGTGCCTGTGAGAGCGACCTTCATCGACTAGGGTTAGCCGACCCATAGTTTATCAATTATCACCGTTCACTATCGACGCAAGGCATTCAGAATATGATGTGAGAACTCCTGCTCGAACAGTTGTCTCTGTAGGCGGTCTTCGAAGACCTTTCGTACTGACGCTGCCGCCTTCATATCCGTCGGAAACTCGACGCCACACTCCACATCCATGAGCAGGAGGGACTCCGCGGGTGCAAGACCGATGCGCCGGGGGCTCTTCGTCACTTCTGGACCGATGCACTCCTCATCGATCGCTCCAGCGCTCCCGGCGTCGATCATCCAGACGATCCTCCTCACCATGTTCCACAGGTAGCTCTCCGCCTTGAAATCGATGACGATGAACTGGTTCGCATCTGATATCTCGATCGAATCGATTGTCCTTATCGGGTCGCGGTCGGCCTTCCTTGAGAACCCGGAGAAGTCGTGGGTGCCCTCGAATCGTTCTACGAGCCTCCGCATCAATCCTATGTCCTGAGCGCTCTTTCGCAGATAGTACCGATACCATCTCCGCCGCGCCCACCTGGGATTGAAGTCCTCTGGAACCCGGACGGCGGAGTAGGTCCAGAGGTCCTCCGCTTGCGAGTTGACGGCCGAACAGACCGCCTTCAGAGGGAAGTCGGTCGAGAACGATACCACGTTGCAGATGGCGCTGACGCCCCTGTCCGTTCTGCTCGAGCTCTGCAACCGAGCGCCCTTCGAGGATCCGATGGCGCCTAGGTCGACGAGCGCGTCTATGAGTGCGCCCTCAACCGTTCGCTTCCGAGGCTGCCTCTGATAGCCATAGAACTTCGAGCCGTCATAAGCCAGCTTGACCGCAACCCGCGACTCCTGAGGCACGGCCAGGACAATCCTACTACAGAGTTAAATATCTGCGGAATCTGTCGTACGATCGTGCCTTCCATAAGGATAGTCCTCGTAGAACCGCTGCACGATGGTAATGTCGGAGCGATCGCGAGAGCGATGAAGAACTTCGGTCTGGAGGAGCTTGTGCTCGTAAGGCCTTGCGCCGTCGGGGAGGAGGCTGTGAAGCGGTCGATGCATGCGGTCGATGTGCTCAAGAACGCACGGACCGTCTTCACCGAGGAGGAGGCGCTGGAAGGGGCGGACTATGTCGTCGCTACCTCCGGAATCGACACCTCCAACGACAAGAAGTTCCCAAGGATATCGATGGTCCCCGAAGCATTCGCGGAGAAAGTGAAGGACTTCGGCGGGACCGTGGCGATCCTGTTCGGAAGGGAGGATTTCGGGCTCGACAACGACCTCGTCAAGAGGTGCGACTTCCTCGTGACGATCCCAACGGACCCACAATATTCCATAATGAACATCAGCCATGCGGCCGCAGTGCTGTTCTATGTGCTCCACTCCCGCGACGCTGTGAAGCTCGGGCCGAAAAAGGCGTCTGAGATGGAGATCGGGAAACTGAACGAGTATTTCTCAAGGCTCCTCGACGTAATCGATTATCCCGAGTACAAGAAAGTGAAGACATGCGTGATGTTCAGGAGGCTCATGGCACGTGCGATGCCTTCCACCTGGGAGTTCCACACGCTGATGGGTGTCTTGGACGGCGCGATAGATGCGGGTGAGCTTGCCGCGGAGGAGGGCGGAAACAAGGAGTGACCACCCCTTCATGCACAGACCCGCCCCATCCTGACACGCGCAAAGAAAATTGTTGCGCCCCCGGAGAGTTGTTGTGGGGGCGCGTGTTTGCTGTGTTGTTGTTGGGGGGGAGAAACTATTGGGTTCATCCTGATACTCTGGCGAACGGATCTCGTCTCGTTTCGACAACATCACCCGACCCGTTCCAGGCGGTTGCGTTGTCCCTTGAGGATACACATGCATGGTCAGGCAGACAGGGCGACTTCACACCGGTCACTATCGCCATCAACTTGATCGTGCTTCTCAAGTCTGGGTCGATCCTCGCGCCGAACTTGATGTGGGCCGCGTCGCTGAGCTGCTCGGTCACGCCGTTCAGCACCTCGTACGCCTTCCTGAGAGACAGGGACGGCCCGCCGGTAATATGAATCATCGCGCCCGAGGCGCCTTCGAAGTCGATGTCCAGGAGAGGATTCGTGATCGCCTCCGCTACTACCTTCTCAGCGTCCTCGTTCTCCGCATAAAGCACGGTGGAGGCACCGCCCTCGATCATGATGTTGCGGAAGTCGGCGAAGTCGAGGTTAATCATGCTGGTCTGACAGATCGTCTCGGTTATGCCCCTCACGACTTCGACGATAAGCTGGTCCATGACCATGAACGCCTGCTCGATTGGCAGCTTGGGGACTATCTCCAGCAGCTTGTTGTTGTCGAGCATGATCGTGCTGTGCGCATGCTCGCGCAGCTTGGCTACGCCCCTGAAGGCAGTCTTGAAACGGCTCTTCTCTATGTCGAAAGGAATGGTGACCAGCGCGGCGGAGACCGCTCCGTGCCTGCGGGCGAGCTCGGCGACCACGGGCGCCGTTCCCGTTCCTGTGCCCCCGCCCATGCCAGCAGTGATGAACACGATGTCGTAAGGCTTCACCGCCTCCTCGATCTCGTCGGCGTACTCGTACGCCACCTTCTCGCCCAGCTCGGCGTTCCCGCCGGTTCCGTATCCTCCGGTCGACCGATCGGCCAACAGGAGTCGCTTGTCCGCCT
>JAJISI010000094.1 GCA_022848805.1 Thermoplasmatota archaeon
ACGGCCCTGTGATAATCGGCGAAGGCTGTGACATCGGTCCCAACGTGACGATCTTCCCGTCGACCAGCATAGGCGACAACGTGACGATCGAACCGTACACCGTGGTCAAGAACAGCATACTGATGAGCAACTGCGGCATAGCCGCCCATTCATATCTCTCGCATTGCGTACTCGGATACGGCGTGAAGAGCAAGTCGCATCTGATGGGGGCGGGTTCGGAGGCATTCGTCAACGTGGGGGACGAGTTCTTCAAGGTGCCGCATATGGGTTGCATCGTCGGCGAGGACACCGAGTTCGGGGCGGGCATCGTTGTCGAGCCTGGAACCATAGTCGGCGCTGGATGCAAGGTATCCAGCGGATCGAAGATTATGCGTAACCTGCCCAATAGGGCGCTCGTCATGTGAGGTGTGTAACTCAGATGTGCGGGATCGTCGGGTATGTCGGCGGGAAGAGGGCGCAGCCCATACTCCTGGATTCTCTGAAGCGCCTGGAGTATAGAGGCTACGACTCCGCAGGAATCGCCGTTGTCGGCGAGGGTGTCCAGCTATTCAAGGCCAAGGGGGAGATAGCCGTGCTCGAGGCGAGCATGCCCGAGATGGAAGGGACAGTCGGCATCGCGCACACCCGTTGGGCCACGCAGGGGAAGCCCACTTCGGAGAACGCGCACCCGTTCGTCGGCTGCAATAACAAGATCGCGATAGTCCACAACGGCATCATCACCAACTTCATGGAACTGAGGGAATCACTGATTGCAGACGGCCATAAGTTCACATCTGACACCGACACGGAAGTGTTCGCTCACCTGGTCGAGATGAACCTGGACGACGGGGACCTGATGGACGCGGTCAGGTCCGCTCTGAAACGGATTGAAGGCACGTACGCCTTCGCCGTGGTGGCGGATGGAGGGGACGAGGTCGTCGCCGCGCGCAACGAGAGTCCTCTCGTCGTGGGTCTAGGCAACGGCGAGAACTTCGTGGCCAGCGATGTGACCGCCCTTCTGAAGCACACGAACAAGGTCGTATATGTCCTGGATGGGGAGATGGTGCGTATCACGCGCGATGCCGTCACGATAACCGACCAGGAGGGCAACCGGGTGGAGCGGAAGCCTGAGAGGATCGCGTGGTCGCTGGAGGACGCCGAGAAGAGCGGCTATCCACACTTCATGCTTAAGGAGATATTCGAGCAGCCGAAAGCGATCCATGAGTCGCTCCTGGGAAGGTTGGAGTCCATCGGTGCAGAGGGCTCGTTCTTCCAGGATCAGTCGTTCTCCAGCGTGAAGATCGTGGCGTGCGGGACATCGTACCACGCAGGCCTTGTCGGCAAGTACGTGATAGAGGAGCTGGCGAGGGTCCCTACGACGGTCCAGATATCTTCGGAATACAGATATTCGACCGCTGCCAGAGAGAACCCTCTCGTGTTGCTGATAACGCAGAGCGGGGAGACGCTCGACACGATCGCCGCTGCGCGCGAGGCGAGGAAGAGGGGGAACAGGACCGTGGCGATCGTCAACGTAGTGGACTCGGCCATATCGAGGGAGGTGGACCATGTGATATACACCCGGGCCGGGCCGGAGATCAGCGTCGCCGCGACGAAGACCTTCGTCACGCAGCTGATCGCGTTGTACCTGATAGCCATGGAGCTAGGCATCAAGGGGAGATCGCTGACCGCCCAGGCCAGGAAATCCGTGACGGGTCAACTGCGCAACCTTCCTCGGGCGGTTCAGGACGTCCTCAATCAAGCGCAGACGATAGAGGCGCTCGCGAACAAGTACCACAAAGCCCGTGACATGTTCTTCATGGGACGTAACATCCACTACCCCATATCCCTCGAGGGGGCCCTGAAGACGAAGGAGATATCATACATCCACGGCGAAGGATACCCGGCGGGGGAGCTCAAGCACGGGCCGTTGGCGCTCCTGTCTGAGGATTCCCCAGTCGTCGCCATAGCCGCTAAGGACCATACATACGAAAAGATGATTGGCAACATCAGCGAGGTATCCGCGAGGGCCAGCCCGGTTATCGCGATCGCGGTCAAGGGCGACACTGAGATAGGTAAATTCGCGGACGATGTGATATACCTCAAGGAGATACCGCCTCTGTTCCTGCCCGTACCGGTCATAACGGCTTTGCAGCTGTGGGCGTACTACCTAGCGAAGGCGAGGGGCTGTCCTATCGACAAGCCTAGAAACATCGCGAAGACGGTCACCGTCGAGTGAGCCCTAGCTGGAGAGTTTCTCGGGGCACACGTCTCTGCGCGAGCACGATCTGCACTTCCCCGGTCTGTTGTGGTTCCTGTGCACTTCGTGCGATTCGAGGGCTTCTTTCATCTCCCGGACCTTCTGGAGCACCATCTTCTTCATATCCTCGTTGTAGTCTATCTGGAACTCGTGGTTCGGATATCTGATAAGCCCGTACGGGGGCGGATTCCCGGTCGAATCCTCCAGCAGGAGGCAGTATGACGCGACCTGGACGATGTGTGAGAACAGAGGTCCCTGTGGGGTGCGCCCCCTTTTCGCCTCGACAGGGACTACTTGGTCTTCCAGCTTGACGACATAGTCTGGCCGCCCCGCGATACCGTACTTCTCCGACTTGAAAATCTTCGAATCGTCCACGTCGATGTACTCGATCTTCCCCTTGAGGCGGAACTCCTTCCTCAGGAGGTCCGCGACGCCAGTCGACTTGAGCGCTCTGTATAGGAAGTAGGATGCTGCGATGAGCCATACGAGCGATACCAACAAGAGCGCCTGTGCCATCCTGTCATCCCTTAGCACGAAACCAACCGCGTTGATCGCGATCACTACGGCGACTATCGCGAACGTGAGTATGATCCTCTCGTAGTCCACGAGCTTGCTGCTGATGGTCGATTTCGATGCCTTATACAGGAAGAAAGAGGCGGCGAGGATCCAAATCAGCGCGACGACGCCCATGATCTCGCTCACCGGGAGGTGGTCGCTTTCTATCAGCAGCTCCACCCCCAGCACCGCGATGACTGTGGCAGTGATCGCGTACCAGAGCACGAGCGTCTCCGACTGTCGCGCAGACCGTTCCTTCGAATCGATCTCCCAGAGGGACCTGCCCAGCTTGTGATGTTCGTGTATTCCCTTCTTGAGCTCTTCGTTGTCCGATTCGTGGTCCCGGCTGAGCCACCAGCTGAGTGGGCAATAGCTGAACTTCTCCAGGTCTCCAGCGGAGACGAACCTACCCGCACCCTTCGCCATCAGGCAGGCTAATCAAAATACTGTTTCAAGTATCTTTGCCAACTGCGTCGCCGGGGCCCCCGTCGTCGAAGAAGGTCTTGTCCAGAAGCAGGATGCCCTCGGGAGGTTCGATCCCTTCGACGAACCCGAACCAGTAGACGACCGCCCCGGTGCCGAACAGTTCAGTGTACGGCTTCAGCTGCCTCCGGACGTTCTTCTTCAGCTCGATCTCGTCGCCGAACGACGCCTTGGACTCTATCCAGAACACCTTGGTGCCGTTTATCTCGATGGGTTTGTCGAGCAGGACGTCCGGCGTCTTCTTGTGCGTGCTCCTCAGGTCCTCCTCGGTCCTGTACTTCAGCTCCCTCTTGTCCAGCCAGTCGTTGAGCAACGCCTCCCCCCACTTGCCACGCTCGGTTTGTACCTCCGCGCCCTTGGGAGAGTATACGATGTCCAACTCTGCTATCTGCTTCAGCTCTTTCTTCAGGCGGCTGTTGCGGCATGTGTTCAAGTCGCGGATGTACTTCCAGTACTGCTTCCTCGTCACGTCGATCTCCGGCGCGATCATCAGGCCGAGAAGGACGGGCGGGAAGTTGATCCTCCTCGCCAGCTTGTATATCGTCATTCCCTTGCGCCATTCCTTCGTCAGCATCTTCAAGTCTTTCTTGACGATGTAGTACCGGCGTGTGGCGTCCCGGACCGTCCTCTGGGTGTACATAACCAAGAGCAGTTCCTCGTCGATCTTGAGTTCCTCTGCCAACCTATCGATGTCTCGAGGGTTCTTGAGTCGGGAGTATATCATCTTGTAATCGTCGTATTTCATCAGGCCCACTGTCCTGCGGTGTCACCTTGACTCATCGGTCATAAGTATCGCTTGATATCCGGAGGCCACTATCTCGGAGTCTCTACTTATTACTTTGCTGGCCACTTTCTGAGACTGGAGATGGACCGGGCCTCTGGATGGCGCAAGCTTGAAATCGAATGATGCTATCGCGTTTATTGGGCTTTGTCGGTTTT
>JAJISI010000095.1:0-3607 GCA_022848805.1 Thermoplasmatota archaeon
CTCGGACAGGTAGTAGTGGACAAGGTCCGTTCGATTGCTGGCGTGATCGACACGAAGACGCTGACAGGTATAAAGTTCTGAGGTAGTTGGTCGTAGAAGGTGGGTCAAATGGATCAGCTTCTTCAGTTCCTGACAGTAGTCATACTTGTGTTCGCCCTGTTCATGCTCCTTGCGGGTGTGTTTACGGCGTACTTCGGCAGTGGCAAGAGCAGAATGATCGGCGCCGCCCTTCTGGTGATCGGCCTGGTTGTGGGCGTCCTGTGGATTGTAATGGGTCTCGATTCGGTCGAGATCATCGACGTCAACATGAGCAAGGTGATATGGGATGCGTTCCTGTACATCCTCGCAGGTGTCGTTGGAGCCCTTGCCGCGATCGGCGTCTTCCTGCTAGCGATAATGAAATCGTGACGCCACGCGCAAACTTTTTTCTACAAACTCAGCCTCTCCCTCTTCTATGAGTGTCCAGATTGTTCTTGGTAGCAAGAGTGACCGGAAGGTAGCCGAGAAGGCCACATCGGTACTCAAGGAGCTCGGTGTGAAGTACAATGTGAGCGTAGCCAGCGCTCACAGGACGCCCGAGCTGGTCGAAAAATTGGTTTCCGAAGCGGATGCCGAGGTGTTCATCGCCATCGCAGGCCTGTCAGCGGCGCTTCCAGGCGTGATAGCTGCCAGAACCCACAAGCCCGTGATCGGCGTGCCGGTCAGCGGAGCGCTCAATCTCGACGCGATCCTGTCCGTCGTCCAGATGCCACCGGGGATTCCTGTGGCAGCAGTCGGCCTCGACAGGGGCGAGAACGCCGCGATTCTCGCGGTTCAGATACTCGCCCTCAAGGACGGAAAGCTCGCTGAAGCGCTGGCGGCTCACAGGCAGCGGCTCAAGGAAAAGGTGGCCAAGGACTCGCAGGAAGTTGAGATGTAGATGTTCGACCCGCAGAAGTTCATCGATGATCAGGTGGAGAAGACCCGGTCCGAGGTCAAGGGGAAGGCGATCATCGCCGCCTCTGGCGGGGTCGATAGCACGGTCTGCGCCGCGATAGTGAGCAGAGCCCTCGGCGACCAGCTCATCGCGGTGTATGTGGACACCGGTTTCATGAGGAAGGGCGAGACGAAGGCGGTTGACGGGATGCTCAAACGCCTTGGCGTCAACCATATCGTGGTCGATGCTAGCGACGAGTATTTCACCGCGCTCGAGGGCGTGACTGACCCTGAGAGTAAGCGCAAGATAATCGGTGAGAAGTTCATCCGCGTGTTCGAGAGGGAGGCGGCCAAATCCGGGGCCGAGTATCTTGTGCAGGGAACGATAGCCCCTGACTGGATAGAGAGCGGCGGCGGCCTCAGGGACACCATAAAATCGCACCACAATGTGGGCGGCCTGCCTTCAGACATGAGCATGAAGCTCGTGGAACCTCTCAGGGACTTGTACAAGGATGAGGTCAGGAAGGTCGCGCGCGCACTTGGAATAGAGGTCGCCGAGAGGCAACCCTTCCCTGGGCCCGCACTGGCGATAAGGATTATGGGCGAACCAACGCGCGAATCCGTCGACATAGTCCGCGAGGCATGCGCCATCGTCGAAGAGGAGATCGAGAAGGCCGCGGCCGCGGGGAAGATGAACATTCCATGGCAGTACTTCGCGGTGCTCCTACCCGTCAAGAGCGTCGGCGTCCAGGGCGATGTGCGGGCGTACGGGTATACGATAGCGGTACGCGCCGTCGAATCGGTCGACGCCATGTCCGCGACCTACATGAGGATACCTCATGAGGTCCTGGAGTCCATTTCGACCAGGATAACCAACAGGATGAAGGCTAAGGTGAACCGGGTGGTGTACGACATTACGGACAAACCGCCTGCGACCATAGAATGGGAGTGAGTGTTCCCTCCACGGTCGAACTACCGACATACATCTCTCAGCAGAGGCTTTATACTCCCGGTTTGTTCACTCCTCCATGCGGATCCTGGTGGTGGACAACGGCGGCCAGTGGACCCATAGAGAGTGGCGCGTACTGCGGGACCTCGGCGTCGAAACCTCGATAGTCCCTAACAGTACGCCTCTGGAATCCATAAGCGCCGACGGGTTGGTGTTGTCTGGCGGTGCTCCCAGGGTCGGCCTCGACGAGGAGGCGATGGGCATGTGCGGGGCGTACATCGACAAGCTGGAAGTCCCCATCCTGGGAATATGCGCTGGCCATCAATACATGGCGCTTCGTCTCGGCGGAAAGGCCGTTCCTTCCGCTACGCCTGAGTTCGGCAAGACGCTGGTCAGCGTCGTAGACGAGGACGACCTCTTCAAGGGGCTGCCTGAGACGTTCGTCGCGTGGGAATCGCACAATGACGAGGTCACGGAGCTGCCGCCGGGGTTCAAGCTGCTTGCGAACTCGGAGACCTGTCCAGTCCAGGCCATGAAGCACGAGACGCGACCGCTCTACGGTCTGCAGTTCCACCCTGAGGTGGAGCACACCGACAACGGCTACGAGATATTCCAGGCGTTCCTGGACGTCTGTGAGGCCCGCAAGAAGGGTTGAGCGATGAACCAGGACGACGTAGAGATACTTCGGGAGGCCGCGCGCATAAGGCAGCGCAAGGAGCCGTTGGAACGCGCCGTCGGACGCGCGGTTCGGAACAAAGGAAAGGATTACTCGTACTACATCGCGCTGATGTCTGAATTGAGGAATGCCGCGTCGATGGCCGATGTCAGCGTCGATGAAGAGTTTCGGATTCTAGTTGAATGTGAAGAGGATCAAGGCTAGCGTCACGACGGCGATGATGATCCCAACAACCAACATCGCTATTGCTATCCTCATGTTGGATCCGAACGCGATCGGTACGGGTCCGATGAGCACCATCCCTCCGTATCTGGCCTCTCTCTTCTCTCTCCTGGCCTGATGGAGCCCGCTTTCGTCCGTCCTCTCCGGCTCCTGATGGTCTTCCCACCCGGTCTGCCCCATGACCACGAGGGCGAAGCCGAGCACCAGCCCCGTCACGATGAGGAGCATTCCCAGCAGGAAGACTCCCCCCGTGCCGGAGATGACGGGAATGATAACCACGAGTGAGAGCGCCGCCTCGCCAGTGGCGACTGAGGCGGCAATGAGGCACATGCCTCCTAAGAACAGCATGCCGGGCAGCCATGGACGCGCGCGCGTGCGATCTCCTCCGTCGGCTTATCATACCCCGGAGGCTATCAATCTTTCTTCCAGCCAGGGCGCTCAGAAGCCTTTTATCGCCTTTGCCCCATCACGGTCAAAGGCGTCCCGATGGCCTCACTCAAGGATTACCTGGTCCGGATACTCGAATCCGGGAAGTTCGAGGTGGAAGAGCGTGACGGCTACCTCTACGGCCAGAGGGCCGACATCTCCATCGTGGTCATGGCTGCGAGCGAAATGATACGGGACGATATCGATGATTTCATCAGGAATGTGAACAACTTCTCCGGGAGGAAGGTAGTGGCATCCCTTGCGAAGGTCGACGACCGGGTCCAGAGGGATCTTCAGGACCGGGGAATACATTACTGGGGCAGGGAGGAGATCGAGCACGAGGTAGGAAGACACCATCTCAAGACGCTCTCGAAGGACCACGGGGGCAGCCTGCTCGACGAGGTGATATCCGACGAGAT
>JAJISI010000095.1:3617-4208 GCA_022848805.1 Thermoplasmatota archaeon
CGCTCTCGAAGGACCACGGGGGCAGCCTGCTCGACGAGGTGATATCCGACGAGATTCCGCAGATGCCCTCAGACCCTCCTGAGCAATCGATTCCAGTGATCGTCGAGAGCACCGAAGAGAATGCAGAGCGGATCGTGAAGCCGGCCATAACACTCGAGGATGTGAAATACATCGCCCGCCACGAGATACAGGGCTACAAGTTCGACCTCGAGCTCATACCACACTACCTCTTCCATTACGTCCTGAACATCGACGACAAGCGTCAGCGCGCGGGTATCGTGGCAGTAAACGCCATGACCGAGCACGTCGAGATCTGGCGTTGGGGTTTCGAGTTGGTGGACATGATCGACTCGCCCAGCTCCAAGAGGGAGCCGAAGATCGACCCGGAGCGGGCACTAGCCATGGCGCAAGATGTCATTGCGAAGGAGTACAAGTCCTATGTGGAGACGGTCACGGATTTCGGCCACTCGGAGATCATAGAGCGCTCGAAGCCGCATAAGAACGCTATGCTGGTAGAGCAGAAAGGGCTAGTCTATCTGCCCGTTTGGTGCGTGGAAGGCAAGAGAGGCGCCATGCTCGTCAACTCATCGA
>JAJISI010000096.1 GCA_022848805.1 Thermoplasmatota archaeon
CCTCGTGTCGGAGGCAAGTGCGAATATGGATTTCTTATCGAGTTCCACGCGCATCTTAGGCCCTCCAGGTCGTCAGTGAAACGGAGTAAGGTATCTTTAACTTGGCTCTCCGGCAGCCGACGTCGCTCGATCCCGGTGCCAAACCTCGTTAACCGATCGCGTACCACCATGTCGATTCGTTGTAGATGACAGACCCCTCATAGGAGAGGTCGACGAGCGAGTTCGCCATGAGCGTAGTCGTCGACAGAGTGTAGAGGCTGTCCTCGATGAAGAGCGAACGTTCCACGCGGTTGTAGTACTCGTGGCCTTCATGTGCTATCGTCCCTCGGAGAGACATGCCCTCATCGATCGACACCTTGAACACATAGACCCCTGACCAATACACGTACGATCCATTCACCGGGCTGAAATCGTAGGTTGTCATAGGAATGACGAGCAATTCCTTCTCCAGATCGAACAGCACCGATTTGTGGTCGTAGCCCGAGGTAGACCAGGAGTTCTCTGACACGACGAACACATCCTGCTCGACTGGATCGGCAGGGTCGGACACATCGAACAGGGAGAGCTTGACGTTTTCTCCTATCCTGCCGATTCCCAGGACATGGTCTGCGTCAACTGGGTGAAGGTACGACGAGAATCCCGGTATCTTCAGCTCGCCCAGCACGGACGGGAGATATGGGTCGTTGAGGTCGATCACGAACAGAGGGTCGATCTGCAGGAAAGTGACCAGGTACAGGGTGTCCCCGAGGAAGCGGGCGGCGAATATTCGCTCCGTCGGTGCGAGCCCTTCAATGGAGCCAACCACCGAGAGATTCGAGTTGAGGACATAGACGCCGTTCTCCGGCTCTGACCACGAGGTTGTTGTGGCCACTCTAAGCATGCCGTCCTTCTCGTCCATGGAGAACTGGTTCAGCAGCCATCCCTTGACGTCGCCCCTGGCGACAGGCACCATCGACAGGCCGTCCACGGAAACCTTGTGTATGGTCGTCCGGGTCGTGTCCTCCTCCTCGGGGATGGACTCGGCGTCAACCATCAGCACAGACCCGCCCCATTTCTGGAAGGTGAGGAAGAGCGCGTCAGGGGACATGTAGATGGTCGACGCATATCCAGCAATGATTGATTTGTAGCCGTAGCCTCCCGAGGACACATCGACGGCGAGCAAGTTGACGAACGAGTCCTTCGAGCACGAGTCAACGTCGTAATGTATCATATCAACCGCGAACGGCCGGTTCTCGTCACCCTCCCACAGCTGCGGAACGCATGGGTCTCCATCGACCATCCACACGGAGGCCTGCGCGACAAGGTAGACGACATCGTCGATCATCCTTGAGGTAATGGAATAACCCGAAATCCCGTACGACAGCTCGAGCACAGGGTCGGACACGTCGTTAAGGTCGAACACCGAGACGAATGATCTGCCGGTGTCCACCGGAAGACCGAATGCCTCTGTCCTGTCGTAGTAATACCACGACCAGACGTATATCGAAGAGAGGACGACGAGCTTGTCATCGTACAGATACAGTCCCGAGATGTAGACATTCATCTCGTCGGTTTTGAACGGAATGATGTCCGTGGTGTTCAGCACAGAAATGGTCTCCATCACGGACGGCGGGTACGCCTTCACAATCGACACATTGCTGTGGGAGGCGATGAACATGAACTCCCCGTTGGTCTTGACGATGTCCTCCTCGTCGACGCCTGAGACCTGAACATTGGTCGTCGAGTGGGTGTTTGTATCACCGCCTAGAGCCGCCTCGAAATCACCAGTAGTCAGACCTTCGTCCCTGTAATCGCCGGAGCCGCTGTTTGCGACGGTCGCGTCACCTAAGAAGCTGGCGAGTTCGTCATAGCTCGAGAAGGTGTCCAGCACGCCGGTGTTCTCCAGCGGGGCGCCTCCGCCTCTGAAGAATGCATAAGTTATCGTCCCTGCTGTCAGCACCGTTGCAGCCATGCAGACCACCAAGGCAGTCCTAACGTACCCGTCCATGCTAATCATGATACGAGTAGACTTCGGCCTATTTATACGCCGGTTTGGCGTTGACCTGGAAGTCAACGCTGGATCTAAGGCAAGTCCAACCCGGACACGTCGAGCGTGATGCCCAGATCGGTCATGTCTCTCTTGTGCTTCTTGATGATGGTGGAATACTCCTTGGTCGGGCGCCTCTTTGTCGCGTTCCAGCACTCCTGCAAGGATTTCCCCAGTGGTGGTTTGTCCAGATTCTTCTCGTACTTCTTCAGAAGCGCCTTCACTACTTCATTAGCTTCAGAACGTTTCATACCAGCGACGGCGTGTCCCACTTCCGCGGATATCCTCGGCTCGACCGGTGTGACCCTGTCCTCGTACTTGTTCGTCGCAACTCCAACGGACTCCATCGATAGGCCTGAGGAGACCGCTGATATCACTGACGCGGAACTCTCCTGCAAGCACATCGGTGTGCACGGGCCTGCAGTCGTGTAGTTGAGGCTGATGCTCAGAAGATGCGTGTTCCTGCTTATCGCCTGACCCATCGTGCTGATGGTCCATAGGAGATCCCTGCTGCTGTTCGATATGTATCGCAGGTGCAACGGGAATGGTATGTGGTAGCTCGTCTGAAGCGTGAGGAGCCCCATCATGTGGGTCGCAACCGTCCCCAGCGCGGTCCCCTCTGGGCCGCCGGAGTAACCGCCCATCAGAGGCGAGAAGTCCATACCTATCGGCGCGCCCATCGAGCTCGCCATGACGGCCTTGTTAAGCCTGTCGAAATCCATCTTCATCGGATCCATGGACGCGATCATGAAGCCGTCCGATGCGCGAAGGCCGTATCTGGGCTGCATCGCCGCCGCGAGGGATATTGCAGACTCTGCAGTCGACAGCGTGTTCATCAGCGGCTTTCCCTCGCGTCCAACACGATTGCATGCCTCCCTGGCCAAAGTAGCGTTCCTCATGGTGGCATACAGCTCGAGCGGGGAGGCGGGGCGAACACGCATCCCGCTGACCTTCGTCATCGCAGGTGTCGTGATAGAATTCGTCAGGGGTATCTCCGCGAAACCCTCCATCAGGGTGAGAAACGATTCGTCGCTCGCGACGGCGCCGCCGGCAGCCCCTAGGAGACACCAAGGAGGCTTCTTGTCCTCCGGCTTCCTAGGCGTCATCGCCTTCCGGTCCCTACCCTCTCCGAAGAATACCTTCGATGGTGCGTTCTTGAGGCCTTCCCGGACCTCGGACTCGGTAAATGAGATGACACGATTCGTGCTCATGCAATAGGCTCCGACATCGACGATGAGCTCGAGACCTGCCTCGAACATATCGTCTGCTAGGGAGTTATCGCTCGAAACGGGGTTCTCGGGATCATACTTGATCTTGTATTCTCGCACCTTCTCCTGAACCTTCGTCGCGTATCTCTTCAGTTGATAATCGTTCTCGCTCATCGGAAGGCCATTCAGGGCCTTCTCCATCACGTCAAGCATCTGCACCATCTGAATCCCTCGTAATCTATGGGCTCCGCCTTCCCCCGATGATATTGCTGGAGATAAACCTTTACACGAATGCGTTCTGCCGAGCTACCGGGTGTTGAATAAAATTCGAAGCGCCAAGACCCCACGCCCCGTTGATATCACGATGCCGAACTAACCACGTCAATTTCCTAGAATATCAATGACAGGCAGGTCATGGCGCCATCGCACTTCTCGATCTCGCTCATGTCGAGTGCGATGACCTTGAAGCCCGCTTCGCGCACGAGCTCGTGGGCGCGCTCCCGCCTCGCAGGCATCAGTACGGTATCGTCGATTGTGAGCGTGTCAGCAGCGTACTCATCTCCGCTGGGGACGACAATGACATTCATTCCGGCCAACGAGGGGTCGTCTGCAAAAGCTCGAGTGGCGATGACCGTGTCGCGTGCGAGGTACGTGATGTAGCTCTTGAGGTGCATGATCTCCGGATCCTCGATCGTGTCGACCTCAACCTCGAGCCACTCGCTCATCTGCCTAATACCCTCCGCGTTGGTTCTCTGGCTGAGACCGCTTAGGAGACGGTCCTCGAAGTGGACCACATCTCCGCCCTCTACGGTTGCCGGGGGCGCGGCCTTCTTGAGACTCATGTACTGTCCGAGCACATCGCAGATGGAAGTCTCCTCCCCTCTCCGGCTTTCGACGCCCGACCGGCATATCAACGCCTTCTTGCCGTAGATCACCGCCGTATCCTCCACAAAGCATGCGTCGGGGT
>JAJISI010000097.1 GCA_022848805.1 Thermoplasmatota archaeon
GCGCAACTCGTGACTATCACAGACGGAGATGCATGCTCGAACTTCTCGATGTTCCTCATTACCAAACCCTTCGCGGCCTCCGACAGACCGGTCCGCATCATCGTGGACCCGCAGCATCCCTCGTCGTTCCCGAGCGTGCCGAAGTCGACGCCCGCATGCGCAAGCACGCGCGCGGTATTCTCAGCCATCGCGCGTATGTTGGGATCGTACGCCGCCGTGCATCCGACGAAGTACAGTACCTCGTGGGCCTCCTTCATGGAATCGCCCACGGCGACCTCCTTCCCGAGCCTCTTCGACCATCTCGAACGCTGCGTCCGGGGCTGCATCCACGGGTTGTCGTAGTTCTCGATGCTCTTCACCAGGGGCTCGTGCGCCGGCAGCGGGCCGAGCCCGTTAGCCACCAGGAACTCCCTCATGTTCTCCCACATGGCGATCGTGTCGAGCCCTGCGGGGCAGACGGCCTTGCACTGCCCGCATATCGTGCACTCGTACGCACGCTCCGACAACTCCCTGAGCTCGTTGTCAGCGATCGCTTTCGGCCCGAACAGCCGCGCCTTGATCCCGTACTGCCTTCGGATGAGCTCCCGCAGACGCAGTATCTTACCTCTTGGCGTGACGAGCTCGATATCCTGAGCCTCCCCACCCGTGGGACACGTGATAGTACACTCGCCGCACCTGACGCACGCGTCGTAGCGCAGCAAGGAGGACATATCGAGCCGGGAGAGGTCGAGCCGCTTCATCGGGCATTCCCATCCTGACCGAGCGACATCTCCAACTGAATGACCACCGGCGTGACCAACATGTGGAACAACCTGCTGAACGGTATGAAGGCGATCAGCAACGCGCTCATGATCGCGTGCACGAGCCACGCCTGGTCGTAGTAGTCCCCGACCGATTCGGGCATGACGAGACTGAACGCGTAGCCGACGAACGAATACGGCTCGTTCCCCTCGTGGCCGGCTATGCTCCCGGCCATGCCCATACCCTCGAGGACGAACCCACCGACGACTACGAGGAACAGGAAGACGAGCGAGGCGGCATCGGCTCCTTCGGCCGACAGCTGCTTTGGCCTGACCACGTACCTCCTGGTCAGGGCCATCGCGAGCCCCACCAGCATCATGAGGCCCGCTATCTCGAACGCGAAGTCCCTCACGAGCAGCTTCGCCCATCCGTCCGAGGATATCATCGCCTCCCATCCGAAGATGTCGAGCGACAACGTGACGAATATGTCCAGGGCGAACATCAGGAGGAACCCTCCGAGTATCATGAAGTGGGCGAACCATCTGAGCATACTCAGCTCGCGCAGCTTGGCGATGTACAGCGCCTCCCTGAGGAAGACGGACGTGAGCCTGACTATCTTCCTGCTGAAGATGACGGACAGGGCTCTAACGACGGTCCGCACCAACCGCGACTCCGGTGTCCCGACCAGCCCCTTCCCGCGCATCCACACAAGTGTGTTGGAGACGGTGCCGAGGACGAAGACCGCGAAGCACACGATCATAACTGTGAGGAACCAGTCGAGATACGCCCTGTCCTGCACGTAGACGGTGTCGTACGGCAGCATCAGGACGGCCAGCGTGAACGCTGATATCACGAAGACCAGAATGAGGTACAGGGACAGCCTACCCGCCGATCCGTTGCTGCTCGACATCCCATCGAGAATCAGGCTGGATTCGTATATAGTCATCTGCCGCCCGACATGTGCTCGAACCGCAGGTTCACGCAATCCCTCGTGACGCACATGAGAGAGTCGAGGACGGCGTCGATGGATTCCGACGCGTCGAGGGGCGTGTCGAGCAGGCTCATCCTGATACTGTGCAGACGGGCGGCAAGGCCGTCCTCGACGTCTCCCGGAAGCGACGCAAATCTCTTACGGACCGCCTCCAACAAGACGAGGAACCTCTCCGAATCCCATATCTTGTTGCCGATGACGAAGGACCGACCCTCGAGCCCGTGGAGCAAAACCGCGAGATCCGAGACCGCTCTTGAGAGCTCGCCCTTCGAGGAGTCGGCCGCAGGTTGCGTCACAGCCGTGCTCTGGTCCCCACCGACGGGCAGACGAAGGAGTCCCATGAACAGTAGATTAGCCTCTGGATACAGCGGATGCTCGAGATGTGGGGATAGGAGCAACATCCTACCTTTCCCATGCTGGGTCTCGATGACCGCTGGCCTACCAAGGACTATCTCCTTGGCGCTCTGAGCGTCAATCTGCATCTCAGTCTTCTCCGTGAAGCCGGAGAATCGACCCATCACCCGTTCATCGGACGGTTCCCTGAAGATCGGACCACCGTATACCGGCGCCTTCACGGAGACATCGCCGCAACTGAGCAGCACCTCCCCGCGGACCGGGTGAATGATCCGTCTATCGCAATAGCCTACGCTCAGTCTCGGTGACTCGCTCTCAGATGTCGGCAATCCCTGCACTATGTTCTCTATCTTCGTCGAGCACAGATTAAACTCGCTCATAGAAGGGACGGATGTGGGAAGTGGGAGGTATGCTCCAGCGCATATGCCGACGTATCCGCCGCCGGACCGGATGAACCTCTCCAGCCTAGCGAAACCGTCCTTGGAGAGAGCGGAGGCGATAGCGTACGCGTCACCACCAGAGATGATAGCGATGGAACACTGATCGCTCAGCGACTGCGCGAAGCTATGCTCGTCGAGGAATCGCACGTCTCCAAAGGCGTTAGCCTCGAGAAGATCGGCCAACCAAGTCCACGAATGCGAGCTGCCTGTGCCGGCATACACGACGAGCTTCAGAGGCATTCCAGAGGATGGATGCGGTACCCGGTCTTAAACCAACGCTCGAGGGTCTGGCTGCCCTGTCTGAAAACAGAAAAGGTTATAGACGGCCTTGCCTTATGTCGCCCCCTGCACGGGCCCATGGTCTAGTGGCTATGACATCTGCTTGACATGCAGAAAATCACCGGTTCGAATCCGGTTGGGCCCACTCCATGTCCCGACCAGGCGTTCATTCTCGGAATCCGATTCGATCGGATTCTTCCGCAATAGCGGGCTCACGCTACCGCGATGTGTCGCGCTGTACTATGGAGTTCTCTTCTTCCTATCCTGATACATTATCGCGGCGCTCAGGATAGACGCTATCACTTCGATGTTCCTGAACACAGTTGCGTCGGGCAGCTTGCCTCCCACGGTTCCGGGATACTCAATCCATCCAAGTAATTCATCCCTGGGCCCCTTGATGAGCGTGTTGAAGAAATCCGCCTCCAAACTCGAATCGAGCGAGGACCTCTGTTGG
Source organism: Thermoplasmatota archaeon (assembly GCA_022848805.1). Lineage (GTDB taxonomy): Archaea > Thermoplasmatota > Thermoplasmata > UBA10834 > UBA10834 > UBA10834. The sequence goes on from JAJISI010000097.1 coordinate 3,260, forward strand.
CTCAGTAGTGCGGGCCTGTTCACCGAGGTCTCATACCCGGGACCCAGAGGACAATTCTCCTCGAGGTAGACCCTGCTCAAATCGCTTATCACTCCTACCTTGTACCATCCAGGAACGTTCAGTGCAAATGACTCCAGTGTGTAGACCTTCTTCCTATGCGCAGCCCATGAATCGTCCCTCATTCCGGACATGAACTCGTACTTGTACGTCCCGTCTTGGTCCTTCAAGCCGATCATCACATACCTCAGCTTGAACAGGCTCCTGATAAGGCCAGCAGCCTCCTGCAACAGTCCGGAAAGGGCCATGTGATTCTTCTGAAAATGCTCCAGAAGCGTCACGAACCCTTCGAGCACCCTGGAATTATGATCTCTCCGAGTTTTGAGATACGCCATCTTGAGGCCTATCTCGACTCGGTCTGGGGTCACCTTGTCATTCTGCGTCGCGTGAATCATGTCAAATTCTCCTGCAGGGGCTTCGCAGATCGATGAGCGGCCCGCGGGGTTCGGCGCACCACGCATCAGTCCCATGCTACCCCCAGGAGTAGATATCACAGCAAAGTATATCGGCGTTTCTGTCGCAGGAGCACCATTCGAGCTTGGCGATTCAGGCGGTCGGCTAAAGCTCCGGTGGACTCCCAGTTCTCCGCTGAGGGTTTTATCACCTTCCTGAACGATTCCTCCAGCAGATGAAGGAAGAGCTGATTGCCCCTTGCGGGATGAACTGCAACATCTGCGCCTCGTATCTCGCGGTCACGCATGATGTCAAGAGCAAGGGAATTCGGATGGCGTACTGCAGGGGATGCAGACCGAGGAACAAGACTTGTTCCTTCCTGAGGAAGAGATGCGACTTGCTGCTCGAGAACAAGGTTGAGTACTGCTTCGAATGCGACGACTTCCCATGCGAGCACC
>JAJISI010000098.1 GCA_022848805.1 Thermoplasmatota archaeon
AAAGCGCCAGGAACCTCATAGCGGAAAGGGAGTTCGAGAAGACGAACGCGATCATCGTCGAGATAACCGCAGGCCTGGAGGACCTGGGCCGACAGGAGTGCGAGAGGATGACCGGAGTCACGCGCGAGAAACTCCAAATGACCGCATCGATGGGGATCGATACATCGGATCTCGAAATTCTCAGAACCAGAGCGGGGGAGCTTCTCGAGAAGGAATCGTACCATGAATCTCTATCGCGCATGAGAGAAGTCGTGCAGAGCGCTGACGAGTCGATGTTCAGAGCGCTGCAGACCGATTTCTCGGCCATAAAGGACTCTCTCGAAGATGCGAAGACCCTGACTATCGATATCTCAGATGCGAAAGACCGTCTGAAGGACGCGAGGAAGAAGGCCGAGGCCGGGGAGTTCCAGGAGGCGTTCAATCTTGCCGCAAGCACCAAAGAGCAGATCAGGGACGACATCTCCAAGTATGACACCATCAAGGAGAAGGCCAGAAAGGCCGAGGAACTCATCAACGAAGCGAGTGAGAACAGGATAGACGTGTCGAACCTGACTAAGAGGCTCAACGAGGCACGGGACATCTTCGTGGAGGGCCAGCTCGATGACGCCGATGCGATTCTCGAAAAACTGATAAACGAGACCGAGAAGCGACTCGCCATGTACCTAGCGGCCAAGTTCATACTCGCATCGAAGGAGAACTTGGACCTAGCGGAGGCGCACGGAATCGCGATTGACGAGGCACAGGTACTGCTGTCGAAGGCCAAGGAGCAGATGAAGCAGAAGGATTACGACGGTGCGCTGGAGCTGAGCAAGAAGGCCAGCGAGACCGCGAAGGCGTCCCTCGCGTCTGGCGTCGAGGAGATGGTCAGGAATGTGCAGAGAATCGTCACCGATGCGAAGAACGTCAGCATAGACACGGTCGGGCCCGATAAACTCGTTGAGAAGGCGACCGAGCTCGCCAGCAAGGCGGAGTTCTCCGAGGCACTCAAATGCCTCGACTCGGCGAAGGAGGACATCGACCATGTACGAAACCTCAGCTCACAGGCGGCCGGTGAGATCAAGAGCGCGAGGAGCAGCCTCAGGGACGCAGAGACGCTCAACATGTCGGTCGACCAGGCCAGGGAGCTCCTCGACCAGTCGGTCGAGGCCATGACCCGCCATCAGTATGCCATAGCTCTCGAGCTCGCCAAGAAGTCGGCGGAGATGTCGCTCGAGGCCACCAGATCCAGCATATGGAAGACCCTGGAACGGTTCAAGGCGCGTGTCGAGGAAACCATCTCCGAGGGCATGCACGTCGGGGTTGCCGAGAGGTATGTCGCCGACGGTATCGAAGCCTTCAACGACGGGAGGTACCAGGACTCCCTCAAACTGGCCATGCAGTGCGAGGCCGAGATGGAGCGCGCGGAGCTCCAGAAGGACATCAGAACCCAAGCGGTCGAGAGTGCGAAGAAGAAGTTGGCCGACGCTGCAGCAGAGGGTATCAAGGTTGATGTGGCCGCCGAGGTCGCTGACAGGGCAGAGTCGTTTCTCAAACAGGGGAAGTACACTGACGCTCTCACCACGGCCATTGAGAGCGGCGACGCCTTGCATGAGATCCGGGAGAACCTGGACAGCGCCCGGATTGCGTTCAGTGCCGCAAGGGAGCAGGTGGAGCGGCTTAAGAAAGTGAATATCGACACATCGAGCTGTGACGAGATAATCGACATGGCGCACGAATACCTATCAGTACATGACTTCGACAAGTTCAGGGACGCCCTCGCCCGATGCTCGAAAAGGGCAGGGACGCTGTTCGAGACGTCTGTCAGCGACCTGATGGACGAGACAAAGGAGATCATCTCGAAGGCGAAGGCGATGGGCATCGGCATCAAGGACTGCGAAAACCTCCTCGAGGTGGCAGGGACATCGTTCTCGGAGAAGCTCTGGGACTTCTCGTACCAGCAGGCGCAGTCATGCAGAGAGAAATGCATCGGTCTGGTCGAGAAGAAGATCTCGAACCTCGTGCAAGAAACGGAAAGCCGGCTCGAGACGCTCGGCCATGTAGGGGCGGGCGTGAAGTCGATCCAGAAGCTCATAGATGAAGCGCGAACCAGCATAGATTCGGGGGACCACATGAGAGCCTTCGACATACTCATGAAGGCGGACCAGAAGGTCCAGACCATCGAAGACTCAAACAGTAAGTACATCGACATCTCGATCGCAGCTGAGAGCGCGATAGAGAACCTGCGACGGCTCGGTGGCTCTGTCAAGGAGGCCGAAAGGCTGCTGGACCTGGCAGACCTCGAGAAGGAGAAGGATTACGATTCAGCCATCGAGCTTGTCGCTGAGGCTCTGGACACCGCTCACACACAAGCCGAATCCTACGCTGCGGATATATCCGGAGCGATCACGACAGACGGCCTGTACAGCGGCACCGAGGGCGAAATCGTCGTCTCTCTCCGAAACAGCGGCAAGGCGGCCGCTAGGTCGGTGAAGGTCGAGCTGTCAGGGGAGTTCGATCTGAAGGACGTCCAGTCCGTCGACCTGCTGGAGCCCGGGAAAGAGGAACGCGTCGTCGCCAGGATAGTGCCCAGAGATGAGGGCAATCTATCGATCAGGGCAAACATCTCCGCCAGAAGGCGGTTCGATTCAGCAGTGGACGACTTCGAGATCGAGGGTCGGCTGAAAGTGTACTCGCCGGGGCCGCCATTCAAGATCGCGAGGGCCACTGGAGTGTCCAAGTGCGCCCTTTGCCAGGGCAAGGTCAAGCCAGGGTTCGACATCGTCTCGTGCAGGTGCGGGAACGATCTCCATCTCGCATGTGCAAAAAGGGCGGGCAGATGTCCTGTCTGCGGACAGGAATTCGAGTTCTAGGCTGAGCCGCCGACCTTGGCGCGGGATATCCTTATCGCCGGTGTGTCTACGCCGAAGGCGGGCCTCGATTCCTTCCCCACCATGTCGATCCTGGAAAACATGTCGAACAGCCCTATCCCGATGGTGGCCTGACGGATGGTGTTTCCCAGTTCGCCGTGTTCGATCAGATAACCCTCCATCATGAGCCCTGAGAACTCGCCAGTCGCCAGGTTCGGGTTGTCGAACGTCAACCGGAGATATACCCCGTGGCCCGTATCCCGGATCATCTCCTCTGTCGTTGCGTCTCCTTTCGCGACTACCAGGTTCGAGAACGAGATGCTAGGTGGAGACCTATAACTCCACACAGCGTCTCCTCTGGATGAGTTGCCGGTGCTCTCGATCGAGTCCTTCCCGGCCGTATAGGAGTCGTGGAGGTATGACTTGAGCACCCCGGACTCGATCACGCTCTTCTTCAGCGAGGGGGTACCTTCACCATCGAACGAGGTGCTGCCCACTGCCCATTCTAGCGTAGGGTCGTCCAGGACGGAGAACCCTTCGGCGCCGATCTTCTCTCCGAGCTTGCCCGACAGATAGCTCCTCTTGCGCTGAACGCTCTCTGCGTTAGCGCCTCCGCCGACTGCTTGGGCCAGGACATAGCCGGATGCGAGCGGGTCCATGATGACCGGGAAGTCCCCCGTTTCGACCTTTTTCTGGACGAGCCCTCCGATCGCGTGCTCGCGCGCGCTGCGCCCGACCGTCTCGAGAGAGCTTCTGTCCAGTCTTCTGCTGGAGGCGTAGTCGAGGCCTGAGAACATCATATCGCCGTCGCGGGCGACCGTCTCGGAGAATACGTCGAACGAGGTCATCTCCTGGCTCAGCGACAGCCCGTTGCTGTTTCTGAGCGCGGCCTCGCCGACGGCTACCACGAGACCTGCGTTCACCGAGGATATTCTTTTGTCATCCCCCGCGACGTCCGTCAGTGTCAGCAGCATGTCGACCGCCTCATCCGGCTGAAGCGAGGCGATGGATTTGTCGTAGAGGCCCGGTCTGAACGTGACTTTCTCCGCGACTGGAAGACCCTTGAAATCAGGGTCAGAAACGCCCGCCCTTGCCTGTGAGACCGCCAGCTCGGCCGCCTTATCAACATCCGCGACGGAATGTCCGGAACAGTATGCGAACCCGGGGCTACCTCTGTCGAACACACGAATCGCCACGCCTGAGTCCATAACCGAGGCCGCCTGTTTCATAGAGCCTTTCTCGACCTCCGCAGTGGCTGCTCGGTTCTG
>JAJISI010000099.1 GCA_022848805.1 Thermoplasmatota archaeon
CGTCGCGCTCCAGGTATCGTGGTCTATTCTGACCTTCCCCTTCAGGTTGCCAGGATAGACTTCCTTCTTCACCATGCCCTTCTGCCCCACCAGAGTGGTCGCCACGACCGTCTCTGGCGGCGCGGGAGGCGAGAGGTTCTGGTAGAGCTTCATCGTGACCAGTGTCATGGGGACGAGTATGACTGCCGCCGCGAGTGGCGCCCACCACGTGAGCAGCCAATCAGGGTAGATCAATCCCACACCTCCCAGCACGATGAGTACGCTGGCCGGGACTATTATGAACGCCCCTGGAGAGGCGAGCTCTGCCAACAGCATGAGCACGCCCACTATGACGAATGCCAGCGCCAGTTCCGCACCTAGAGCCATGTTCGATAGTAGAGGGTAGAGTCTATTTATGGTTTATGTCGGACTGCCAATGGCGCCGAAGCAGCCGTCCGGAACGCCGTTAGAACCCGCAGTCGGACGGCCACGCCCGAAAATCAGCGCAGGCGCATCCTCGCAACGTGATAGCACCAGAGTCCGTTCTTCCTCAGAGCCTCGTTCGTGTTGTCGACCGTTACCCGGGCGGGCTCTGTCCTGTGTCTAAGCACTTCATCCATCGGATAGCCGACGAAATCCGTCATCTTGAGCAGGCGCTCGTACGGGAACGGCTGCTCTACGTACAGGATCTGCCTTATGCTCCATCCTGGATGTATCCTGGACCGATAACCCAGCTCGCGGGCCAGCCTGTTTATGCTCCCCGCCTTCTCGATCCCCAGCTTGATGAACTCCACCCTGAAGGACGATGTAAGCCAGACCCTTCGGCCGTCGTTGTTCCGGAAGCGCTTCGGAACATAGGTGTTGTCCGTGTGCATTGAGAGAGATTATTGTCAACATATGGTATATAGGGTTTCGCAGGAAATGTCAGGCGAGAATGGTACGTACCATTCTTCACTGCTGCAGTAGGCAGTACAACCATCGAAGGATGGCATTGTTTATGCCTCTTAAGCGCGATTCGATGGACGACTGGAGCATCTTACGATGACAACAGCATCAGACAGCCTCCGCCTGAAGACGGAGGCGAAGGATGAGATAATCGACATCACGGACGGCGTACAGAAGGCCGTATCGGGATCGGAAATACGGCAAGGCCTTGCCTGCGTATTCGTGGCAGGATCGACGGCTGCCATAACGACAGTCGAGTACGAACCAGGCCTCGTCTCGGACCTCCATGACGCCATGGACCGACTCTACCCGAAGGGCGAAGATTACGAGCATCATCGCCGCTGGGGGGACGGCAACGGCCACTCGCACGTGCGCGCGTCGATGATAGGTCCGTCGCTGACGGTGCCTGTAGTGGACGGACACCTACTGCTGGGCACTTGGCAGCAGATAGTGTTCATGGAGCTGGACAACAAGCCCCGGACGAGGGAGGTCCATGTGCAGGTGGTCGGCGACCGATAGACCAGGCTGACCAGCGGAGAACTAGCTGGGGTAAACATATTATACCGGAGCCGGTTGACTCCCCCAATGCAAATACAAGGAGAATTCCTTGGCGGAGGGCACGAAGTCGGCAGACAAGGCATTCTGCTGAAGTGCGACGGCGCCAGGATGTTATTCGACTACGGCATGACGGCCTCGTCACCGCCCCAGTACCCGAAGGCCTCGCCCCCGATAGACAAGATGTTCCTCACACACTCACACCTGGACCACTGCGGGATGATCCCGTGGCTCACGGCGAGATACGACATCGATGTCGTCGCCACGCCCACCTCGCGGGAGGTGGCCCTTCTGCTCATGGAGGACAGCATCAAGGTCGGGAGGGCCGAAGGCTACCCGGAACAGTACGACATCGGCGACGTGAAGGTCGCTGAGAGGAGGTTCAGGGAGATCGGCTTCGGCGAGACCGTCAATGCTGGCAAGCTACAACTGAAGGCCCATCCGGCCGGACACATACCCGGGGCGACGATGTACGAGCTGAGGGGCAAGTCCACGACGCTCGTGACCGGCGACCTTCACACGGTAGACACCCGCCTCGTGAAAGGGGCCAAACCGGTCAAGTGCGACAACCTGATCATGGAGTCCACTTACTCCGGACGGAACCACACCGACCGTTCCAAAACGGAACACACCTTCCTGAAGAAGGTGGATGAGGTCCTCGAGAGGGGAGGGAAGGTCATCATCCCGGCTTTCGCCGTCGGCAGGACGCAGGAGATGATACTGCTGCTCAAGGACCTGAAGCGTGAGTTCTGGGTGGACGGCATGGGCAGGAGGGTGAGCAAGATCTACCTTTCGATGCCCGAGTACGTACGCTCCGGCAAGAGGTTGCGCCACGCAGTCAACAGGGCCAAGCTCGTGTGGAACGCACAGGGACGCTCCCTGGCGGCCAGGTCGGACGTGATCGTGACGACCAGCGGGATGCTGGACGGCGGCCCGGTCTTGGGATATCTGGAGCAGCTCAAGGACGACCCCAAGAGCGCCATCCTTCTCACAGGTTACCAGGTGGAGGGGAGCAACGGTAGGCGGCTGCTCAACGAAGGCGTGATCGACGTCAACGGGGCGACCGTGAAGGTCAACTGCGAGGTGAAGAAGTTCGATTTCTCCGCCCACGCCGACCACGACCAGCTCCTTGAGTTCGCCAGAGCGTGCTCCCCCGAGAAGGTCACCCTATGCCACGGAGACCAGAGGGAGGCGCTGGCGGACGACCTAAGGGAGGACGGGTTCGAGGTACTCCTGCCCAAGAACGGCGAGAAGTTCACGATGTAGCCGTGATAGGAAAACCTAGAAAAGGTGGCGGACACTTCTAGTCTATGCTTGCTATGAGGACGAAGTACTCTGAATTCCTGCGCGAGGACATCGGCTCCGGAGACATCACCTCGGAGCTTCTGCTCTCACCCGACCGCAGGGCGGTCGGGACGGTCAATGCGAATGAGATATGCGTCCTAGCCGGTGCGAAGGAGGCGGCGGAGGTCTTCGCCGAGCTCGGGGCGGAGGCGACCCTGCCCGTGTCCGAGGGCACCAAGGTCGCGAAGGGAGACGTCGTCCTCGTCGTGAAAGGGCCTGCAAGGGCCATCCTGACAGGTGAACGGCTGGCCCTGAACTTCCTCATGAGGATGAGCGGCATAGCCACCCTGACGAGCGATCTTCTCGAGACATGCCGCAAAACGAACCCGAATGTCAATGTAGCCGCGACCAGGAAGACCACCCCCGGGTTCAGGGAGTTCGAGAAACGCGCGGTCTCCCTCGGAGGCGGCGACCCGCACAGGTTCGGACTCGATGACGCGATCCTCATCAAGGACAACCACATCGTACTCGCAGGAGGCGTCCGTGAAGCGCTTAGGAAGGCGAAGGCAGCCAGCTTCACGAAGAAGATAGAGGTCGAGGTCGAGAACGAAGAGGATGCGGTCATCGCGGCCGAGGAGGGAGCGGACATAATCATGCTGGACAACTTGGACCCTTCCGACGGCGCCCGCGTGGCGAAGGCTATCAAGGAGAGGTGGCCCAGAGTGGTGATCGAGGTCTCCGGCGGGATACGGCCGGACAACATCGAGCAGTACGCCTCGTACGCGGACATCGTATCGCTCGGGTGGCTGACACACTCGGTCCGCTCTGTGAACTTCTCGATGACGGTCGCCGGAGAATGAGCTGGTACGTCCGCAGGTATTTCTACCGTCTCGCACCTCCAACATCGGACATCATGCGTGCAGGCGAGGTTTGGGGAGCGGTCACGGTCCTTTTCGTATCAGCCCTCGCGACCGTATCAGCGCTCCTGGTCTCGCGCGGGGAGGAGATGTTCTTCGTCCTGCCGTTCGTGGTCGTCACACTCTCCATCTACCTCTACGTGGTCTACAAACGATACCGTGTCGAGCTGGTCCCCGAAGGGGATCTCGAACTCTTCGACGACCCGGGCGACCTCAGGATACTGTGCGCGATATACGGCCTCCCACGGACGGGATCGCCCAACTGGCTCAGGCATCGCCTCGCCCAGTTCGCGAGGGCCAACTCCGGCAGCAGCTTCGTGTGGGTCGCCCCGAGATCGTTGAAGAGGATAGCGTCGGGGCTGGAGCTGAGCTCGGAGAAAGAGGAGCGGGAGCTGTCCGAGGACCCCCAGGAACTCGTCAAGAGGATGGTC